>CAZIKH010000142.1:0-6066 GCA_964539755.1 uncultured Dinoroseobacter sp. | reverse complement strand
GGCTGCCAGACCTGTGCGCTGATCACGGATATGAGCCAGCCCTTGGCCCCGGTGGCGGGCAACGCGCTGGAGGTGGCCGAGGTGCTGTATTGCCTGCGCGGCGAAGGCAATGCCGACCGGATGATCGAGGTGACCTGCGCGCTGGGCGGCGCCTTGCTGGCGCTGATCGGGGCGGTTGCGACCGAAGCGGAAGGTCAGGCCAAGATCGCCCGCGCGCTGGAAACGGGGGCTGCGGCAGAGCGGTTCGACCGTATGGTGGCGGCGATGGGCGGGCCGACGGATTTCGTCGACCGGGGCTTGGCCCGCCTGCCCGAAGCGCCCGTGGTGGTCGAGGTCACCGCCCAGACCAGCGGGGTGGTTGCCGAGATCGACACCGAGGCCTTGGGCCAGATCGTCGTGCATCTGGGCGGCGGGCGCCTGCGCGAAGATGACAAGCTGGACCTGTCGGTGGGGCTGTCGGACCTGCTGGATTGCGGGGCCGAGGTCGATGCCCACGCGCCCTTGGCGCGGATCCATGCCGCCAGCGAAGACGCCGCCGAAGCCGCTGCCCGCGCCCTGCGCGCCGCCTACCGGATCGGCGATGGGGCCGAGGTCCCGCCCTTGGTGTTGGAGCGCGTCGGATGACCCGGGCCTTTCTGATCGTGCTCGATTCCGTCGGTTGTGGCGGCGCACCGGATGCAGATCGGTTCTTCAATGGCGATGTGCCGGATACGGGGGCCAATACGCTGGCCCATATCGCGCAGGCCTGCGCGGCAGGACAGGCCGAGACGGGGCGCAGCGGACCCTTGCACTTGCCCAATCTGGCGGGCTTGGGGCTGGGGGCGGCCATCGAACTGGCCAGCGGGGCGACCGCGCCGGGATTGCAGGCCGCGCCCACGGGCCTGTGGGGCGCGGCGACCGAGGTGTCGAAAGGCAAGGACACCCCGTCGGGGCATTGGGAAATCGCGGGCGTGCCGGTGCCGTGGGATTGGCATTATTTCCCCGACACGGACCCCGCCTTTCCGCCGGACCTGATGGAATACGTCGCGGGGGTTGCGGGCACCGGGGGCACCTTGGCCAACACCCATGCCAGCGGCATTCCGGTGATCGAGGCCTTTGGGGCCGAACATATGCGCACGGGCTGGCCCATCTGTTACACCAGCGCGGATTCGGTCTTCCAGATCGCCGCGCATGAGGAAACCTTTGGCCTTGACCGCCTGCTGGCGCTGTGTGCCGCCGTGGCCCCGCGCCTGCACGCGATGAAGGTGGGCCGGGTGATCGCGCGCCCCTTTGTGGGGACCCCCGAAACCGGGTTCACCCGCACCGCGCACCGACATGATTACGCGATTGCCTTGCCCGCGCCCTGCCTGACCGATTGGGCGCAGGACGCGGGGCGGCAGGTGCTGGGGATCGGCAAGATCAAGGACATCTTCTCGGGGCAGGGGATCACGCGGTCGGTGAAGGGCCCGGATGCGGTGCTGTTCGACCATCTGGTCGCGGCGGCCCGCGACATGCCCGAGGGCAGCCTGACCTTCGCCAATTTCGTGGAGTTCGACACGCTTTTCGGCCATCAGCGCGATGTTGCGGGCTATGCCCGCGCGCTGGAATGGTTCGACAGCCGCCTGCCCGAACTCTTCGCCCATCTGCGCCCGGGCGATCTGGTGATCTTCACCGCCGACCATGGCAACGATCCCACATGGGTGGGCACCGACCATACCCGCGAACGGGTGCCGGTGATCGGCCACGGGGTCGGGGCGCGCCAGATCGGGCTTGTGGGTTTTGCCGACATCGCCCATAGCATCGCCGCCCATCTTGGGTTGCAGGCCATGGGCAAGGGGACCAGTTTTCTATGACGCGCAGCACGGATATCCCGAAGGTCGAATTGCACCTGCATCTGGAAGGCGCGGCCCCGCCTGCCTTTATCCGCGGGCTGGCGCGCGAGAAGAACATCGATATCTCGGGCATTTTCGACGAGAACGGCGGCTATAAATTCGAAGGCTTCGTGCCCTTCCTGCGGACCTATGAAGCCGCCTGCACGGTGCTGCAAACCCCGCAGGATTTCTACCGCCTGACCCGCGCGGTGCTGGAAAACTCGGCCGCTGAGGGCGTGATCTATACCGAGGCCTTCGTCAGCCCGGATTTCTGCGGCGGCAACGATGTGGCGGCGTGGAAGGACTATATGGCCGCGATGCAGGAGGCCGCGGCGCAGGCCGAGGCGCGGGACGGCATCGTCCTGCGCGGCATCCTGACCTGCATCCGCCATGAAGGCCCCGACACCGCCAAGCTGGCCGCGCGCTGCGCGCAGGAAACGGCGGGCGACTGGCTGGTCGGCTTCGGCATGGGCGGGGATGAGCACCAGTTCAAACAGGCGGATTTTGCCTATGCCTTTGACATGGCGCGCGAAGCGGGCTTGCGCCTGACCAGCCATGCGGGCGAATGGTGCGGCCCGGGCGAGGTGCGCGACGCCATCGACCATCTGGGCGTCGAACGGATCGGGCATGGCGTTCACAGCATCGACGATCCGGCCTTGGTCGAAACGCTGGCCGAACGCGGGATCGTGCTGGAGGTCTGTCCGGGGTCGAACGTGGCCCTGGGGGTGTACAAACGCTGGCAGGACCATCCCATCGAACGGCTGCGGGCGGCGGGCGTGAAGGTGACGGTGTCCACGGATGACCCGCCCTTTTTCCACACCACGCTTGGCGCGGAATACGACCGTCTGGCCGACACCTTCGGCTGGGACGACGCGCGCTTTGCCGAGATCAACCGCACCGCCGCAGACGCGGCCTTCTGCGATGCCACAACCCGTGCCGCCGTGCTGAAAAGACTGGAGAGCTGACCCATGACCTTGCCGCATTGTACCGTCGTCGATCACCCGCTGGTGCAGCACAAGCTGACGCTGATGCGCGACAAGGACACGCCCACCAGCGAATTCCGCCGTCTGCTGAAGGAAATCGCGGCCTTGCTGGCCTATGAGGTGACGCGCGAATTGGACATGAAAGAGGTGGCTGTCGAAACCCCGGTGGGGCCAACGACCGCGCCCAAGCTAGATGGCAAGAAACTGGCGCTGATCTCGATCCTGCGGGCGGGCAACGGATTGCTGGACGGGGTGATGGAATTGATCCCGTCGGCGCGGGTCGGGTTTGTCGGTCTGTATCGCGACCCCGAGACGCTGCAACCCGTGCAGTATTACTTCAAGGTGCCCGATGCCTTGGACGAACGCATGGTGATCGCGGTCGATCCGATGCTGGCCACGGGCAATTCGTCCGCCGCCGCGATTGATCTGCTGAAAGAGGCGGGGGCCACCAATATCCGTTTCCTGTGTCTGCTGGCCGCGCCCGAAGGGGTTGCGCGGATGAAAGAGGCGCACCCCGACGTGCCGATTGTCACCGCATCTGTGGACAGTCACCTGAATGACCATGGATATATTGTGCCTGGACTAGGGGATGCGGGCGATCGCCTGTTCGGTACTAAATAAAGTATCCACATCCTTTACAGCTTTGCCTTGTCCATGCATCCTTGGGACGAACGATTCCCGGGGGTGACCTATGTCTGTCAGAACGCTGTTCACGATTTCGATCCTTGGGGCGGGGCTGTGGGCCGGGGGGGCAATGGCAACCTCGATGACCCCCGCCGAACTGCCGCCCGCGGGCTATGCCGGCAGCCAATATGTCGATAGCAAGGGCTGCATTTTCGTGCGCGCGGGGTCGGGCGGCAATGTGACGTGGATCCCCCGGATGGACCGCGCCCGGAACCAGATGTGCAACGCGCAGCCCTCTGCGGTGGCGCGGGTGGAACCACCCGTCGTACAAGGCACGACCACAACGGCATCGGCGGCCAGCTTGCGGCCCAGCCCGAACCTGTCGCAGCCGCGTGTGGCCACCACCATTCCGGTCACCACCCCGACCACCACGAATATGCTGATCGGGGGCAATCGGGTCGTGCGGACCACCGCGCCCAGCACCCAGCCGCGCGCCACCTCGCGCGTGCCGCTTGTGGTGAACCCGACCGTGACCGTGCCGCAAACCAGCCGGACGGCCAGCGCCTGTCCGGGGGCCTCACCCCTCAGCCGCCAGTACATCAACCACGGGCAGCATGGCCCTGTGCGGTGCGGCCCGCAGCCGGTGCATCCGATGGACGTCTATCGCCCGAATGGCGCGCGCCCGACCACCAACAGCACCGGCGCGCTGACCTATGCCTTTGGCGCGCGTCCGCCGTTCGAGCCTGTCAATGCCGCGCCGCGCACCCCGGCGGGCTATCGCATGGCTTGGGAAGATGGCCGCCTGAACCCGAACCGGGGGCCGGGTGGGACCTATGCCGCCGCGACGACCCATGCGCCGCTGACCGCCGCGACCGTGTCCACCCGCAACGCGCCCGCCGCGACCCGCGCGCCCGCCGCAGCGCCGCAAACCGCGCCGGATGGGCGCGTCGCCGTGCGCGTGGGCGTCGGGCATCGGTTCGTGCAGGTCGGCACCTATCGCCAGCCCGCCAGCACCCAGCGCGCGATCCAGATCTTGCAGCGCATCGGCCTGCCCGCCGCGCGCACATCGGTGACCAGTGGCGGACAGCGCTATGACGTGGTGCTGGCAGGTCCGTTCGCGGATTCGAGCGCGCTGGGCAGCGCCCTCTACCGCGCGCGTCAGGCCGGGTTCACCGACGCGATCACCCGGCGCTAACGCCCGTCACAAATCGTCTGCAAGGTGACCCAGTTGTTGTCGGTCATCAAACTGGGCGCGGCCCCCGTCACAAACGGGTCCGAGGCGGCCAAGGCCGCCGCCAAGTCCGGCTGATTGGTCAGGCTGTTGGCAAAGGGCGTGCTGGCGACCCGGTGGGTTTCGAACCGGGTCAGAAGGTCGTCAGCCGACACAGCACGGGGCGGGCGGGCGACCAAGGCATCGGCATAGGCCTGCAAGGCGTCTTCGGCCAAGCGGCCCGTGGCGAGAAACTGCAAGGTGTCGATCAAGCCTGCATGCGCCAGAAGGTCGGAAAGCGGGTCCCGCGCAGCCCGGCGCGCGCTTTCCAGCACGGCAAATCCGCCGATCACCTCGGGCGTGTCCGGGCGTTCGACCAGCGCGCGGTCGAACAGGAAAATCGGGCCCGGCAGATGGCCCGACAGGCTGGGCCAACGGTCCAAGACAACGAATTCGGGCGCGCCGTCCAACCCAAGGCGCTGCGACAGGCGCTGCAATTGCGTGCGCCCGGCGGGGCCTTGGCAGCGCCCCCCGGACAAGGCTTCGACGCGGGTCAGCAGGTCGCGGCCCAATTCCAGACGTTTCGAGGCGGGCACCACCCGTTCGGCATGGCTGATCAGCGCGTCCGGCAGCCAGAACACCGCCAACCCGCCCAAGGCGGCGATCATCGCCGCCCCGGCCCACAGCCGCAGACGACCGGGTTTGGGATCGCGTGCATGGACCGCCGCGCGCACCCGTTCGATCGCCTCGATCATGTCCGCGTCGTCGATTTCCAGCGTTTCGCCCGCGTCGATCCCCGGCGCATAGAGCGCGGGCACCTCGCCCGGGTTCAGGCGTTCGATGGCGGGCAGGGACCAATGGCTAAGGGCGGTTTCGGCCTTGTTGGCCACCACCAGCGAGGCATCGCCCAGAAAGACATAGACGTCCCGCCGCTGCGCGCCGGGGGCTTCGCGCCAAAGCCCGGTGCTTTCCAATCTGATATAGGCGTTCAGCGCGGTCACGGATCGGACACGCCTTTTCTGCTCAAGGGGCTTGTTCTTTGCGCGCAGCCTACGTCAGGCGGGTGGGGTCACGCAATCTTCACAGCGCCTTGGCGGTCTTGCGCAGCTCGAACTTCTGGATTTTCCCGGTCGAGGTCTTGGGCAATTCGCCGAACACCACCTGTTTCGGCGTCTTGAACCCGGCCAGCTTTTCGCGGGCAAAGGCGATCAGGTCGGCCTCGGTCGCGCTGGCCCCGTCCTTCAGTTCGACAAAGGCGCACGGCACCTCGCCCCATTTCTCGTCCGGTTTGGCCACCACAGCACAGAGCAGCACGGCGGGGTGATGCATCAGCACGCCTTCGACCTCGACCGAGCTGATGTTCTCGCCGCCCGAGATGATGATGTCCTTGGCGCGGTCG
>CAZIKH010000141.1:0-6068 GCA_964539755.1 uncultured Dinoroseobacter sp. | reverse complement strand
AGCCCCAGCTTGTCGGCCAGCGCGAAGGCTTCGCAGGTGGCGATCATCGTGACCCCAAGGATCATGTTGTTGCAGATCTTGGCGGCTTGCCCATTGCCTGCGGGGCCGCAATGCACATGCTTTTGCCCCATGATGTCAAAGAGTTCGGCGGCGATCTTCACGCCCGCTTCGGGACCCCCGACCATGAAGGTCAAGGTGCCTGCCTGCGCCCCGCCCGTGCCGCCCGAAACCGGCGCATCCAGCGGCAGCAGACCGGCGGCTTCGGCCATGGCGGCGACGGCGCGGGCGCTTTCGACATCGACGGTCGAACAATCCAGAAGCACGCTGCCCGGATGCATCGCCGGGATCACCTCGGCCGCGACGCTGCGCAGGATCGCGCCATTGGGCAGCATGGTCAGAACGACATCGGCGCCCTGTGCCGCTTCGGGCGCGGAGGCGGCCGGTGTCACACCGTCCACCGTGACGCCGGTGACGTCAAAGCCCCTGACGCTGTGCCCGGCCTTGGCCAGATTGGCGGCCATGGGCGCCCCCATATTGCCCAGTCCGATAAAGCCGATTTTCATGGTGCCTCCGTCGTCTTGAATGTCAGGGCGTCCTTGCCCAAGGGGCGCAGCATCGCGCTGACCTCGAAGGGTTTGACGGCGGCGGGGCCGTCATGCGCCCAAGCGGGATTGCGGTCTTTGTCGATGATCGCGGCCCGGATGCCTTCGATGAAATCGCCCTGTTCCCCGGCGCGCCAGACATAGCGGAATTCCTGATCGAGGGCGCGGTAAATGTCGTCGCTGGTGCGGGCGCGGTGGATCAATTCGACCGCGCAGCCCATCGCCAAGGGGGCGTTCCGGTGCAGCGCGGTCAAAGCGCTTTGGGCAAAGTCGGTCTGGAGGGTTTCCAGATAGCGCAGGATGTCGCCCAGCGTCTCACCCCCAAAGGCATCGTCGATCTGCGCTTGCAAGGCGGCAAGGGGGCTGTCGGGGGGCGGGGTGGCGGCGGCATCGACCGCGCCCACATCGCCGTCCCGGATCAGCGCGGCGATCAGGTCGGGCCATGCGGCCTCAACCAGATAGTAATCGGCAAAGCCCGCATGGATCGCGTCGCCCGGTCCCATGCGGGTGGCGGTGGTGCCCAGATATTCGCCCAAACGTCCCGGCGCGCGGGCCAAGATCAGCGTGCCGCCCACATCGGGGATCAGGCCGATGCCGACCTCGGGCATGGCGATCTTGCTGGTGGCCCCGACAATGCGGTGGCTGGCATGACAACCGACCCCCACACCGCCACCCATGGTGAAGCCCTGCAAGAAGCTGACCACGGGCTTGGGGAAGGTGAACATCGCGGCGTTCATGCGGTATTCGTCGCGCCAGAAGCTGCGGCCATAGTCGAAATCGCCCGCCTTGCCGGTTTCATACATCTTGGCGATGTCGCCGCCCGCGCAAAAGGCGCGGTCGCCCGTGGCGTCGAGGATCAGAAGCGCGATGTCGGGATTGTCGGCCCAGTCGATCAGCGCGGCATGGATCGCGTGGATCATGTCATGGGTCAGGGCGTTCAAGGCATCGGGGCGGTTCAGCGTGATCCGACCTGCGCGGCCTTCGACGCGAATATTGATCTCGGTGTTCATTTTTCGATCAGCCCCCGCGCCACGATCAGGCGCATGATCTCGTTGGTGCCTTCGAGGATCTGGTGCACGCGCAGGTCGCGCACGATCTTTTCGATTCCGTAATCGGCCAGATAGCCATAGCCGCCATGCAGTTGCAGGCATTGATCGGCGACGCGGCTGCCGGTTTCGGTGACGAATTTCTTGGCCATGGCGCAGTGTTTGCTGGCGTCGGGCGCGCCCGTGTCCAGTTTCCACGCCGCTTGGCGCAGGAAGACGCGGGCGGCTTGCAATTCGATCTCCAGATCGGCGAGGCGAAATTGCAGGGCTTGGAACTGGTCGAGCGTTTTGCCAAAGGCACGGCGTTCGGACATATAGGCCAAGGTGGCGTCCAAAGCGCTTTGGGCCGCGCCCAGCGAACAGGCCGCGATGTTCAGCCGCCCGCCATCGAGGCCCGCCATGGCGTATTTGAACCCGTGGCCTTCCTCGCCCAGCAGGTTCTCCAAGGGCGTGACGCAATCGTCGAATTGGACCTGCCGGGTGGGCTGGTTGCGCCAGCCCATCTTGTCTTCCAGCCCGCCGAAGGACAGGCCCGGCGCGCCGTCTTCGACAAGGATCGCGGAAATGCCACGCGGGCCATCGTCGCCGGTGCGGCACATGACGATATAGGCGTCCGAATAGCCGCCGCCTGAAATAAACGCTTTGGTGCCAGACAGATGCCAGCCGTCGTTCATCCGCGCAGCACGGGTCTTCAGCGCCGCCGCATCGCTGCCCGATCCGGGTTCGGTCAGGCAATAGGACAGCACGGTGTCCATGGTCAGCGCGCGGGGAAGGACGCGGGCCTTCATCTCGTCCGACCCGTAGCGGTCGATCATCGCGGCGACCATGTTGTGGATCGACAGGAAGGCCGAGACGCTGGGGCAGGCCATGGCCAAGGCTTCGTACACCAAGGTGGCGTCCAGCCGCGACAGGCCCGACCCGCCCGAGGTTTCGGAGACGTAAAGCCCGCCAAAGCCCAATTCGGCGATGCGCGGCCAAAGCGTTTTGGGGATTTCGCCCGCGGCGTCCCAGTCCCGCGCAAAGGGCGCGATATGGTCCGCGCCCCAAGCCCGCGCCATGTCGAAAATGGCGCCTTGTTCCTCGGTCAGTGCGAAATCCACCTCAGCCCCTCCCAGCAACTGAACGGTTGTTCACTTATTGGCCTTGCGCCCCGCCGGATGCAAGGCCCGGCGTCAGAGATCGGCGTGGAAGGCATCGATCAGATGGCGCACCACATCCCGAAGGGCGGTGTCACGGTCCTTGCCTGCGGACAGCGCCTCGGCCAGAACGGCGCGCTGGCGATCCGCCGCCGACCCATCGGCCAAGCGCGCGCGCAGCCCTTCCAGTTCGGCCATGCAGCCCAAGACCTCGGCATCTTCGGCGACAAGGGCGATCAGTTCGTCCAGCAGTTGCGCCATGGGCACGATTTCTTCCGTGCCAAGGTCGATCAACCCTTCCGAGGTGCCATAGCGCAGGGCGCGCCAACGGTTTTCTTCGATCAGGAAACGGTCGTAGCTGCGCCAGCTGAGGTTCTGCGCCCGCAAGCGCCACATCATCCGGGTCAGGCATTGCACCAAGGCGGCCAAGCCCAAGGCCTGTTCCATGCGCGGGCTGACATCGCAAATGCGGGTCTCCAGCGTGGGGAACTTGTGGCTGGGGCGCAGGTCCCACCAGATCTTGGTGGTGTCTTCGATCAGGCCAAGATTGATCAGCGTGCCGGTCGTGCGCTGGTATTCGCTGAAGGAATTGAACCGGGGCGGCAGGCCCGTGCGGGGCAGGTTGTCGAACACGGTCAGGCGATAGCTGGCCAGCCGCGTGTCCTGACCCTGCCAGAAGGGCGAGGAGGCCGACAGCGCCAGAAGATGGGGCAGCACGTAGCGGAACTGGTTCATCAGGTCGATGCGCAGCGCATCGTCTTCGATCCCGATATGCACATGCATCCCGCAGATCAGCATGCGCCGCGCAACACCGCCCAAGGCGCGTTCCAGATCGTTGTAGCGTGCCTTGTCGGTGTGGTGCTGGTCTTTCCAGTCGGAAAACGGGTGGCAGGACACGGCGATGGGGGCAAGGTTGTGCTGCGCGGCCTTGTCGGCGACGGTCTTGCGCAAACGGCGCAGGTCTTCGCGGGCCTCGGCAATCGTGGCGCAGATGCCGGTGCCGATCTCGACCTGACAGGCCAGAAATTCCGGGCTGACCCGGCCATCGAGGGCGGCGGCGCAGTCTTCGATCAGGCCCTCGGGCGCTTGGGCCAAGGCAAGGGTGTCGCGGTCCACGAGGAGGTATTCTTCCTCGATGCCCATGGTGAAGCTGGGGGTGATGATGCTCATACCGTCAGGAAAACGCGCCCTGCGCGGTTTGCCAAGCAGAAATCAGGCTAATGCGCGGGGGCCTTGCCGATCAGGCGCAGGCCCAGACCGACCAAGGGGACCAGCAGCAGCCCCCAGATCAGCCCCAGCACCCCGTCGATCCCGGCGGTCACGCCCCATTCGACAAGGCCTTGGCCTTGGCCGATCGCATGGGCGATGTCGTGGATGGTGTCATAGGGCAGGGTGTAGCCCATGTCCTTGAGGCTGTGCAGGATGATGGACCCGCCCACCCACAGCATCGCCGCCGTGCCGACGATCATCAGCGCCTTCAGGAACCCCGGCATGCCGCGCACGATGCCGCGCCCCAGCGCGCGGGTCAGGCCCAAGCGGCCTTCGGCGGCCATGTGCATGCCCACATCATCGGCCTTCACGATCAGGGCCACCGCCCCATAGACCAGCACCGTGATGCCGACGGCGACCACGGCCAAGGCGGCCCCCTTGAAGACAAGGCTGGCTTCGGGGGCGAGGGCGGCCAGCGCGATGGTCATGATTTCCGCCGACAGGATGAAGTCGGTCTTGATCGCGCCCGCGACCTTTTCTTCTTCGAGATGCGCGGCATCCTTGATCTGTTCGTCCAAGGGCGCATGCTTGGCGGGCGGGTTCAGCCAATGCAGCACCTTTTCGGCCCCTTCGAAACACAGGTAGCTGCCGCCCAGGATCAGCAGCGGCGGGATCAGCCAGGGCGCAAAGACCGACAGGGCGAGGGCAGCGGGCAGCAGGATCACCAGCTTGTTGAAGACCGAGGCGCGGGCGATCTTCCAAACGATGGGCAATTCGCGCGCGGGCTGGAAGCCTTGGACATATTTCGGGGTGACGGCAGCGTCGTCGATGACGGCGCCGGCGGCCTTGGCCCCGGCCTTGGCGGCTTGGCCCACCACGTCGTCCACGCTGGCCGCCGCGATCTTGGCGATTCCCGCGACATCGTCCAGAAGGGCCAACAAGCCGCTCATTCCCATACCTCCTGCTCGTTCGCGGGGCATCCTAGCCAGATCGCCGTCCATCACAAGCGTGATGGGGGCGCTAACGGTATCGCAACCACCGGGCAGGATGACACGTTTTGCGCTAACAGGCTGTTTCGGCGGGTTTCTTTGCTTTTGGTATACATCTACATACCGCGCAGGCGAGGGGCCGATGGCCGATCACAGCACCGCAGTAGGAGAGACAGGCATGACCATCACCGTGGGCATCAACGGATTTGGCCGGATCGGGCGTTGCACGCTGGCCCATATCACGGAAGCCGCGCGCAATGACGTGCAGGTCGTGGCGATCAATGCAACCGGACCCATCGAAACCAACGCGCATTTGCTGAAATATGACAGCATCCATGGCCGGTTCGGCGGCGAGGTGCGCGTGCAGGGCGATACCATGGATCTGGGCCGGGGGCCGATGAAGGTGCATTCGACCTATGATCCCAGCGAGATCGACTGGGGCGGCGTCGATGTGGTGCTGGAATGCACGGGCAAGTTCAATGCGCGCGACAAGGCGGCGGTTCATTTGAACCAGAACGCCAAGCGCGTGCTGGTGTCGGCCCCGGCGACCAATGCCGACAAGACCATCGTTTACGGGGTGAACCACCGCACGCTGACGACCGATGACCACGTGGTGTCGAACGCGTCCTGCACCACCAACTGTCTGGCACCGCTGGCGAAGGTCTTGCACGAAGGTCTGGGGATCGAGCGCGGGATCATGACGACGATCCACAGCTATACGGGCGATCAGCCGACGCTGGACCGCCGCCACAAGGACCTGTACCGCGCGCGCGCCGCCGCCATGGCGATGATCCCGACCTCGACCGGGGCGGCGAAGGCGATTGGCGAGGTGATCCCGGAATTGGCGGGGCGTCTGGATGGCACCGCGCTGCGCGTGCCGACGCCGAATGTCAGCGCGGTCGATCTGACCTTTGAGGCCAGCCGCGACGTGACCGTGGACGAGGTGAACGCGATTGTGAAAGACGCCGCCCTTGGCCATATGGGCGCGGTTCTGGCCTATGATCCCGAACCCAAGGTGTCGATCGACTTCAACCATACGCAACAATCCTGCATCTTCGCGCCGGATCAGACGAAGGTGGTGGGCGG
>CAZIKH010000140.1:0-6077 GCA_964539755.1 uncultured Dinoroseobacter sp. | reverse complement strand
CGCCGTCCCCCCAGCCAACCAACGACCTATGATTGCGGCGGCGCCATGCCGAGACAGGCCGCAAGGCGCCGAAAGGCATCGTCGATCCCGTTTGGCGACACGCCCCCCAGAAACCCATCCAGCGCCGCGAACCGGTCGAGCGCCTTGTCCAGATCCGCATCCGCCCCCTTGGTGTACAGCCCCGATTGCACCATCAGTTTCGCCTGTTCATAGCGCGCCAAATCTTGGCGGGCTTGCTGCAACAGACGGGTTTCCGCCTCGGTCGCGGCCTCGGGCAGGCTGCGCGAAACCGATTGCAGCACATCGATTGCCGGAAACCGCCCCCGTTCGGCGATCTCGCGGCTCAGCACGACATGCCCGTCGAGAATGCCGCGCATCATGTCCGCGATCGGTTCATCCATATCCGACCCGGCAACCAGAACGCTGAGCAACGCTGAAATATCGCCCTGCCCGTCGCCGCCCGGCCCCGCCCGTTCACACAAGGACATGATCAGCGGCCCGGTCGACGCCGGATAACCGCGCAAACTGGCGGCTTCGCCCGATTGCACCGCGATCTCCCGATGCGCATCCGCCAGCCGGGTGATGGAATCGGCCAGAAACAACACCTGCGCGCCGAGATCGCGAAAGTATTCGGCCACGGTCATGGCCACCCAAGCCGCGCGGCGTTTGACCAAAGGATGCTGGTCCGAGGTTGCTGCCACCACAATCGCCCGTTTCATGCCGTCGGGACCCAAGACCCGGTCCACGAAATGCCGCACCTCGCGGCCCCGTTCGCCGATCAGGGCGATCACGGTCACATCCGCCGACACGTTCCGCGCAAGGCTTGCCAGAAGCGTCGATTTGCCGACCCCCGCCCCGGCGAACAGACCCAGCCGCTGCCCCCGCACCAAGGGCAGGAAGGTGTCGAAGGCCGACAGCCCGGTCGAAAGCCGCGCCCCCAGACCGCGCCGGTCCATTGCGGGCGCGACCGGCGGGCACAGCGGATAGGCCACCGCCCCCGCCGCCAACCGTCTGCCATCCAGGCGCTGCCCGAACCCATCCAGAACATGCCCCAGCCAGGACGCATCCGGGCGCAGCGCCGCTTGCCCCAAATGCTGCACTTTCGCCCCCAGACCGATGCCATCGGGCGGGCCTTCGGGCAGCAAGGCCACACGGTCTTCGGCCAGCTTCAAGACCTCGGCATAGAGCGGGCCGGGGCGGGCGCCCGGATGCGCCGATGTAATTGCGACACGGTCCCCCAATGTGGCCACGCGGGCCAAACCATCGGCATGGATCAGACCGCCCGATACCTCGACCACTTGCCCAGACAGGGTATGGGCCTGCAAGGTGGCGATCTGGGCGGCAAGGGCTTTGATCCGCGAGGAAGGTTGGGTCATGGTGCTGCGCTCCGCAGAACAAAAAGGGGACGATTACGGTTTCTAAAGGAATCAGGGTTAAGGCTTGGTTGAACCGATCGAGGGAGAAGCCCCGATGTTTGAAACCATCGACACCCTGCGCCTGGCCCAGTCCATGGCCAGCCATGCAGGACAGCGCCAAGCCCTGTCCGCCCAGAACATCGCCCATGCCGACACGCCCGGCTATCGCCCGGTGGACCTTGCGCCCTTTGCCAGCCTTGTGCAGGACCCCGCCCCGCTGACCCGCACCCGCACGGGCCATTTGGGCGACGGGTCCGCGCCGACATGGGCCCCCATGATCGATGCCGACGCCACGCCCGACCCCAATGGAAATGCCGTGTCGTTGGAACGCGAAATGCTGCGCAGCGCCGAGATTCGGGCGCAGCACGATCTGGCCCTTTCGATCTATCGCAGCACGCTGGGGGTCTTGCGGTCCAGCCTTGGCCGCGGCCGCTAGAAAGGGGGCCATCGGTATGAGTGACCTTCTGAAATCCCTCGCAATCTCTAGCAGCGGGTTGGCCGCGCAGGCAGGTCGGTTGAACGTGGTGTCGCAAAACATCGCCAATGCCGACACGCCCGGCTATCGGCGCAAGCTGACCAGTTTCGAAGCCCTGCTGCCGCGCCTCGATGGCCAACCGGGCGTCCGGCTTGGCCCGGAACGGCTGGATCAAAGCGACCTGCCGATGATCCACGACCCCTCCCACCCTTTGGCGAATGCAGAGGGGCTGTATCAGGGGTCGAACGTGTCGCTGACCATCGAAATGGCCGACGCCCGCGAAGCCCAGCGCAGCTACGAAGCGAATTTGCGCAGTTTCGACAATGCCCGCCAAATGACCCGGTCCTTGCTGGACCTGTTGCGCCGCTGACCTGAAAGGAAGACGCCGCCATGGACATCCGATCCGCCACCGCCGCCGCGCTGTATTCCAGCGCAGGCCAGGCCACCCAGCCAACCGCCACCGCCACCGCGCAAAGCGTGTTCAAGGATTTCGCCACGACGTTGCAGGACGGCGAAGCCACCGCCAAGGCGGCCATGACCCAAGGCGCGGACCCCCATGCCCTTGTGCAGGCCTTGGCCCAAACCGAACTGGCGGTCGAAACCGCCGTGACGGTGCGCAACAAGGTCGTCGAAGCCTACCAAGAAATCCTGCGGATGCCGGTCTAGCGCGATGCATCCCGATCTTCTGTTCGATACCATGCGCCAGGCGCTTTGGGTGGGGGTCACGATTTCCAGCCCGATGCTGGTGATCGCCCTGCTGACCGGGATCGCCATCGGCCTGTTTCAGGCCCTGACCTCGATCCAGGAAATGACGTTGACCTTCGTGCCCAAGGTGGCCGCGATGTTGGCGGTGTTCTGGGCCACGATGGGGTTCATGACCGACGCGCTGATCCAGCTGTTCCAGCGGGAATTGCTGCCGCTGGTTGCCGGGTTCTAGGCCATGGACACCGCCGCCTATACCGCCCTCAGCCGTCAGATCGGACTGCGCCGCGAACTGGACGTTGTCGCCAACAACATCGCCAACGCGAACACCACAGGGTTTCGCCGCGAGGACCTTCTGTTTTCGGAATTCATCCGCAGCCGGGGTCCGCAAGCAACCTCGCAATCCATGGTCCGCGCGGACGCGCACCGCATCGTGCCCGACCAAGCCACCTTGGAAATGACCGGGGGCAGCTTCGATTTCGCCATCGAAGGGGACGGGTATTTTCAGATCGACCGAGACGGCCAGACCTACCTGACCCGCGCGGGCCATTTCACGCCGGATGCCGAAGGCGTTCTGGTGACGCCGGACGGGGACCGCCTGCTGGATGCCGGGGGTGCGCCGATCTTCGTGCCGCCGGACGCCAATGTGACGCTGGCCGCCGATGGCACGCTAAGCGCGGATGGGCGTCCGGTGGCGCAGGTCGGGCTGATGCTGCCCGCAGACCCGGCAACCTTGGGCCGGGCGGGCGACAACCTTCTGTCGGTCGATGGCGACCTGATCCCGGCCGACACTGCGCGCCTGCAGCAAGGCGCGCTGGAAGGGTCGAACGTGAATCCCATCACCGAACTGGCGCGGCTGATCGAAATCCAGCGCCGCTACGAAAGCACGAAGGCCTTCCTTGATCGGGAAGACCAGCGGATCAAGACGGTCATCCAGACCCTTGGCCGCAACGGATGAACCTGAAAGGACCCCCAGATGCGCGCCTTGCATATCGCCGCCACCGGCATGAACGCCCAACAAACCCGGGTCGAGGTGATTTCCAACAACCTCGCCAATATGAACACGACGGGCTACAACGCCCGCCGCGCCGAATTCGCCGATCTGCATTACCAACAGCGCACCAGCCCCGGCACCCTTGCCGCCGCCGATGGCACGCAAATTCCCACGGGCGTGCAATTGGGGCTGGGGGTGCGCACGGCGGCGGTCAGCATGGATGTGCAGCAAGGCACGCTGGAAGAAACCGGTGGTGATCTGGATCTGGCCATCGAAGGGCGCGGTCTGATCGAGGTCACGCTGCCTTCGGGGGCGGCGGCCTATACGCGGGACGGGTCGCTGAAACGGTCCTCCGAAGGGGTGATCGTGACCGCCGATGGCAACCCGATCGTGCCGGAAATCGTGATCCCCGATGACAGCCACCGCCTGTCGATCAGCGCCGATGGCGAGGTCTACGCCTATTTCCGCGACCGCGTCGAACCGGAACTGCTGGGCCAGATCGGCTTGACCGCCTTTACCAACCCCAAGGGTCTGGAAGCGATCGGCAGCAATCTGTTCTTGGAAACCAGCGCCTCGGGGCCACCCATCGCGGGTGTTGCCACGCAAGATGGGCTGGGCAGTTTTCGGCAAGGCTATCTGGAAAATGCCTCGGTCGATTCGATCCGCGAGGTGACCGACCTGATCGAGGCGCAGCGCGGGTACGAGCTGAATTCAAAGGTGATCAGCGCGGTTGACCAGATGATGGCCGCAACCAGCAGCCTGCGATGACCCGCGCAATCGGCCTTCTCTGCGCCCTCATTCTGACCGCCGCCCCCGCCTTGGCCGAGGTGGTCGTGGCCAAGCGCACGATCCGCGCCCAAGCCATCCTGACCGCAGCCGATCTGGAACTGCGCGACCTTGGCGGGTTGGCGGGGCTGACCGACCTGTCCGCCCTGATCGGGCTAGAGACACGGCAGATCCTCTATGCCGGACGCCCGATCCCGCCCGACGCGGTCGGCCCGCCCGCCATTGTCGACCGCAACGCGCTGGTCACGCTGGTCTATGCCATGGGCGGGGTCGAAATCGCCACCGACGGGCGGGCCTTGGGCCGCGCCGCGCAGGGCGAGCCGGTGCGCGTGATGAACCTGTCCTCCCGCAACACGGTGACCGGCCATGTCTTGGGTCCGAACCTTGTCAGCGTTGCCCCCACCCGATTGGAAACCCGATGATCCGCTTGATCCTGTGCTTTGCCCTGCTGCCCGTTTTCCTTGGCTGTGATCGGTTGCAGGATGTCGGACGCGCCCCCGATTTCAGCGCGGTCCAAACGGGCGACGAGTTTTTCGCGATGACCCATCCGGGGTTCCCCGACAGCCACAGCCCCCAAGCCAGCGCACCGGTCGCGTCCTTGTGGAACCGCGGGCGCAGTTCGTTGCTGGGGGAACGCCGGGCCGGGGCGCGCGGCGATATCCTGACGGTCGTGGTTGAAATCGACGACCGCGCGGAAATGTCGAACCGGTCCAACCGCGCGCGGTCCGGGTCCGAAAGCATGTCGGTGCCCCAACTGATGGGCCTGCCGCAGCGCATCGACCCGTCCCTTGCGGGCGATGCCAGCATGGCCAATGCCGTGTCCACCGATGCAGACAGCCAATCCAGCGGCGACGGATCGGTCCGCCGCAACGAAAAGCTGACCCTGCGGATCGCCGCCACCGTGGTCGATGTGATGCAAAACGGCGTGCTGCGCATCCAGGGCACGCAAGAGGTGCGGGTGAATTTCGAACTGCGCGAACTGGTCGTGACCGGGTTCGTGCGGCCCGTCGATATCTCGCGCCAGAACGAGATTACCTATGACAAGATCGCCGCCGCGCGCATTTCCTATGGCGGGCGCGGACAGATCAGCGACATGCAGCAGCCCCGCTATGGCCAGCAGATCGCCGACATCCTGCTGCCATTCTAGGGGGACGGATCATGCGCAAGCTTCTTCCGATCCTGTTGATCCTTGTGGGGATCGCCCTTGGCGGAGCGGCGGGCCTTCTGTTGCGGCCCGAACCCGCAGACCCGGCAACCGACCATGGCGACACCGCAGCGCCCGCTTCTGGGGGCGGGGACCACGCTGCCGCGCTCGATGGGGCCCCGCAGACCAACGCCGACCACGACTATGTCAAACTGAACAACCAGTTCATCGTGCCGGTGATCCGCGACGGACGCATCGCCGCCCTTGTCGTGATGGCGCTGAGCGTCGAGATCACGGCAGGACAGCGCGAAACCGTTTTCCAGCACGAACCGAAACTGCGCGACGCGATGCTGGCGGTGCTGTTCGACCACGCGGCCTTGGGCGGGTTCGATGGGGCCTTCAACACCAGCCAGCGGATGGACGGTCTGCGCACCGCCCTGACCGAAAGCGCAAAGGGCATTCTGCCGCCCGACACGGTGCATCATGTGTTGATCCTGGACCTTGTCCGGCAGGACATCGGCTAGGCGCGGCGCAGCCGATCGGCCAGATTCCCCCCTGGAT
>CAZIKH010000139.1:0-6133 GCA_964539755.1 uncultured Dinoroseobacter sp. | reverse complement strand
ACGCGCAGGCGGCGGCCCAGAACGATGATCGGGATCAGGACGGCGGGCACCAGCAACAAGACCAACCCGGTCAATTTGGCACTGGTCAGCAGCATCAGGATCAGACCGCCGACAAGGATCAGGGCATTGCGCAAGGCAATCGAAACCGACGACCCGATCACCGACAGGATCAGCGTGGTGTCTGTGGTGATCCGGCTGAGCACCTCGCCGGTCATGATCTTTTCGAAAAACGCGGGGCTCATACCGATGGTGCGGTCGAAAACGGCCTTGCGGATATCGGCCACCACCCGTTCGCCCAGCAGGGTGACAAGGTAATAGCGCAGGCCCGTGCCCACGGCCAACAACGCGGCAATCCCGATCGCGGCCAGAAAATACTGGTCCAGAATCGCGGCGGTTTCGGTGTCGAACGCATCGACGACGCGGCGCACGGCAATCGGCAGAACAAGGCTGAGGCAGGCGGTCAGCACCAAGGCGACCACGGCGTTCAGGGCCAATTGGCGATAGGGCAGGATGAAGGGCCAAAGGGTTTTCAGCGCGCCGATATTCTTCGACTTCGCGCGTTCTTCTTCGGCCTTATGCGCGGGCGCAGGGGCATTGGTGTCGTTGGCGGCCATGCGTTCCGCTGCGCTCCACGTCTATCCCGGGGTCTGGGCCGGGACCGGATCGGGGGCGATCCGAGGCAATCTGGAGCGGGTACACGGAATCGAACCGAGCTAGCCTGCTTGGAAGGCAGGTGCATTACCACTATGCTATACCCGCAATGCGAATTTCGGGTTAATTCATCCCCCCGAGGGGGTCAAGCATCGACATACGCGGCCCCCAGCAGCCCGCCCTTCGTCCCCCGCCCGCAATCGGTTGACTTTTTCCCCCGGGATGTGGCGACATTCCGGGCACGGGCCGCGACCTGCCCATCCCCTTGTCGGAGCCTGTATGCCCCCTTCCCCTGCCCTGTCTTTGACCGACCGCTTTGCAGGCTGGCACAGTTGGGACAGCACCCTTGAAGACGGCACACGACTGTCGCTGTCGACGGACCCCGCCGGATCGGTCTTGCGCAGCTTTTACGAAGGCTATGACCGCGCCTTTGTGCTGGAAGCCGAAAAAGAAGAACTGGACGGGTTTCAAACCTGTCTCGCGCTGAATGGCGGGCCGGACTACGCGGCCCTTGCGGCGCGGTTCGGCCCCTACCGCGAATTGGTCCTGACGCTGCGGACCCCCTCGGGCGCGCTGATCGCTGGGGCCAATCTGGCCGCCTTTGCCCCCGGTCCGCTGCCCGATCCCTGCGTGACGGTCAACCTGAACTACATCTACGTTCTGCCCGCTTTTCGACGGCAGGGCTGGTTTCGCCGCTTGGTCGATCTGATTGCCGACACTGTCCCCACGCTGTTCCAAGCGCCGAAGGGGGCGCCTCGGCCCCCGGTTCTGATCTTTCTGGAACAGAACGACCCGCTGGACCTGTCCCCCGAAGATTATGCCCGCGACACCGCCCATTCGGGCCTAGATCAATTCGACAGGCTGCGCATCTGGCAAGGGTTGGGCGCGCGCCTGTTGCGGTTCAGTTATGCCCAGCCGCCCCTGTCTGACACCCATACCGAGGCGCAAGCCTTGCTCTATGGCCTTCTGCGCCCGCAGGACGCCACGCTGAACGCTTGCGTGCTGCATCGGCACTTGATGGCTTTCTTCGGGGTTTCGGTTCTGAAGGGCGGCGATCCGATCCGCGATCCCGTGGCCGGACCCCAATTGGCGTGGCTGGAGCGCCTGTGCCAACAGAACGAGGCGATCGACATCCTCGACCCCGGTCCGCTGCTTGATGCGCTGGCCGATGGCCAAGACATCCCCCCAGCCCGGTCCTTTCTGGACCTTCTGCCCCGACACGAGGCCGCACAACAGGACCCGACATGACCCATCAAGCCCCGCCTTCGGTTTTTGAAAAATGCGTTGATCGTTCGGTCTGCTACACGCTGTCCTTCTATTTGTCGCGCAAGGCGGTGCGCAGCACGTTGCAGACCCTGCCAAGCCGCGACCAGTTGCGCAGCTTCCAACGGGTTCACCACGACAGCCTGAAACTGCGCGACGCGATTGATCCCTTGTTCAACGATATCGCCGACCGTGAAAGGCTGGGGCGGATCGATGATGTGTTGCTGGGCACGGAGGGTCCGCAGGAAGGCAAGGTGGTCGAACTCACCCTGCCCGACCATGTACGCTGGACCACCGAAGGCACGGTGTTCGAAGCCAGCCCGCCGGGTTTGGGCGGCACGCGTGCCCTGCGGCTGCGCCGTTTCTGGTATGCGCATCGCGACGGGGCACTGTCCTATCACATGACCTTCGGCGTGACCTACGACCACAGCCCGGCGGATTTCTATTTCTTGTCGCTGCTGCAAAAGCTGGCCGCGCCCAAGGAATTCCGCACCAATCCCTTGCCCAAGGGCAAGACCGCTTGGCGGCCCACAGATGCCGAAACAGGCGTCTTCCCACTGGACAAGATCCTGCTATCGGCGCCCGGCGGGACCGCCGCCCCGTTCTGGCGCGTCGTGGCGGACCAATTCGAGGCCGACGCCAAGGACCTTCTGACCGGGTTGGCCAAGCATATCGGCGCGGCCCGCCCCAAACGGGATGCCGCCAGTTTCGAGGCGCTTGTGGGCTTTGAACCCTTTATCGAGGTGCCCGACCTCGAAATGCCGCGCGTGCGTTTCATGTTCTTTTTTCAGGACAGGACGCTGTTTCAGCGCCTCTTGCCCCCGCGCAACCCGGACACCGGGCAGCGTCCGGCCCGCAGCTTGATGGTGCAAAGCCCCTGCTATGCCGCCTATCCCGAGGAAATCCAGAAACGCATGGACCAGGCGCAGGATCCGGCGAACCCCGCCGTCTATCTTGACGCGGGCTATTGGGATTGGGCGCAGTCGCGGTATGCCGATCTGTCAGACGCCGATCTGGCCGCGGCCAAAGCGACGATCCCGGCCTTCGAACGCGGACGCGGCGATTGCCTGCAATACCTCTTTGTGGCCGGGTTCAACCAGAACATCATCGATTTCATGAACCAAGACGCGTCCGAGGTTCAGGATTCCATCGACCCGATCTACCCGTCGAACGAAATGCAGGAAGAAGAAAGCTTCTTCGTCCGCTTCGCCAATCCCCGCGCCATCGTCACCTATGTCGAAACCTCGCGCAGCCTTGAGACGGGCAATGATTTCATCGGCACCTGCCCCTATGCCTTTTTGATCCATGTCGTGGCGATGCATAACGAATTTCTGGCACGCGACTACGAAACCGAAGCCTTCCGCCTGATCGAGGATATCGACGATCTGATCATGCGGCGGCGGTTCCATGCGGCAGCCGGGCGGTTCTACGCTTTCCGAACCGATGTGCAGGGCGTCTATCGCCGCGACCGCTATGTCGGCATCTTCCGCTATGACACCGAAAGCGATGTGTTCCGCGCGGTCGAAAAGGTGCGCGGGATCACGCGCAAGGATGACTATCTGGAAATGCTGGTCTCGAACGCGGAAAACCAGACGCGCGATGTCGAAGCCCGGATTTCGAAACGCGACGAGGCCGCGATCAGCCGCCTGTTGGGGGCCTTGGGTGTGTTCGGCTTCTTCGGGTTGATCTTCAACTGGGCAGACGCGGCGCAGAAATTCTATGACCAAGGCAAGACCAGCCTGATCACGGTGACATGGCATTGGCCCTTCTTGTCCATCGATCCTTCGGTGGTGGAAACCAATGCCGAACGGATCGCGGCCATCGGCATAATCGGTTCGATGGTGTTTCTGGGACTGTTGTTGCTGTGGGCGGTGTGGCTTGGGTATCGGCGCCTGCGCCGCTTGGCCCGCGCGATCCTGAGGCGACGCAGCTGACCGCGCGCCCAAATCCTGCCCCATTTGATTGTTATGGATTGCAGCAACAATAACGCAGCAAGAGGCAGGATTATACCATGAACAAGATCGCAGCCGTTTTGGGTATTCTTCTGGGGCTGACCGCCGGGGTGACCTTGGCAACCGCCAGCACGGACGCCACGACGCCCTTCGCGCTCTACGCGGCGCGTTAAGCCCGATACCAGCGGCCCCGTGGGCTGCAAAGACCGAATTCTCCCAAGACTGTGCCCCGCTCCCGATCCCTCCATCGGGGGCGGTTTTTTTGTCAGTCGTCGTCGCCAAAGGGTTCGATCAAATCCGGGCCTTCCGCCCGGTTGGAATTGACCTTGGGGTCCACGCGGTGGCGCGCGATCCGCGTCTCGGGCGCGGCGGTCATCAGGCGCGCGGCCCCTTTGCCTGCCTCGCCCAGCCACAGCGCCCATTGATCGGGGGCCAGCGTCACGGGTTCGCGGTGGTGAATCTCGGCCATGGTTGGCCCCGCCGCTGTCGAGACGATCGCGCAAGCCGTCAGCGCCTGCCCATCGCGTTCCCAATCCTGCCAGATCCCGGCAAAGACCAAGGGCGCCCCGGACGGGTCATGGAAATACCAAGGCAAGCGATTGCCTGCGGCATCCTTGGTCCATTCGTAAAAGCCGGTCGCGGGCACAAGGCAACGCCGTTCCCGGCAGGCCGCCCGAAACGCCGGTTTTTCGGCAATGGTTTCCGCGCGCGCGTTGATCAACAACGGGCCATCGGTCGGGGTCTTGTACCAATGCGGCACGAACCCCCAGCGCATCGCACGCAGATGCCGCGTGCCGTCCACGCTGGTGACAACCGGCACCGATTGGGTCGGGCACACGTTATAGCGCGGCGCGGCGTCGGGCAGGTCATTGGCGGGACTTGCCGCGAACATTTGGGCCATCGCTTCATGCGGCAAGGTCAGGGCATAGCGGCCACACATGACGTCCCCCAGATCGGATCGTTTTCAGCCCTAACATGGGGCAGAACCATGGCTCAAGCACGGCCCGGGGTCGGGCAAATGCCGTGCTTTGTCCATATTGATGCCCGCATGGCCGACTAGCGTTATTCTAGGATCACCTGTCTAGGCACAATCGATGACCCAGCACGCCATGGCCGACACCGCAGCGTCCAAGCCCAATGATGAATTGGCGACGATGCGGGCCGAGTATTGTGAAACCCGCGCCCTGCACCAACTGCGCGAACGCGCAACGCAGGAACATCGTGCCTGCCGGCGTCTGAACGATGCCATCACCGTGCTTTTGCTGCTGGTGGCCTTCCCGTTCGGCTTTGCCCTGTTGGCCTTGTCGCTTGTCTTTGGCCGATCCTTGCCGCGCGCCTTGGCGGCGGTGGTCTTCATGGCCGTGGTCAATATCACCGCCTTGGCGAACACCATGTTCTTGGATGGGGACCTTTACGGCGTCTTGTCGAACGATTCCGGGTTGCTGTCCTTGTTCCTGAAACTGGCCAGCACCTGGACCTGATCCGCGACTGAAAACGACATTGCACCGCGTCGGAATTCGGCGCGCCCGGCCAGGGGAACGCCCGCAGGCTGGGCGCAGACCAGTGACGAGGCGCGCCATGAACCTGCATTACCGCGACACCCGCAAGATCGACCCGACCAAGGGGGCCACCTTGGGCGATGGCACCCCCAACGATGCTGACCGGATCGAGATCGGGCCGACCCTGCTGGCCTTCCGTGAATTCGAGGCCGCAGGTCTTGCCCTGCCCGATCTGGCCGAAATGCGGCGCTATCGCTGGCAGCGGCTTGTCGATCATGTCGTGGCCCGCGATTACGGCGGCATCCTGATGTTCGACCCGCTGAACATCCGCTATGCCACCGACAGCACCAACATGCAGCTTTGGAACACCCACAACCCGTTCCGCGCCGTGTTGGTCTGCGCGGATGGCTATATGGTGATCTGGGACTACAAGAACGCGCCCTTCCTGTCGTCCTTCAACCCCTTGGTGCGCGAAGCGCGGTCTGGCGCGGACCTGTTCTATTTCGACCGGGGCGACAAGGTGGACGTGGCCGCCGACGCCTTCAGCCGCGAGGTGCGCGACCTGATCGTGGAACACGGGGGCGGCAACATGCGGCTGGGGGTGGACAAGCCGATGCTCCACGGCCTGCGCGCGCTCGAGGCGCAAGGCTTCACCGTGATGCCCGGCGAGGAACTGACCGAAAAGGCCCGCGCGATCAAAGGTCCGGACGAGATCAAGGCGATGCGCTGCGCCGTCCATGCCTGCGAAATGGCGATGTATGAAATGGA
>CAZIKH010000138.1:0-6142 GCA_964539755.1 uncultured Dinoroseobacter sp. | reverse complement strand
CCCATGACACTGGCGGTCAGGTCCGCGCCCAAGGCCTGACAGGCGGCCAAGACCGCCAAGCCGTTCAGCCCATGATGCGCACCGGGCGTGGCCAGCTTGAAAACCAGCGGCGTGTCCTCGGCCTGCGCGGCCAATTGGGTGCTGTCTTCGCTGACCAAGGTGTCGGTCAAGCGCCAAGGCGCGGCCTCGGAGGTGCCAAACGCGATGACCGAGGCCCCAACGCGCTGCGCCGTTTCAAACAGGATCGGCGCAGTGGCGATATCAGCATTCAACACCGCCACCCCCTGCCCCGGCGTCAGCCCTTCGAGGATCGAGGCCTTTTCATGGGCGATCCCCTCAAGGCTGTCGAAACTGGCCAAATGCGCCGGCGCCACGGTGGTGATCAAGGCCACATCCGGGCGCGCAAGACGGGACAGGGGCGCGATTTCGCCCGGATTGCTCATGCCGATTTCGATGATGGCGTAGTCAGTCTCGGCGGGCATGCGCGCCAAGGTCAGCGGCACGCCCCAGTGATTGTTGTAACTGGCTTCGGCGGCATGGACCTTGCCTTGCCGGGCCAAGGCCGCGCGCGCCATTTCCTTGGCCGATGTCTTGCCGACCGATCCGGTAATCGCCAAGACCCGCGCCTGCGTGCGCGCCCGCGCGGCTTTGCCCAAATCGGACAGGGCCGCCAAGACATCGGGCACGATCAGCACCGGGGCCTCGGGCGACACCCCGTCGGGCACGTGGGTGACCAGCGCGGCGGCGGCCCCTTTGTCCAGCGCCTGCGCGACAAAATCATGCCCGTCGCGCGCGGCCTTCAGGGCCACGAACAAATCCCCGGGCTGCAAGCTGCGCGTGTCGATGGACACGCCCGTTGCCTGCCAATCGCCCTGCGCCTGCCCGCCCGTGGCGGCGGCGGCCTCGGCGGCGGTCCAAAGCACGCTCATGCCAATCCTCCTTCCAGCGCGGCAATCGCCACGCTGGCCTGTTCCACATCGTCGAAAGGATAAACCGTATCGCCCACGGTCTGCCCGCTTTCATGCCCCTTGCCTGCAATCAACAAGACGTCCCCCGGACCCAGCGCATCGACCCCGCGCAAGATGGCTTCGGCGCGGTCGGGCACCTCGATCCCGTCGGGCAGTTCCGCCAAGATCGCGCGCCGGATCGCGGCGGGGTCTTCACTGCGCGGGTTGTCATCGGTGACAAAGGCCAGATCGGCATGGCGGCGCACGGCCTCGCCCATCAACGGGCGCTTGCCTGCGTCCCGGTCGCCGCCCGCGCCGAACACAACCACCAAACGGCCCAAGACATGCGGGCGCAGCGCCCGGCAGGCGGTGGCCAAGGCATCGGGCGTATGGGCGTAATCCACAAAGACGGACGCCCCGTTCGACCGGGTGCCCGCATGTTCCATGCGCCCCCGCACCGTGTGCAGCTTGGGCAAGACCGGCGCGATTTCTTCCAGCGGGATGCCCAGCGACAGGATCAAGCCGACCGCAACCAGCAGGTTTTCGCCTTGGAACCCGCCGATCAGGGGCAGATGGACCTGATGCGTTTCGCCGCCGAAGGTAAAGCGGATGTCTTGGCCGGTCGCGTCGAACCTTTGCCCCAGAAGGCGCAAATCTGCGTCTTCCGTGCGGCCAACGCCCAGCACGGTCTGCCCGGCATCATAGGCGATTTCCGCCACCTCGCGGCCATGGGCATCGTCGAGATTGACGACCGCCCAGGCCTCATCCGGCAGGACGCGGGTAAACAGGCCCATCTTGGCCTCGAAATAGGCCTGCATGGTGCCGTGATAATCCAGATGGTCTTGGGTGAAATTGGTAAAACCCGCCGCTTGCAGGCGCACCCCGTCCAGACGGCGTTGGTCCAGCCCATGGCTCGATGCTTCCATGACCGCGTGGGTGACGCCGTCGTCGGCCATGTCGGCCAGCAGCCGATGCAAGGTGATCGTATCCGGCGTGGTATGGGCGGACATGGCTTGAAAATCGCCCTCGATCCCGGTGGTCCCGATATTGGCGGCCTTCAGGCCCAGCCGTTGCAGAATTTGCCGGGTGAAACTGGCGACCGAGGTTTTGCCATTCGTGCCCGTGACGGCCAGCATCACCTCGGGCTGGGCCCCGAACCACAGCGCCGCCGCCCCCGCCAGCGCCGCGCGCGCATCTTCGGCCACCACCAGCGCCCCGGCATAGTCACGCAAGGCCTCCGCCGCCAATCGCGCCCCGGCGGCATCCGTCAGGATCGCCCCGGCCTGCATTCGCACCGCGTATTGAATGAACTCGGCCCCATGCACGCGGGCCCCCGGCAGGGCGGCGAACAGAAATCCGGGCTGCACCGCGCGGCTGTCCAAGGTCAGCCCGGTGATCTGCGCTTGGGCGCCTGCTTTTGCAGTCAGACCCAGATCGGACAAGTTGCACCGTTTTTGATCCTGTCCGGTCATGCGTCGCTGCCCCATGCTGTGCCCCTGTCAGGCTCTAGCGCAGGTGCGCAGGCAGGATCAACGCAAACTCACTGAGACAGCGGCGCGCGCGGGCGCAGGCCCAACAGCGGGGCGATCCGCCGGGTCATTTCCGCCGAAACCGGCACTGCCGTCCAGCCTGCGGTGCGGCGTTCTTCGCCTTGGGCAAAAATCTCGGGTTCGTCCAGCATGACGATCAGCACGTATTCCGGCCGATCCGTGGGAAACACGCTGGCAAAGGTCGAAATCACCCGGTCGTCGTAATACCCGCCCGTATGGCGCGGCTTGTCGGCGGTGCCGGTCTTGCCGCCGATCAGATAGCCTTCGACCGCGCCCATCGACGCCGTGCCGCTGGTGACGTCATTGCCATCGACCACTTGGCGCAGCATTTCGCGCGCTTGGGCGGACACGGCTTCGGACACGATGCGCGGGCCGGGTTCGCGGGTTTGTCCGGCCAGCAAGGTCGGCTGCACGACCCGCCCCCCGTTCAACAGCGACGCATAGCCCGCCGCCAGATGAATGGGACTGACCGATACGCCATGGCCGTAAGAAATCGTCATCGTGCTAAGTTCCGACCAATTGTCCGGGGTCAAGGGGCGGACGAAGGGCGCTTCGGCCATCTCGATCGGGCTGGGGCTGAGCATCCCCAGACCCGCAAGGAAGGCCCGTTGCCGTTCGGCCCCGATCTGCATCGCGATCCGGGCCGTTCCGGTGTTCGAGCTTTTGACAATCACATTGGTCGCCGTTTGGGTCGGACCATAGTCGCGGAAATCGTCGATCTCGAAGCGCCCCCAGCGCATCGGGCGGGTGGTGTTGATGACGCTGTCGGGGTTGATCAGGCCCAGTTCCAACGCCTGCGCGATCGTGAAGATCTTGAAGGTCGAGCCCAGTTCATACAGGCCCTGCACCGCGCGGTTGAAGATCGGGCTTTCCGATGGGTCGCCTTCGGTGGGCGGGCGCGGGCGGTCGTTGGGATCGAAATCCGGCAGACTGGCCATGGCGCGGATCTCGCCCGTTTGCGCGTGCATCAGGATCGCGGCGGCCCCTTTGGCGTTCATCACCGCCTTGCCGCCTTCCAGAACCTCCTCCATCGCCGCTTGCACGCTCAGGTCAATCGACAGGCGCAAGGGGGCCCCCGCATTGGCGGGGTCCAGAAGCCAGCTGTCAAAGGCCCGTTCCACCCCGGCGGTGCCCACCAGTTCGGCAAAGCTGACGCCTTCGGTCCCGAACTTGGTCCCCCCAAGGATATGGGCGGCCAGCGCACCGTTGGGATAAAGCCGCATCTCGCGCGGGCCGAAGTAAAGCCCCGGTTCGCCCAGATCATGCACCGCTTGGCGTTGTTCGGGGCTGACCCGCTGGCGCACCCAGACGAATTTGCGCGACCCGGTAAACTGGCGGCGCAACCGATCCGCATCCAGTTCCGGGAACAAGCGCGCCAATTCCGCAGCGGCGCGTTCGGGGTTCGTCATTTCATGCGGGTGGGCATAGAGCGATTGCGTGATCAGGTTGGTCGCCAACACCCGCCCATTGCGGTCCACGATATCGGCGCGCGCCGCCGCGACCTGCGTCTCAACCGCCCGAGAGACGGGTTCCGTGACCGGTTCCGACGCAATCGCCCACATCCGCATCCCGATCAGCCCGAAAGCCGACACCGCGCACAAGGCCAACAGCCGCATCCGCAGTTCGGACCGCCGACGCAGGGCTTCGCGGGTTGCATCCTGGCGGCGGCGAATGTTGTCCGCTTCGATCAGGTCCGGGTCTTCGCCGGCATCGCGGGCACGCAGGATCCGGGCAAGCGGGCGCAAAGGGATACGGGTCATGGGTAATCCTCGCCGTCGATCCGGGGGAAGGCCACCGTGGCTTGGGCATCGGTCAGTTCGCCCGCGATATTCGATGGGGCGGGCGCAATGTCCTGTGCGGGTTCCTCCGGCTGGGGATAGGGCACCTCGTCGATGCGGCCAAACTGGTAGGGGGCCATCGGCAACAATTGCAGGTCTTCGAAGTTCAGGTCGACCAGATCCCGCAAGCGTTCGGGACGGTTCAAATACGCCCATTCCGCGCGCTGAATGGCGATGGCTTCGCGGGTTTCGGCGATTTCGATCTGCAAGGCGCGCACCCGGTCCTGGGCCTGCTTGGTCTGGAAATTCTGCTGATAGGCCCAATAGGCCATGCCCAGAACCGCCAGAAACGCCGCGATGATCATCAAGATACGCATCGTCTAGCCCTTTCCCGGTTTGCGGGCGGGACCCGGCAGGCCAAGACCGGCGCGGTCGGCCGGGGTGGCGGGCGCGTCCGTGCGATACGCGATGCGCAACCGGGCAGACCGGGCACGGGGGTTGGCGGCGACTTCGGCCTCGGACGGGGGAATTGCCTTTTCCAAGGCAAAGCGCGGTTCGGTGCTGGCTTCTTGCGGGGCATAGCGATTGCCGCCGCCCCCTTTGGACGCCGCCTGCGCCAGAAAGCGTTTCACAACCCGGTCTTCCAGCGAATGAAAGCTGACCACAGCCAGCGCGCCGCCGGGGGTCAGCGCCTGTTCCGCGCCCTCAAGGCCCGCGACCAATTCGCCGAATTCGTCGTTCACCGCGATGCGGATCGCCTGAAAACTGCGGGTGGCCGGGTGGCTTTGCCCCGGTTTGGCCCGCGGCAGGCAGCTGGACACGATGTCGGCCAGTTGGGCGGTCGTGGTGATCGCGGCCTCGGCCCGGGCGCGGGTGATTGCGCGGGCGATACGGCGCGCGGCGCGTTCTTCGCCGTAGTGATAAAGGATATCGGCCAGTTCGGCCTCGTCTGCGGTGTTCACCAGATCGGCGGCGGACGCCCCTGCCTGCCCCATCCGCATGTCCAACGGCCCGTCGCGCAGGAACGAAAACCCCCGGTCCGGCTGATCCAGCTGCATCGAGGACACGCCCAGATCCAGCACAACCCCGTCCAGCGGCCCAGCCGCATGGGACGCAAGGTCGGAAAACACGCCCTGCACCAGATGCAATCGGTCGCCATAGGGCGCGCCCCAATCGCGCGCCATTTCCAGCGCCAGCGGGTCGCGGTCCACACCGATCACCAGATCCGCGCCTGCCTCCAGCAAGCCGCGCGTATAGCCGCCCGCCCCCAGCGTGCCATCCAGCCAGCGCCCCTTGATCGGGGCAAGTCGGGTCAGGATCGGTTCCAGCAGAACCGGGATGTGCGGGGCGTCGGTGGCAGGGGACGCAATCTGCGGCATTTATTCCGCTGCCCCCGGTGGACTGGGCCAAGCATCCAGGAAGGACAGCGGATCGACATCCTCGCCAATCTCGTCCTGCCAGTCTTCCAATTCGGCCACGCGCGCGTCGTATTCGGCTTCCGACAGGATCAGGAAGGTGTCGCCGGTCGCCATGAAGACGGCGGTGTCGGTGATATTGGCGTGACGGCGCAGGTTGGCGGGCAAGACCAGCCGCCCGTTTTCATCGACGCTGGCCGTGTGCGCGAAGGTCGTGAACATCCGTTCCAGCATCCGGCGCGGTTTCGAGCCGCGCGGCATCGCCGAGATCTTGGCATCCACCTCGATCCGGGCGGTTTCCGAATAGCACTCCAATTCGGCCTTCTTGCGGTTGCCGAAGACGATGGTGACGGTCGCGCCGCGTTCGGGATCAAAATCGGGGTCATTGGCAATAAGAACAGAGCGGAAAGAGGCCGGGATAGAGACCCGCCCCTTGTTGTCCACCTTGTGGA
>CAZIKH010000137.1:0-6158 GCA_964539755.1 uncultured Dinoroseobacter sp. | reverse complement strand
GGCAAGAAGGGTCGCGCCGATGGCGATCAGCACCGCCGTGCCGCGCGATACTTCTGACCAAAGTCCCAGCCCGTAGCCCGCGAAAACCGTGGACAGCAAGATCGATTGCAGCAGGTAAATGCTGAGGCTGTTGCCCCCCAAGGGCAGCAGGCGGCGCAGGATCGCACCGGGGGCTGCGCTGAATTTCGCGATCACGCCCAGATAGCCCAAGGTCGCAATCGGTGCCGCTGCGACCAGCAGGGCATAGCCCGGCTCGGTCCTGCCTTGTTCGATCAGCCACGCCGCCAGCAGGCTGGCGCCAAGCCCCGGTCCCAGACAGACCCGCCGCGCCCGCTGCCAGACCGGATCGTCGGTTGCCGCGATGCGGCCCGAACGCACCGCCGCCAGCCCAAGGCAAAACCACCCCAGCGCCGAGGTGCCTTGCAAGATCAGGAACAGCGGGAAGGTAAAGGAAAAGGACACCGTGCGGAACAGGACCGCGTCCAGCACCCCGCCTTGGGTCAGGATCTGACGTTCCAGCGCGATGATCTCGTCCGGTTGGGCGGGCAGGGCCAGCAGGATCGGCACCGTGATCACCACTTGCGCGACCAGCAGCGCCGCGCCCACGCGGACCAGCCGCCGCAGGGGCCAGTCGCGCCACGCAAAAAGGACCGACCCCGTAACCGCGTAGATCAACAGGATATCACCGGGAAACAACAGGCAGCCATGCAGCAGCCCCAGCAGCGCCAGACCCAGCATCCGCCTGCGATAGATCCGTCCGAATTCCAGCCCGCGCCGCACCGTCGCGGTCATCAGGAACCCCAGACCCACACCGAACATGAAGCTGAACAGCCCATAGGTCTTGAACAGCGCCACGCCGTTCACAAGCCCCAGCACCAGCGCATCCATCGGGCCATGATCGGGCAGGCTGACAGGCGCGCCCGTCGTCGAAAAGGCGATGAACTGGACGTTCACGACGACGATCCCGAACAGCGCCACAAGACGCAGAAGATCGGGCATCGCGCTGCGCGGTGTCTCGGTCATCCCAACTGGTCGAGCACTTGCGCCGCCGCAGCCCCGGGCGCGTGGTCGCCGGACGCGACCGCCTCGCCCAACCGCGCCAGTTGTGCTGCGACCTGTGGATCGGCGGTCAGGCGGGCCAGCAGGCCTGCGCGCACCTCGGCTTCGAACCAGCCGCGCGCTTGGGCGGCGCGGCGGCGGTCCCAATGGCCCTGCGCGCGCCGCCAATCGGCCAGCGCCTGCATTTCGGCCCAAGCGGTTTCCAATCCGTTTTCTTCCAGGGCCGAGACCATCAGCGCCTTGGGAAAGCCCTCGGGGTCCTCGGGGCGTTTGCGCAGCAGACGCAGCGCGCCCGCATAATCGGCGCAGGTGCGCATCGCGGTCGGCTTCAACTCGCCATCGGCCTTGTTCACAAGGATCAGGTCCGCCGTTTCCATGATGCCGCGCTTGACGCCTTGCAATTCGTCGCCCCCCGCCGGGGCCATCAGCAGCACGAACAGGTCCGACATATCCGCCACCAGCGTTTCGGATTGACCCACCCCCACGGTTTCAATCAGCACCACGTCGAAGCCCGCTGCCTCGCACAGGGCCACGGCTTCGCGCGACCGGCGTCCGACACCGCCCAATTCCGTCTGGCTGGGCGAAGGGCGGATGAAGGCCTGCGGGGCGCGGCTGAGGCGTTCCATCCGGGTCTTGTCGCCCAGGATCGAGCCGCCCGACCGCGCGCTGGACGGGTCCACCGCCAGCACCGCGACGCGCAGACCTTGACCCACCAGCATCAGGCCGAAGCTTTCGATGAAGGTCGATTTGCCGACGCCGGGGGTGCCGGACAAACCGATGCGCAAGGCCTGCCGCCCATGGCCGGCCAATCGGTCCAGAAGGCGCACCGCCAGCGCGCGGTGATCTGACCGCCCGCTTTCGACCAAGGTGATGGCGCGGGCCAGCGCGCGGCGGTCGCCGTCCAGCAGGCCCTTGGCCAGCGTGTCGATATCGGGGGATGGCGCCATTCGGTCGTCTCTCGGTCGCGGTGTCATCGTCTTGCCTTGTGCGGGCGGGTATTGTCCAGTGCAGGAACAGCGCGGGGGACACCACAGAATGGCAGGACGACACTGGATCAGGGGGCTGGCCTTGGGCCTTGGGCTGGCGCTGGGCGGGGCCGGGCAGGCCGCCGAACAGGGGGTATTCGATATCTCGGTCGCCGGGGTGCGGGCTGCCACGCTGAGCTTTGCAGGCCGGATTGAAGCCGGACAATACGCGGCCAGCGGCCAATTGCGCACCACCGGCTTGCTGCGCTTGGTTTCCCAAGTGGCCTATGCCGCCGAGGTGCGCGGGTTTTATCGCCGCAATCGGTTCCAGCCGACGCTGTATCGGGAAACCGCGCAGGACGGCGATGACAGTTTCGCTGCGGAAATGCGGTATATTCGCGGTGTGCCGCAGCCCAAAGGCTATGCCCCACCGCGCAACCGCCCGGCCGAGGCGCTGGACCCCGCCACGCAAGCGGGCACCGTGGACATCATGACGACGATCTATGCGGTGCTGCGCGACGCGCCGCGCGCGGATTTGTGCACTGCGGCGCACCAATTGTTCGATGGGGCAAGGCGCAGTCAGGTCACCTTGGCCAACCCGCAACCCCGCGCCGATGGGCGGATCGATTGCGCGGGCGAATATCGGCGCTTGCAGGGCTTTTCCGCCCAAGCGATGGCGGACCAACAGCGGTTTCCCTTCACGCTGACCTATCGGCCCTTGGGCGATGGCCGCTACCGGGTTGTCGAGGTCGTGACCCAATCCACCTTCGGGCGCGCGCGGCTGACACGGCGGGGCGAATGACGGATTTTCTGTTCAATCTGGCGGGCAAGCTGGTTTGGGCGGTGATCGAGCCGCAAAGCTGGGTGCTGGCAGGGCTGATTGCGACGCTGTGGTGCCTGTGGCGGTCTCGCCATCGGGCGGCGGCGGGGTGGGTAACCGGCACATTGGGCCTGTATCTGGTGGTGGCTGTTTCGCCCTTGGCGGATGTGGTTCTTTCAAGCCTTGAAGACAGGTATTCGCCCCCACCCGTGTTGGCGGGCGCGCAGGGGCTTGTCGTTCTGGGCGGCGGGGAAGATGCAAGGCTTAGTCTGGCCACGGGACAGGTTCAATTGAAGGCGGGGGGCGAACGGGTGGTTGCCGCGGCGGTCTTGGCGCGCGAATGGCCCGACTTGCAGCTGGTTCTGACCGGGGGGGATGCCTTGCGAACGGCGGCCCCCGACCGCTCGGGCGCGACGGTCATGGCGACCTTGTTGGCCGATCTGGGCGTGGACCCAACGCGGTTCCTTCTGGAGCATCTGTCCCGAAATACCTCGGAAAACGCGCGCTTCAGTGCCAGCTTGGTCGATCCGACCGAAAGATGGGTCTTGGTGACCTCGGCGTTTCATATGCCGCGGGCGATGGCCAGTTTTGAACGGGCGGGTTGGACGGATGTGATCCCCTATCCGGTGGACTATCGGGCCGAGGCGGCACGCCTGCATTGGGATTTCTTGGAACAGGGCGAAAAACTGAACCTGGCCTTGAAGGAATACATTGGATTGGCGGCCTATGCCGCCTTTGGCCGATGACCGATGCGCCGCTTCCCATCGACGCGGTCCTGCCCGACGTGGTCGCCGCCCTCAGGCGCACGGGTCACGCGGTCTTGCAGGCCCCGCCGGGCGCGGGCAAGACGACCAAGGTGCCCTTGGCGCTGCTGGACGCCGGGTTTGACGGCAAGATCGTGATGCTCGAGCCGCGCCGCGTCGCCGCCCGCGCCAGCGCCGACCGAATGGCGCAGATGCTGGGGCAGGAGGTCGGCCAGACCGTCGGCTACCGCGTGCGGGGTGACCGGGCCGTGGGACCCGACACCAGAATCGAGGTGGTGACCGAAGGCATTCTGACCCGCATGCTGCAATCCGACCCTGAATTGCCCGGCATCGGCACGGTCATCTTCGACGAATTCCACGAACGCGCCCTGACCGCCGATCTGGGGCTGGCCCTGACGCTGGAGGCGCGCGCGACCTTGCGCCCGGACCTGAAGCTGGTGGTCATGTCGGCCACGTTGGACGCCGCCCCGGTGGCGACGCTCTTGGGGGATGCGCCGATCCTGACCTCGGAAGGGCGGGCCTATCCGGTGGAAACCCGCTATCTTGATCGTCCGCGTGGCCCGGGCGCGGATCGGTTCGACACGCTGTGCCGGGACTGCGCCGATCTGGTGGGGCGGGCGGTGGCGGAAACCGAAGGCGGTGTCTTGGTGTTCCTGCCGGGGGCGGGCGAGATTAACCGCGTGGCCGCGCTGGTGAACGGGCGCTTGCCCGCATCGGTGCAGGTGCAGCCGCTGCATGGGGGCTTGGCGCTGGCCGACCAACGCCGCGCCCTGCGGCCCTTGGCGACCGGGCGCAAATTGGTGCTGGCCACCGCGATTGCCGAAACCGCGCTGACGATCCCGGATATTCGCGTGGTGGTCGATGCCGGACGCGCGCGGCGGGCGGGTTTTGATCCGGGGTCCGGCATGACGCGACTGGTGACAGAGCCCGTCAGCCGCGCCGAGGCGACCCAAAGGCAGGGCCGCGCGGGCCGGGTTGCGCCCGGGGTTTGCTACCGGATGTGGACGCGCGGCCAGCACGGGGCCTTGCCCGAAACCGCCCCGCCCGAGATCCTGCGCGCCGATCTGGCCGGCTTGGCCCTGGATCTGGCGGTCTGGGGCACCCCGGCGTCAGAGCTTGCCTTCCTGACCCCACCCCCCGCAGCCGCCTTGGACGAAGCGCAGGCCTTGTGCCGTCTTCTGGGGGCGCTGACCGCAGAGGGCCGCATCACCGCGCATGGGCGGGACTTGGCCCAATTGCCGCTGCATCCGCGATTGGCGCATATGCTGCGCCGCGCCGGGCCCGAGGCCGCGCCCTTGGCGGCCTTGCTGTCCGGGCGGCCCTTGCCCGGTGACGGGGCCGACCTTGCCCCGCGCTTGGCCTTGCTGCGCGGCAGGGCGATGCCCGATGGTCTGCGCGGGGCGCTGACCGACCTGCGGGCCGAGATGCAGCGCCTGCGCAAGGCGGTGCCCGTGGGCGACGGGCAAAGCTATGGCCCGGCGCAGATGTTGGCGCTGGCCTACCCCGACCGGGTCGGACTGCGGCGGCCCGGGGACCTGCCGCGCTATTTGCTGTCGGGCGGCAAGGGCGCGCGGTTGGACCCTATGGACGCGCTGGCGGGGCAGCGCCTGCTGGTGGCGGCGGATCTGGATGGCGACCCGCGCGAAGCCCGCATTCGCGCCGCCTTGCCCTTGGCCGAAGCCGATTTGCGGGCGCTTTTTCCCGACCAGATCGCATGGCATCAAACCTGCCAGTGGGACCGCCGCAGCCGCCGCGTGCAAGCCCGCCGCCAAGAACGGTTCGGCGCCTTGGTGCTGGCGGATCAGGTCTGGGCGGATGTCCCGACCGAGGCGGTGGCGCAGGCGGCCCTGGACGGCGTCCGGGATCTGGGTTTGCCTTTGTCCGGTGCGGCGCAGCGGTTGATCGACCGGGTGCAGCGGGCCCGCAACGTGGCCCCCGAGTTGCCCGACATGTCGCCCGAGACCTTGCTGGAACACGCCGAAGACTGGCTGCTGCCCTATCTGGGCGGGGTGCGCAGCGCGGCGGATTTGGCCGCGTTGGATTTGCGCCCGGCCTTGGACGCCTATTTGGGCTGGGCGGGCAAGCAACGGCTGGACAGCCTGATGCCCGCAAGCTGGACGACGCCTTTGGGACGCGCGGTGCCGATCGACTATGCCAGCGATCCGCCCGAAATTGCCGTGCGCCTGCAAGAATTGTTCGGCCAGACCCGCCATCCCACGATCATGGACGGTCGCCAGCCGTTGAAAGTGACGCTGCTGTCGCCCGCGCGACGCCCGATCGCCGTAACCTCGGACCTGCCGGGGTTTTGGGCGGGGTCTTATGCGGATGTGCGCCGCGATATGCGCGGGCAATACCCCAAACACCCTTGGCCCGAAGACCCGACGCAAGCCGACCCCACCCTGCGGGCCAAGCCACGGGGCACCTGAGGCGCAGCCCGTGACAGGCGGTGCCGCGTGGGTGTGGATGGGATCAGCCCCAAGGCCCGTGAAAGGTGCCGTCGGCGTCGATCCGTTCAAAGCCATGCGCCCCGAAGAAATCGCGCTGCGCCTG
>CAZIKH010000136.1:0-6251 GCA_964539755.1 uncultured Dinoroseobacter sp. | reverse complement strand
TGTCCGTCTTGCGGCGAACCGGGCATGCATATGTCCGAAGGCTGCATGACCTGCGGCAGCTGCGGCTATTCGAAATGCGGCTAAAGCTGCGCTTGGTGTAGCACGACCTTCAACCCGCCATGGGCGACGGGCGGTCCGGCGGGTTTCAGGGGCAAGCCCGTCGCCTTGGCCAGACCGCCATCGCTGGTGATCACGCCGACGCGCCAGCCGCCGAAACGGTCCGCAAGCGTCTTGCCCAAGGCCCCATAAAGCGAAAACAGCAGTTTGCGATTGCCGATCCGCGCACCATAGGGCGGATTGACCAAGACAATGCCGGGCGCGGTGTCGGGGCGCTGTAGTTCAGACACGCCATGGCAGGCAAAGGCGATCTGCGCGTCCACCCCTGCGCGCTGGGCGTTGGTTCGGGCCATGGCGATGGCGCCTTGATCGCGGTCGCTGGCAAAGAAGCGCTGCGGGATGGCTGGCAGGTCGGCTGGCCTGCGCAACTTGGCCCAAGCGTCCGGATCGAAACTTGCCAGCGTTTCGAAGGCAAAGTTGCGACTGCGACCGGGGGCAAGACCCAAGGCGATTTCCGCCGCTTCGATACAGATGGTGCCGGACCCGCACATCGGATCGACCACGGGCTGGCTGCCATCATACCCCATTTGCGCCAGAAACATCGCGGCCATGGTTTCGCGCAAGGGCGCTTTGCCCACGCCTTGCTTGTGGCCGCGCTTGTGCAGACCCTCGCCCGAACTGTCGAGGCTGAAGGTCACCAGATCGTCCTCGATCCGGACCTTCAGGACCAGATCGGCCTCGGCAGACACTGTCAGACCTGCGGTTTCGCGCAGCGCGGTTTCAACCCGTTGGGTGGCGGCCTTGGCATGGTAGATCTTTGAACGTTTGCAGGTGGCTTCCACCTTCAGCGGCACGTCCGGCCGCAAGATGTCCCGCCAAGGAAACTTGCGGCTGCGCTTGTCCAGTTGCGCCAGATGAAAGGCGCGGAAACTGCCGATGCGCACCAGAACCTTGCTGGCCCCGCGCAGTTCCAGATTGGCGCGCCAGACATCGGGCCAGTCACCATCGCAAGTGACACCACCGGTTAGTGTTCCGGTCACATGGAACCCTGCCGCTTTGGCTTCGTTTGCCAAGGGCGCTTCCAGCCCCGGCAGGGTGACGAGGAATATCTGAAGGGGCGCGGCGGGGAGGGCATCTGTCATGTCAAACCTTTAGCCGTCTTTGGGCGGGGCGGCGAGGGTGAAGAGGCCTGCGACAGAAAAGTCGACAATCTTAGTCGGGAATTCTTGACTTGCGACCGGTTCGCATGTCAGAAGCCAATTGCCGACAAAAATAGTCGGAAAGAAATTCACATGCTTCAGGGAGATCCCTTATGCTTCGTACCGCCACCGCCATCGCCACCCTGTGCGCCCTTGCCGCGCCGGCCTTTGCCGAAGGCGAGCTGAACCTTTATTCGTCGCGCCATTACGATACCGACGAACGCCTTTATTCCGACTTCACCGATGCCACGGGCATCACGATCAATCGGATCGAAGGCAATGCCGACGAACTGATCGCCCGCATGCAGGCCGAAGGGGCCAACAGCCCGGCGGACGTGTTCCTGACCGTCGATACCGTGCGCTTGGCGCGGGCCAAGGCCATGGGCCTGCTGCAATCGGTGGACAGCGCCACGCTGGAAACCCGTGTACCAGCTTACTTGCAGGACGATGACAACCAGTGGTTCGCGTTTTCGCAGCGTGCCCGCATCCTGTTCTATGACAAGACCGAGGTGGAAAATCCGCCGCTGACCTATCAGGATCTGGCCAAGCCGGAATACGAAGGCATGGTTTGTATCCGGTCGTCCTCGAACGTCTATACCCAGAACATTACCGCCGCCTTGGTCGCCCATCTGGGGGAAGAGGCCGTCGCGGATTGGGCCAAGGCCGTTGTGGGCAACTTTGCCCGGGACCCGCAAGGCGGCGACACCGATCAGTTGCGCGGCATTGCCTCTGGCGAGTGTGACATCGCGATGTCGAACACCTATTACTATGCCCGTGCGCTGCGCAAAGGCGACAGCCAGATGTCGGAAGAGGATATGGCCAATATCGGTTGGGTGTTCCCGAACCAGAACGACATCGGCGCGCATATGAACATCTCAGGCGGGGGTGTCGCCGCGAACGCGCCGAACCGCGAGAACGCGATCAAGTTCCTGGAATACTTGGCGTCGGATCAGGCACAGGCCTACTTCTCGGCCGGGAATGACGAATACCCGGCGGTGCCCGGCATTGGGCTTGCGCCTTCGGTTGCAGCGCTGGGCATTTTCCGGCCCGACGTGATCGATCTGTCGGACATTGCCGACAATATCGACGCCGCGACCCGTATCCTGAACGAGGCCGGCTGGCCGTAAACGCCAAACCCTACGAGTGACAGAAGAAAGGCGCGCCACGTTTGGTGCGCCTTTTTTGTCTGCCCTATGCGTTGTGTCCTGAAACCCGTGCGCGTTGCCGTCCGATCCCCCGGCAGACAAGGATCACCGGCAAAAGACCCAAGGCAACGATCACAAGGCTGGGGACCGCTGCCCCCTCCAACCGTTCATCCGATGCAAGGCGATGCGCCTGCACTGCCAATGTGTCGAAATTGAACGGGCGCATGATCAGGGTGGCGGGCAGTTCCTTCATCACGTCGATGAACACGATCAACCCCGCTGTCAGCAGCGAAGGCGTCAGGATCGGGAAGTGGACCGCGCGCAGCATGCCGCCCGGGCTGCGCCCAAGGGTGCGGGTAACAGCATCGACATTCGGGTGAATGGTCAGAAGCCCGCTTTCATAGGTGTTCAGCGCCACCGCCATGAACCGCACCATATAGGCAAGAACCAAGAGCCAGATCGACCCGGTCAGCAGAAGCCCGGTGTCGATGCCGAAATTCGCCTCCATGAAGGCGTCGACGGCGTTGTCGAATGCGGCGAAGGGGACCAGCAAACCAACGGCAATGACCCCGCCGGGGACGGCGTAGCCGATGCGGGATACTTCGCGGGCCCCATGGATCAACCGCCCCGGACGCAAGCGCGCCGCAAAGGCCAGCAGCACGGCTGCCAGCACCGTCAGCAGGGCGGCGGTCCCGGCCAGGATCAGGGAATTCTGGATGAACCCAAGATAGCGCGGGCTGGTCAGGTCCTGTTCGGACCCAAGCCCCATGCTGAACAGCACAAGCGTCGGCAGAACGAACCCGAACAGAACCGGCAAGGCGCAGACCGTGGTCGCGCCCCACGCCTTCCATCCCGCCAATTGCATGCGCGGCAGGGATTCGAACCGCCCGGCGCCATTGTACTGCCGCGCTGCGCCGCGCTGTTGCCGTTCGAGAATGGCGATCAACAGGGCAAAGGCCAGCAGACCCAAGGCCAGTTGGGCGGCCGCGGCCCGGTCGGCCATCGCGAACCAGCTTTGGTAAATGCCCGTCGTATAGGTCGGAACTGCAAAGTAACTGACCGTGCCGAAATCGGCGATGGTTTCCATCACGGCCAGCAAGACCCCCCCGGCGATGGCGGGACGCGCCAAGGGCAGGTTGATCCGGAAGAACGCCTTCCACGTCGATTGGCCCAGCGTGCGCGCGGCCAGAAAGCTGGTGGCGCTTTGCTGCAAGAAGGCCGCGCGCGCCAGAAGATAGACATAGGGATAAAGCACAAGGATCAGCATCGCCGCCGCCCCGCCCAATGACCGGATTTCCGGGAACCAGTAATCGCGCGGCCCCCAATCCATGACATCGCGCAAGGTGGCCTGAACAATGCCCGGATGATCCAGCATATCGGTATAGGCATAGGCCATTACATAGGCCGGAAAGGCCAAGGGCAGGGCAAGGGTGATTTCCAGCACGCGCACGCCCGGAAAACGGCACATGGTGACCAGCCAGGCCGCGCCTGTGCCCAAGACCGCCGTTCCGATGGACACGGCCACGACCAGTGTCAGGGTGTTGCGGGTAAACTCGGCCAGCCGCGTTTCGGCAAGATGCTGCAGGGTATCGGTTCCGCCGCTGAAGGCTGCGATCAACACGGCCAGCATCGGCAACAGGCACAGGCTGGCCACGAACAGGGACAAGCCCCGCGCCGGGAAGGCCAGCGCCAGACGGCGTTTTGCGACGGGATGGGCAAGATCGGTGGGCATGGCGGGACACTGGCCCGGCCTTGCCCGCCTTGTCCAGTGCCCCGGCGTTGCCAGCTTGCCGCAGTTGCAAAGCGTCTGGGATCAGCGCTTGGCAGGGCTGCGCCGGGCTTGTACATTTTCGACATCGGCTTTGCCCCAATTTGCTGTGTGTGGGGATGCCGGTGGTCTTGCTGCCAAGAGTGTACCTAGGACCCCGCCCGCTTGGGTGGGTTCAAAGAGTTGAGGCAGTAGAACATGCGCGCAGGCGTTCGCGGGCTTTTTGCCCTGCAATGGGCCCAAGTCGAAGTTGATGGCTGGATCGGCACCGATCCGACCCTGTTGCACGGCGGTATGGTGTGGCGCTGGCATGGCGACGTTGTGCGGCTGGATGGGCCGCAGGCGTTGCTGTCCCTGACGGGCGCGCGGGGGGATCGTCCCCGTCGCAATCTGCGCAAGATCATTTCGCGAATGCTGTCGACCATCGACGAAGCCCATGCCCGGTCCGTTGGCACCTGCGATGCGGAAGCGGTCTTTGAACATGCTGTCGTGATCCTGACGGACGGTCGCGCGCGTTATCCCGCGACGCTGGTGGAAACCGCGCGCCCTGGCGCCCCGCTTGTGGTGTTTTGTGATGCGCTGCCGCCCAAGGACACCGACCTTGTGGTGCTGGAAACCCAAGATGTCGCCGACCTTGTGCCCGACGCCCCCAGCGCGATGATGTGCTTTACGCCGGGCACCCGCATTCGCAACGGGCAGGGCTGGTGTCCGGTCACGGATCTGCGCCCAGGGGACAAGGTGATGACCCGCGACGACGGGCTTCAAGAGATTACCTGGATTGGGCATTCGCATATCACGGCACCGGAATTGCGCGCCCGCCCCGATCTGCGGCCAATCCGTTTGCGCGCCGGGGCCATCGAGACGGAACGCCCCGATGCCGATCTGGTCGTGTCGCCGGATCACCGCATCTTGTTGCGCGGTCCCATGGCGCAAGCGCTTTTTGCCGAGCCTGAGGTGCTGGTGGCGGCGCGGGACTTGCAAAACGACGCCTCCATCCACCGCGATCACGGCCTAACGGACGTGCGCTATATCCATATCCTTCTGCCACGCCATGCGGTGATCTGGGCCAATGACCTGCCATGTGAGACGTTTCATCCGCAGGACATGCCGGTCAGCGCCTTGCCAAAGGGCCAGCGCGAGATCCTTCTGGAATTGCGGCCCGACCTGCTGAAGCCCAGCAATTATGGCCCGCCCGCGCGCCGTTGTCTGGACCGTACGGAAACGGCCTTGCTGCGCGGGGCGATGCACATGCCGATCTGATCGGTCCACCGGCCCGTTGACACCCGCTAAACCGCCTGTATAAGCGCGGCTTCATTGGTGTTGGTGGCCCCCGCAAGGGGATGCCCTGTCGGTTCGGCAAAATCCGAACAGAGGACAACGCCCTCTCGCAACCGAAGAGGAGATCAGACCGTGACCAAACGCACGTCTGCCAAGTACAAAATTGACCGCCGGATGGGCGAAAACATCTGGGGTCGTCCGAAATCCCCCGTCAACAAGCGTGAATATGGCCCCGGCCAGCACGGACAGCGCCGCAAGGGCAAGATGTCCGACTTCGGCCTTCAGCTGCGCGCCAAGCAGAAGCTGAAGGGCTATTACGGTGACCTGACCGAGAAGCAGTTCAAGCGCATCTTTACCGAAGCGGCCCGTGTGAAGGGCGACACCGGTGAAAACCTGATCGGCCTGCTGGAATCGCGTCTGGATGCCGTGGTCTATCGCGCGAAATTCGTCCCCACGATCTTTGCTGCGCGCCAATTCGTGAACCACGGGCATGTGACCGTGAATGGCCAGCGCGTAAACATCCCGTCCTACCGTGTGAAGGAAGGCGATGTGGTGGAAGTGCGCCAGAAGTCCAAGCAACTGGCCAGCGTTCTGGAAGCCGTGCAACTGCCCGAACGGGATGTGCCGGAATACATCGAAGCGGACCACAACAAGATGACCGCCACCTTTGTGCGCAAGCCGGGTCTGGGCGACGTGCCCTATCCGGTGGTCATGGAACCGAACCTCGTGATCGAATACTACGCACAGAACTAAGTATTCCGTGCGAGCTTACTGGGCCGCTCCCTCGGGGGCGGCCTTTTTCGT
>CAZIKH010000135.1:0-6292 GCA_964539755.1 uncultured Dinoroseobacter sp. | reverse complement strand
ACCGCGCCCAGCCCCGCCAGCGCCAGCGCCAGACCCAGCGTCGGTGTCGCCGGGGTGCCGACCGAAGCCGCCAACCCGTCGGTGCGCGCCGGCGGCACGCGCGCCATCACCCAGACCATGCAGGCGCGGCTGACCATCGCGGCGGCCACCACCCCGCCCAGCAAGGCCCAAGGCCCGAAACTGGCCAGCACCGCCAACGCGCTGATCCGTGCGCCCAAGCCCAAGACCAGCGCCACCACCCCATAGGCCCCGATATGGCTGTCCTTCATGATCGCCAAGCGGCGGGCCGGCTCCCAGCCGCCCCAAAGCCCGTCAAAGGTATCGGCCAACCCGTCCTCGTGCATCGCCCCGGTCACCAGGGCTTGCGTGGCGACAACCAGCACCGCCACGGCCCCCGGGGTCAGGCCCAGCCCCAAGCCCACCGCCCCGATCAAGCCCGACATCGCCCCGACGATCAATCCGACCAAGGGGAACGCCCAGACCGGGGCCGCGCCCCGCTGGGCGGCAATCCGCAAATCCGCCCGGATCGGCAGACGGGTCAGAAGCCCCAAGGCAAGGCGCAGATCCACCGGGGCAATCAATCGGTCGGGGGTCATGGACGAACGGTCCCTTTTGTCGCAAGACGTTGATCCCCAAAGCGGTAAACATCCGCACAGCAAAAGACAACGAAAGCCCATCTGATGCCCAACGCACCAACCAGCTTCACGGCCCTCGCCACCGCGCTCAGCAACGCACCCGGTCCCGACCGCGCCGCCATCGCCGCCGCCGAGGCGCGCAATGGCAGCCTCACGAAGCCACCCGGCGCGCTGGGACGTCTGGAAGACGTGGCGATCTGGCTGGCGGGCTGGCAAGGCCGCGCGATCCCGACCCTTGAGGCCCCCCAAGTGCTGATCTTCGCGGGCAATCACGGCGTGACCGCCCAAGGCATTTCCGCCTTTCCCGCCGAAGTCACCGCGCAAATGGTGCTGAACTTCGAAGCCGGCGGCGCGGCCATCAACCAATTGTCGATGGCTTTCGGCGCGCGCTTTGCCGTCCACGCCTTGGAACTGGACCGCCCGACGCAGGACTTCACCCAAGGTGCCGCCATGACCGAAGCCGACTGCATGGCCGCGATCACGGCGGGATGGAACGCGCTGGACCCGCAGGCGGATCTGATGCTGACCGGCGAAATGGGGATCGGCAACACGACCTCTGCCGCCGCGATTGCCCATGCCCTTTATGGCGGGGAAGCCGCCGATTGGGTCGGGCGCGGCACCGGGGTGGATGACGCGGGCCTTGCGCGCAAGGCCGATGCCGTGGCGCGCGGTCTGGCCGCCAACCCCACCGCCAAGGATGGCGCCTTGCAGGCCTTGGCGGCCCTCGGCGGGCGCGAGATTGCCGCGATGGCTGGCGCGATGGCCCATGCCCGTGTGGCGGGCGTGCCGATCCTGATCGACGGCTTCATCGCCACCGCCGCCGCCGCCGTGCTGCACGAAACCGCGCCCGGCGCGCTGGACCATGCCATGGCCGCGCATGTGTCGGACGAAGCGGGCCATGCCGCGCTCTTGGGACGGATCGGCAAGCGCCCGCTTCTGAACCTCGGTCTGCGCTTGGGCGAAGGGTCGGGGGCGGCGCTGGCCTTGGGCATCGTCAAAGGGGCCGTCGCCTGCCATGGCGGCATGGCCACCTTCGGCGAGGCGGGCGTCTCAGACGGCTGATCCCAGCGCGCCCAGCACCCGGTCCAGATCGTCCTCGCGGACATCCAGATGCGCCGACAGGCGCAGGGGGCGCGTGCCCGGCGGCCCTGCCGGGGCCAACGGTTCATCGCGCCCCGGATCGGGCCATTTCGCGACGATCCCGTGGGCCTTGAAGGCGGCTTGCACGGCGTCAGCCCGCGCATGGGGCACCGCCAAGGTCACCGCGCCACTGTCGGGCGCACCGCCTGACCAACTGCGCCACCCTTGCGCCAGCGCCCCCTGCCACAACCGATCCCGGCGCGCGGCCAAGGCCGCCGGAACCTTGGGGTCCAGCGCCTCGGTCAGGGCCACGCCCAGCCCCAGCCACAAGGCGATATTGCCGTCATTCGGGCGCATCTCGGCGACAGGCAGGGTCTGCGCCATCCGGGGCGCGCGCCAGATCAAGGCCACCCCACGCGGCCCCCGCAGCCATTTCCGGCAGGTGCCCAACAGCACATCCGCGCCAAGGGCCGTCCCATCGATCGGGCCTTGCCCCAAGCCCTGCGCGGCATCCACCACCAAGGCGCAGCCATCCGGGCGGGGGGCCTGTCCCAAGGCCGCCACCGGCAGCCGCGCCCCGCTGATCGAACTGATCAACGGGACCGAGATCATGGCGACCTCCTCCGTGATCTGCGCTTGCCAGCCCTGCGCATCGTGGTCCCCGGCCTCCAGCGGGGGCAGCGGCACGACCTCCGCCCCCAGCCGATGCAGGATGGCAAGGTGATCGCCCCAATCCTGCGGGGCGACCAGCACGCGCGCCCCGGGCCGCACCAAGCGCAGCGCCACATCCATATAGCTGGCCGTTGTGGTAAACCCCAAGAACAGGTCCGCCGCGCGCGCGCCAATCAGGCGGGACAAGTCCCGATCCAACCGGGCCAAATCCTCGGCCACGGTTTCGAGGGCGGCCAGCGGTCCGATCCGCGCCTCCAGCGCCAGATGCGTCTGGATCCGCGCCAAGGTCGCGGCGCTGGGCAACCCGTGGCTGGCGGCGTTCAAATAGATCACGGCGTGCCGGGCTTTTTCAGGTCCGACAGGGTGCGCTCGCCCTTTGGGGTCGGCTCTTGCGCGGCTTCGCCCTGCATGGCCGACACCAACGCGGTTTCGATCGCTTCGTTCAATTCGCGCGCGCGGGTCATATAGGCCTTGTTCTTCGACACCGGGACGCCGGGTTTCCACAACTCGGCCAATTCCAGCAGGTTGTGGCGGTCGTGCTTCCAGAAGGTTTCGGCCTGCAAGGCCGCCTCGTAATCTGTCAGCCCCAGTTCTTCCAACACATAGCGCCCCGCCCGCACCGAACTGTCGAATTGTTCGCGCACGATCTTGTTGGCCCCGGCGGCATAGAGCTCGTAGGCATGAACCCGGTCATGGGCACGGCTGATGATGTGGATGTCGGGCCGTTCGCGCCGTGCATAGCGGGCCAGCTTGATCGCGGCTTTGCGGTCATCCACCGCGATCACAAGGATATGCGCGGTCTTCAGCCCCGCCGCGTGCAGCAATTCGGGCCGGGTCGGATCGCCATAAAACCCTTTGAACCCGAACCCCCGGATCAATTCGATGGTGGCAAGGTCGTGGTCCAGAACCGTGGTCTTGAACCCCGCTGCCTGCACCAAGCGATGCACCGTCTGCCCAAAGCGCCCGATGCCCGCGATGATGACGGGTTGTTGTTCGTCGATGGCGTCGGGGTCGGGGGTTTCGCCCGCCTCGCTCATGCGGGCGGCCAGCCGTTCATAGGCGATGAACAGAACCGGGGTGAACAGCATCGACAGCGCGATCAGCAACAACAACGTCTGGCTTAGCCCGAAGGGCAGGACATTGGCGCTGACCCCGAAGCTGACCAGAACAAAGCCGAATTCCCCGGCTTGCGCCAAGCTTAGGGTGAACAGCCAGCGGTCGCGTCCCCGCATTTTGAAGACCAGCGCCAAGCCATACAGGATCAGGCCCTTGATCGCGATCAGGCCAAGGGCCAAGGCCAGCATGGTCAGCGGGTCGCGAAAAAACGCGTTAAAGTCGATGCCCGCCCCGACCGTGATGAAGAATAACCCCAGCAGCAGGCCCTTGAAAGGGGCGATATCGGCTTCGATCTCGTGCCGGAATTCCGAGTTCGCCAAGACCACCCCGGCCAGAAACGCCCCCAGCGCCGGGGACAAGCCCACCAGCAGCATCAAGGACGCGACACCGACCACGAACAGCAGCGACACCGCCGTGTTCATCTCGCGCAGGCCCGCCTTGTTGATGAAGCTGAAGATCGGGCGCGTCAGGTAATGCCCGCCCAGAATGATCGCGGCAATCGCGGCGATGGTGACCAGCGTCAGGCCCCATCCGGGCAGGTCTTGCAGGATATGCAGCACCTCGGGGCCATGATGTGCCTCTTGGGCCGCCACGTCGCTGGGCCGCATCATCGACCCGTCCGGCGCAAATTGCGACACCGCTGGCAGCGCCAGCAGGGGCAGGAAGGCCAGCATCGGGATCACCGCGATATCCTGCGTCAGCAACACCGAAAACGACGACCGCCCCCCCGGCGTTCCCATCAGGTCCTTCTCGGTCAAGGTCTGCAAGACAATCGCGGTCGAAGACAGCGCCAGCACCATGCCCACCGCCAGCGATGTGTTGAACGGATAATCCAGAAGCAGCATCGCGCCCGTGACCGCCGCCATGGTCAAGCCGATCTGCGCCCCGCCCAAGCCCAGCAGGCGGTCGCGCATGTCCCACAGGGTGCGCGGCTCCAGCTCCAGCCCGATCAGGAACAGCATCATCACCACGCCGAATTCCGCGAAATGCTGCAATTCGGCGACCTCATGCGTGACAAGGCCCAGGATCGGCCCGATCACGATCCCCGCGCCCAGATAGCCCAGCACCGACCCGAACCCGGTCCGCATGGCCAGCGGCACGAAGATCACCGCCGCCAGCAGGAAGATCGTCGCTTGCATCAGGAATTCGGTCATAGGGCAGGGGTCCTAAAGGGGCAGGGGGGCGTCGGGCTTCAACTGGTCCATCACGATCTGACTGTGGACACGGGCGATCCCAGGATGGGGCAGAAGCACGCCTTGGATCAAATCATTCAAGGCCCCAAGATCTGCGGTGTAGACGCGCAGCAGATAATCCGCGTCCCCGGTCAGGGTCCAAACGCTGGTGATCGCGGGTTGGCCATCCACCAGCCGCTTGAACGCGGCCGAGGCATCCGGGCCATGCCGCGCCATCTGCACCTGCACGAAGGCCTGCACGGCCAAGCCCAGCTTGTCGGGGCGCAGGCGGGCGGCATAGCCCCGGATATAGCCGTCGGCTTCCAACCGCTGTCGGCGGCGCCCCGCTTGGCTGGGCGACAGGTTCAGCGCCTCGCCCAATTCCTGCGCGGTCAGATGCGCATCCTTTTGCAAGGCGGCCAGCAGCCGCAAATCGGTCGAGTCGAGCGTCATGCGCCCAACATGCGTGTTTTGCGCACCGCAGTCCAGCTTGGCGCGCAAAACATGCGAAAATTCCGAAATAGCCGCGAAAAAACGCGCAAACACCGCAAAACATGCCCCTTATGCTTAGAAAATAGACCAATCCCCAGCACAGGAGGTCCCGATGGGTCCGTTTCCCCATGATGCCCCCAAGGCGCAAATCACCCCGGAAAACCCTGCCGGCACCGACGGCTTCGAATTCGTGGAATTCGCCAGCGAAACGCCGGACGATCTGCGGGCGTTGTTCACGCGGATGGGCTATGTCCACACCGCGACCCACAAGACCAAGGCGGTCGAGCTGTGGCAGCAGGGCGATATCACCTATGTGCTGAACGCCGAACCGGGCAGCTTCGGGATGAAATTCGTCGCCGAACACGGGCCTTGCGCGCCGTCGATGGCCTGGCGCGTCGTCGATGCACAGCACGCCTTTGACCATGCGGTCGCCAAAGGGGCCGAACCCTATGAGGGCGACGACAAGACGCTGGATTGGCCCGCGATCAAGGGGATCGGCGGCAGCCTGATCTACTTCACCGACCAGTATTACGAAACCAACCCCTACAATGCCGAGTTTGACTGGATCGACCGCGCGCATCCCGAAGGCGTCGGGTTCCATTACCTCGACCACCTGACCCACAACGTCCACAAGGGCAATATGGACACGTGGTTCAAGTTCTATGGCGACCTGTTCAACTTCCGCGAAATCCGCTTCTTTGACATCGAAGGCAAATACACCGGGTTGCTCAGCCGTGCGCTGACCTCGCCTTGCGGGCGCATCCGCATCCCGATCAACGAAGATCGCGGCGAAACCGGCCAGATCGTCGAATATCTGAAACGCTATAACGGCGAAGGCATCCAGCATATCGCGGTGGGCGCGCGCGACATCTATGCGGCGGTGGACGAGATCGCCGCGCGGGGCGTCAAGTTCATGCCCAAACCCCCGATGACCTATTACGAGCTGTCGAAGACCCGCGTTGTCGGCCATGAGGAACCGCTGGAGGACATGGCGCGCCACGGCATCCTGATCGACGGGGAAGGGGTCGTGGGCGGCGGCGAGACGCGCATCCTGCTGCAAATCTTCTCGAAGACCTGCATCGGGCCGATCTTCTTCGAATTCATCCAGCGCAAAGGCGATGACGG
>CAZIKH010000134.1:0-6315 GCA_964539755.1 uncultured Dinoroseobacter sp. | reverse complement strand
AGCCCGGATCAAAGCGCTGCATTGAACGCCCAGCTGGTGCTGATCCTTGCCAATCATGTCGGGGACATGGACGCGTTACGCCAAGCCATCGCCTTGGCGAAGGCCTGACCGCCCGAAGGCAGGCGGTCAGGCGCGGGCCATCAGGCCACGTTGAATTGCAGCGGGCGCACCGACTGGAACATGCCGGTATTGGCAAGCTTGTCCAAGACCGATTGCGGGATGGGCGCATCGACATACAGCAGCGCGATCGCATCCTTGCCTGCCCCGGATCGGCCAAGGGTGAAGTTGGCGATGTTCACGCCGTTCTCGCCCATGGTCACACCCAAGGTGCCGATGATGCCGGGCACATCTTCGTTCGTGGTGTACAGCATGTGTTCCCCGATCTCGGCGTCGATATTGATGCCCTTGATCTGGATAAAGCGCGGCTTGCCGTCGCTGAACACCGTGCCCGCGATGGAGCGTTCGCGCTTGGCCGTCTTGACGGTCAGCTTGACATAGCCATCGAAAACACCCGACTTGTCTTGGCTGGAGGTGGTGATCTTGACGCCGCGTTCCTTTGCGATGACGGGCGCGCTGACCATGTTCACATCCGGGTTCGTGACCTGCATCAGCCCCGCGATGGCGGCGCAGTTCAGCGCCTCAAGGTTCATCTTCGACACCGACCCGTTATAGAGGATGCTGACCTCGAGAATGGGTTCTTCGGTCAACTGACCCACAAAGGCCCCCAGATGTTCGGCCAGCTTGACCCACGGACCCATGACGGCGGCTTCTTCGGCGGTCACGCTGGGCATGTTCAGGGCGTTGGTCACAGCGCCCGTCAGCAGGTAGTCCGACATTTGTTCGGCCACCTGAAGGGCCACGTTTTCCTGTGCTTCGGTGGTCGACGCCCCCAGATGCGGGGTGCAAACCACGTTGGGCAGGTTGAACAGCGGGCTGTCGGTGGCGGGTTCCACCTCGAACACGTCGAAGGCAGCGCCTGCGACATGACCGGACTTGATCGCCTCGGCCAGCGCGGCCTCGTCCACCAGACCGCCGCGCGCGCAGTTGATGATGCGCACGCCCTTCTTCATCTTGGCGATGGCGGCGGCGCTGATCATGCCGCGCGTCTGGTCGGTGGCTGGCACGTGCAGCGTGATGAAATCGGCCCGGCTAAGCAATTCATCCAGTTCGACTTTTGTCACGCCCAGCTTCTTGGCACGCTCTTCCGACAGGAAGGGATCGTAGGCGATGACCTTCATTTTCAGGCCCACGGCGCGGTCGCAGACGATGCCGCCGATATTGCCCGCGCCGATCACGCCGAGGGTCTTGCCGGTCAGTTCGACGCCCATGAATTTCGACTTTTCCCACTTGCCCGCATGGGTGCTGGCGCTGGCTTCGGGGATCTGGCGGGCGACGGCGAACATCATGGCGATGGCGTGCTCGGCGGTGGTGATCATGTTGCCGAACGGCGTGTTCATGACGATCACGCCCTTCTTGGAAGCCATTGGAATATCTACATTATCCACGCCGATCCCGGCGCGGCCGATGACCTTGAGGTTGGGCGCGGCGGCGAGGATCTTCTCGGTCACCTTGGTGGCGGACCGGATGGCCAGACCATCATAGTCGCCGATCACCTCCAGCAGTTTTTCTTTGTCTTTTCCGATGCTTGGATCGAAGGTCACGTCGATGCCGCGATCGCGGAAGATCTGCACGGCGGTTTCGGACAGCTTGTCGGAGACGAGCACTTTGGGGGCCATGATGGGCTCCTTTTCGGGGTTCGGTTTTGCGTCGGCAATACGTCGGTATTGCGTCGGTGCTTGTTGGGGGGAACGGCGGGTCAGGCGGCCTGCGCCAGCGCGTCGATCTCGGCGTGGAAGGCCCAAGACAGCCACGGCAGCATCGCCGCGATGTCGGATGTCTCGACCGTTCCGCCGCACCAGATCCGCAAGCCCGCGGGCGCGTCCCGATAGGCCCCGATGTCCAGCGCGATGCCTTCGGCCTCCAACCGCTTGGCGACGGCCTTTGCAAAGGCGGCCCCATCGGTGATGCGCGGATCGGTAAACTTCAGGCAGACCGAGGTGACCGACCGCGTCGCCGGGTCTTCGGCCAAATTGGCGATCCAGTCCTGCGCATCGCAGAAATCCCAGACGGCTTGTGCATTGGCCTGCGCCCGCGCGATCAGTCCGGTCAAACCGCCGATGGACCGCGCCCATTCCAATGCGAACAAATAGTCTTCGACGCACAGCATCGACGGGGTGTTGATGGTTTCCCCTTTGAAGATGCCGTCGATCAGCTTGCCGCCCTTGGTCAGGCGGAAGATTTTCGGCAAGGGCCATGCGGGCGTATAGCTTTCCAGCCGTTCCACCGCGCGCGGGCTGAGGATCAGCATGCCATGCGCGGCCTCGCCGCCCAGCACCTTTTGCCAGCTGAAGGTGGTGACATCCAGTTTGTCCCACGGCAGGTCCATCGCGAACGCGGCCGAGGTCGCATCGCACAGGGTCAGACCCGCGCGATCTGCCGGGATCACATCGCCCGACGGCAGCGCAACGCCCGAGGTCGTCCCGTTCCAGGTAAAGCACACGTCATGGTCGTAGTTCAGCGCGGCCATATCGACGATCTTGCCATAGTCGGCGGTGTGGGTGGTGGCGTCGATCTTCAATTGCTTGACGGCGTCGGTGACCCAACCCGCGCCAAAGCTTTCCCAGGCGACCATCTCGGCGGGGCGTTCGCCCAGCAGGTTCCACATCGCCATTTCAAATGCGCCCGTGTCCGAGGCGGGCACGATCCCGATCTTGTAGTCGGCAGGAACACCCAGCAGGTCGCGGGTCTGTTCAATCGCGTCTTTCAGCTTGGTCTTGCCCACGGCGGCGCGGTGCGACCGACCCAAGGGGGCGTCTGCCAGCGCGTCCAATGTCCAGGTGGGGGGTTTGGCACAGGGGCCAGAGGAAAAACGCGGGTTGGCCGGCCGCGTTGCCGGTTGTTCAATAGCCATGAATGCTACCCTTCCAGATAAGCGCCCCTCGTTGGGGAGGGGTGTCCCACCGCCGCCTATAGGCCCAGCCCACGGTTTGCACAATCGCCAAAATGCCGCAAAAGCGGCGGTTGCCCGTGAAAATGCGTCATGATTGTTATGTGCCGGTTCGCACAGGAGGCCCCCATTGCAGATCGTCACCTTGATTGCCGCGCCGGGCGGCTTGGATCCGGCCTTGGTGGAAAGCTTGCGCAACGCATGGGGCGGGGGTGACGCGGTCTGGTTGTCGCCGGACGAGGCGGCGGAGTTTTCCATCGCCAGCCTGCCGTCGAACCAATGGGATGTCTGGCGCAGCCTGCAGGACCAGAGGGTCGATCTGGCGGTGCAGCCCGCCCAAGGCCGCCGCAAGAAGATGCTGCTGGCCGATATGGACAGCACGATGATCCAACAGGAATGCATCGACGAATTGGCCGATGCCGCCGGGGTGGGCGCGCGCGTGAAGGATATCACCGCGCGGGCGATGAATGGCGAACTGGATTTCGACGGCGCCTTGCGCGAACGGGTCGGGTTGCTGGCGGGCTTGCCGGTCGCGGTGATCGCACAGGTTCTGGAAACCCGGATCACCCTGATGCCGGGCGGGCCGACCTTGCTGGCCACGATGAAGGCAAACGGGGCCTATGCGGCCTTGGTGTCGGGGGGGTTCACGGCCTTTACGGCGGCGATTGCGGGCAAGCTTGGGTTTGACGAGAACCGCGCCAACACCTTGGAGGTTGCGGAAGACAGGCTGACAGGCCGGGTTGTGCCGCCGATCCTGGGGCGCGCCGCCAAGGTCGAAGCCTTGCAGCAAATCACCGCCCGGTTGGGATTGACCGCCGATGACGTGCTGGCCGTGGGGGACGGCGCGAATGATCTTGGGATGCTGGGTCTGGCCGGGGCGGGCGTGGCCCTGCACGCCAAACCCAGCGTGCAGGCCGAATGCGACCTGCGGATCAACCATGGCGATCTGACCGCCCTGCTGTTCTTGCAGGGCTACGATCGGTCGGCCTTCGTCGCCTAGGCGAAACCCTCGGCCGCCCGCATCGACCAAACCGGGTCGCCGCGTCGGTTGGGCAGATCGCCCCCCAGAAAACGCAGCGCCCAAGGATGCTGCGGATCAAGGCCCGCAAAGCGCGCCAGCAAGGCGGTGATCGCCGCATCCGAAGCACGTTCCGCGCCGTCTTCCATTTTCAGCGCGATGCCCAGCCCGGCCTCGGGCAGGATCGCGACAAAAACGCCCTCGGCCCCGCTTTTGAGGGCGGCTGCCCCGTTCAGGGCGCGCGACAATTCGGTCGATGCCTTGGTGTCGCCGCCAACAAGGTCTGGATGGGCGCGCATGGCATCGCGCAGGCGACCGGCCGCACTTTGGTCGGAGGCGGCGGCAAACTGCGCCATGGCGCGGGCAAGGCCCGTGACGGTGGTGGCGAAATTGGGCGCGGCACAGCCGTCGATACCATGGGCCGGCGAAGGGATACCGGACATCCGTTCGATTGCCTCGAGGCAGGCGCGTTGCACGGGATGGTCCAGCGCGATGTATTCGGCATCGCCGTTCAGGTGTTTGTTCAGGGTCAGAAAGCCCGTGTGCTTGCCGGAACATTCGTTGTGATATTGGCAGGGGCTTTGGTCGGTCTTGATCAGCGCATGTTTGGCCGTCCGGTCATGCGGGGGCCATGTGCCGCAGCGCAGGGCATCGTCGGTCAGATCCAGATCGCCCAGCCAGGCTTGCACCAGATCGGTGTGCAACTGCGCACCCTGATGGGACGCGCAGGCCAAGGCCAGATGGCGCGGGGTCAGTCCGAAGCGGTCGGCGGCACCGCTTTCGATCAGCGGCAAGGCCTGGATCATCTTGCAGGCGGATCGGGGCAGGATGACCTTGTCGGGATCGCCCCAACTTGCAACGATCTGGCCCCCGGTCGACATCACGACGGCATGGCCGCGATGGCGGCTTTCGGGGAAGGTCCCACGCCAAACCTCGATCATGGGGAAAGCATCTGTCATCACGCACCTGTTCTTGAACCGATTGGGCAGAGAAAACCCGCCGACGGGGTTTGCCTCGGGGTACGCAAAACGCTAGAGTTTGACTAGGCAAAGATATGCTGTCACGGCGGCGAACCGGGCAAAGACCTGCGTTGCGTGGCATGGGGCAAGGCTGGAGGCAGTTTGATGAAGGTTTGGGGACAGAGCTTGGCGGCGGCGGCAATCGTGTTTGCTGGCGCGACGGCGGGTCTGGCGCAAGAAGAAAGCACGAACCGGGTCGCATCCGAGACCGATTGGAGCGTGTTCGTGGAAGATGATCCGACCGAATGCTGGTCGGTGTCCAGCCCGAAGCAGACCGTCAATACGCGCGACGGCAATGTGGTGTCGGTGCGGCGCGGCGATATTCTGTTGTTCGTGGCGTTCCGCCCCGGATCGGGTGTGGCGGGCGAGGTCAGCTTTACCGGCGGATATCCGTTTGCGGATGGATCGACCGTGGCGCTGGAAATCTCGGGCACGACGTTCCAGCTGTTCACCGAAGGCGAATGGGCGTGGCCTGCGTCGGCGGAAGATGATGCGCGGATCACCACCGCGATGAAGCGCGGCGCCGAAGCGAAACTGACCGCGCGGTCGTCGCGCGGCACGCAGACGGAAGACACGTTCAGCCTGCTGGGGTTCACGGCGGCCATGGACGAAGCGCAGCGCCGCTGCGGCAGCTAGGTCCAGTCCAGCACGACCTTACCACTTGATCCCGACAGCATCGCGTCGAACCCGGCGCGATACTGCGCGACCGGAAAGCGGTGCGTGATCACGTCGCGCACGTCCAACCCGTTTTCCAGCATGGCGATCATCTTGTACCAGGTCTCGAAAATCTCGCGCCCATAGACGCCCTTGATCGTGATCGCCTTGAAGACGATCCGCGACCAGTCGACCGGGCTTTTGCCGGGGGGGATGCCCAGCAGGGCGATGCGCCCGCCCATGACCAGGGCTTCGACCATCTGATCGAGCGCGCGCTGATTGCCCGACATTTCCAATCCCACATCAAAGCCTTCCTTCAGCTTCAGGCGGGCCTTTACGTCGTTCAGATCCTCGGTCGCGACGTTCACGGGCACCACATCGGCCACCTTTTCGGCGAGGGCCAGACGATCGGCATTCAGGTCGGTGATCACCACATGGCGCGCGCCGACATGACGCGCGACCGCCGCGGCCATGATCCCGATGGGCCCCGCGCCCGTGATCAGCACATCTTCGCCCACCAGATCGAAGGACAAGGCGGTGTGGACCGCATTGCCCAAAGGATCGAGGATCGCCCCGATTTCATCATCCACCGCGTCGGGCAAGGGCACGACGTTGAA
>CAZIKH010000133.1:0-6316 GCA_964539755.1 uncultured Dinoroseobacter sp. | reverse complement strand
CCCTAAAGCGGCCAAAGGACCGGGATCATCGCGCTGGCCGAGACGGCCAGCGACAGGTTCAGCGGCACCCCGATCCGCATGTAATCGGTAAACCGATACCCCCCCGGCCCATAGACCAGCGTGTTGGTCTGATATCCAATCGGCGTGGCAAAGGCCGCGCTGGCGGCGAACATCACCGCCACCACGAAGGGCCGCGGATCATGCCCCAAGGCCAGCGCCAACTGGATCGCGATCGGGGTCAGAATCACACCGACCGCATTGTTGGTCACAAGTTCGGTCAGCGTGCTTGTCATCAGGTAAACGCACAGGATCAAAAAGAACGGGCTGAGCGTCATCAGGAAGGGCGTGACCGCCTCGACGATCAGACCCACCGCCCCGGTGGCTTGCAGCCCCTCGCCCACAACCAGCATCGCAAAGATCAAGGCAATCAGCCGACCTTCGACAAAGCCAAAGGCTTCTTCGCTGTCGATGCAGCGAAACACCAGGATCACCGCCACAGCCAGCGCCGCCAGAACCAGGATCGGCGCCACCCCCAGCGCGGCCAGAACCACAACCCCGACGAGGGCCGCCACCGCGATGGGGGCGCGGTCCCGGCGATAGGCGCGCACGGATGGCTGGGCGACATCGACAAGGTCCATATCGGTGGCCAGCCGCTGAATGTCTTCGGCGGCCCCTTCCAGCAGCAGCGTGTCGCCGACGCGCACGATCACGTCATCCAGCTTGCGCCCGATGTTCTGGTTCCGCCGATGCACCGCCAGCGGGTAGACGCCATAGCGACGGCGCAGACGCAACTGCCCCAGACTGCGCCCGACCATCAGACAGCCGGGGGTGATCAGAACCTCGACCGTGTTCGTTTCGACCGAGGACAGCTTGTCCGCCTCACGCAGGGACTTGTCGTTCTGAAAGCTGAGCAATTCCGCCATTTCGCTGCGCAACACCACGCGGTCGCCCGCCTCCAGCACGACCGCATCCATGTTGCGCCGCAACGATGCGTCGCCGCGCAGCACGTCGATCAGTCGGACCCCGTCGCGGCGGAAGCTTTCAACCTCGACAACCTTGCGTCCGACAAAGGGCGACCCTTCCGGCAAGGCCAGTTCGGTGAAGTATTTCATCTTTCGGCGGTCGCCCAACAGGCCCGCGAGGGAGGTGCGTTCGGGCAACAAGAACCGCCCGATCAGGGCAAGATACGCCATGCCAAGGCTGACTTGGATCAGCCCCAGCGGCGTGATTTCGAAAATGGTGAACGGCGCAAGCCCCAATTCCCGCGCCACCCCATCGACCAGCAAATTCGTCGAGGTTCCGATCAAGGTCAGCGTCCCGCCAAGGATCGCGGCATAGCTGAGCGGGATCAACAGCTTCGACGGGGCCAGCCCCATGCGCCGGGCGACCTGCACGAAAATCGGGATCATGACCACCACAACGGGCGTGTTGTTCATCACCGCTGACGCCAGCGACACCACCACCAATAGCAGGACCAAAGACAGCTTCGGACGGTCCCCCGCCATGGCTTCGGCCTGCCGGGTCAGCCATTCCAGCGCCCCGGTGCGCACCAACCCGCCCATGACCAGAAACATCAGCGCGATGGTCCAAGGGGCGGAATTCGACAGAACGCCCTGTGCCTCGGTATAGGGTGTCAGCCCCAACACCAGCATCAAGGCCGCGCCCGCGATGGCCACAACCTCGGTCGGGTAGGTCTCGCGCACGAAGGCCACGAACATGGCCGCCACGATGGCCAGCGCCAAGTAGGCTTCAACGGTCGCGCTTAGTCCAAGGGAGATCATGCAGCTGCGGGGCCTTTCGCCGGATCAACGCCACCGCCGATCCTGACGCCTGCGCCGCTATGGCACAAGCGCCGCCTTTGGTCGCGGCTGCACAAGGAACACACCGACGAACATCAGGCCCATCGCCGCCCAGATCCAGATCGAGTAGGTTTCGCCAAGGATCACCTTGGCCCAGACCACGCCGAAGCCGGTGACCAGATACCCGACCTGCGCGGCAAAGACCGGACCCGCCCGCGCGACCATCCAGAAATAGGCGGCATAGACAAGCCCATGCACGATCGACGACGAGATCAGCGCAAGCTCGGCCGCACCAAGGATGCGCAGGGGGGTGATAAAGGTGCCGGTGGCCAGCGCGATGGGCGCGGACAAGACGGTGCCCACCACCGACGCGCCCAGCAGCAATTGGACCGGATCCAGACCGCGCAATCCCAATTTGGCGACCACATTGCCTTCGAACGCGTAAAAGAACGGCGCCACCAAGGCCAGCGGCACAAAGGCCAGCATCGCGCGGTCCGGCAGGCTGGCTTCGGGGGCCACGATCAGCATGACCCCCAACAGACCGCAGGCAAGACCCGCGAACCGGACCCCGCTGAAGCGGTCCAGCCCCATCGCAAGGGCCACGGGAAAGGCCATCATCGGCACCGTCGCCAGCAGGATCGAGATCAAACCCGATGGCAGATGCCGCGCCGCTTCGTAGCTGGCCGAATTGGGCAGGATGGTCCCGATCATTGCGACGATCAGATACAGCATCAGATGTGGCCGCCCCATCGGCAGGCCCCGCCCCCGCGCCAAGGTGATCGCCCCCAGCACGACAACGCCAATGGCGAATTGCCAGAACACAAGCCCCGGCGCGCGATACCCGGTGGAGACGGCGATCTTCGCCAAGGGTTGGGTGATGCCCCAGCCTGCCCCCAGAAGGATCAGCAGCAGAACCAGCCCCCACCGCGCGTTCAAATGGGACCCGCCTGTGCCAGTCGCCCGCCTTGCCGGACCATTTCAACCCGTGTCGCCTTGCCAGTGCGGTCGTCGGTTTCAACATAAAGGCCGGACAGCGTCGCCGCGCCCAGCGCGGGCGTAAACCGCGCCTTGGGCATGCCCGTTACGAACCGGCGCAAGGGTTCGGTCTTGTCCATGCCGATGACGGAATTGTAGTCGCCGCACATGCCCGCATCGGTCTGATAGGCGGTGCCACCGGGCAGGATCTGCGCATCGCCTGTGGGGATATGCGTGTGGGTGCCGACCACAACGCTGGCGCGGCCATCGCAAAAATGGCCGATGCCCATCTTTTCGGACGTGGCTTCGCAATGAATATCGACCAGGATCGCATTGGCCAAACCGCCCAAAGGGTGTTTGCGCAAGGTCGCATCCAAGGCCGAAAACGGATCATCGAAGGGGCGCTTCATGAAGACTTGCCCCAAGGCCTGCGTGACAAGAACCTTTTGGCCGCGCGCCGCCGTGAACAGCCCGGCCCCCTTGCCCGGGGCGTCCTTGGCGTAATTCAAGGGTCGCAGAACGCGCGGTTCGGTCTCGATGAATTGCAGCATGTCCTTTTGGTCGAACGCATGATCGCCCAAGGTCAGCACATCCGCGCCCGCCGCCAGCAAGGCCTTCGCGTGGGTCCCGGTCAGGCCCATGCCCGACGAGGCGTTTTCGCCATTGATCACGACGAAATCCAGTTTCCAGTCTGCCCGCAGCTTGGGCAAGCCTTCGACCACCGCCTTGCGGCCCGCGCGGCCCATTACATCGCCAAGAAACAAAATCTTCATGGAATTGCGCCTTACGCCCGCCCGGACAAGCGCGCAAGCACGGGCTGTGCAGCAGGGACCCTATGGCGCGCCTAAAAAAGATGTGTGCAACTTATACGTTAATCTTGCGTTAACCCTTTTTGGGCCTGATGATAGCGTCACAAAACAGATACAAACGCAGGGATCGCCATGACCGAGGCGTATTCAGACGACGAGCAAGACACCCCGCGCTTTGCGCTGGAACGCAAGCACTGGCTGGCATTGGTCGCCGTGTTTGCCGTGATCGAACTGACCGTGGTGATTTCGCTGATCAATTGAAGATCAGCGTTTCGCTTTCCGTGACCATCGCGTCCAGCCGCTGATCCGTGGGGTCTTGCGGCAAGCGGTCCACCTCCTGCGCCGCCCAGGCATAGCCGACGGCAAAAACCGGCCCTTGGGCGCGCAAGCGTTCCAGCGTGCGGTCATAAAACCCCCCGCCATAGCCCAGCCGCCCGCCATGCCGGTCGAAGGCCACCAAGGGCACGATCACGACCTGTGGCACCATCGGGTGCCCGGCTTCGGGCACCCGCGCGCCGAAAGGTCCGTCGATCATCGCGGTCTGCAAGGTCCATCGATGAAACACCAAGGGGGTCGCCTTGGCGACGATCACCGGCACGCCGACGGGCGCATCCATCGCCAGATCGGCCATCGCGGGCAGCGGGTCCAGTTCGGACCGCATCGGCATATAGCCCGCCGCCGGCTTGCCGCGATGCGGCTCTAACAGGCGCAACAGACGATGCACGGCGGGCATCGGATCGCCGACCTCGAACGCGGTCTTGCGCCGCGCCAGAACGTCCTTGCGCAACTGCGCCTTGGCCTGCCCCGTCATAGCAACACGACGGCTGCAAGCCCCAAGAAGGCGAAGAAGCCCACAACATCCGTCACCGTGGTCACAAACGCCCCCGAGGCCAGCGCGGGGTCGATCCCCAGCTTGTCCAAGGCAATCGGGATCAGCAGGCCCGCCGCCCCGGCGACCACCATGTTGATGACCATCGCCGCCGCAATCACATAGCCCAGCCGGAAATCCCCGAACCAGATCACGCCCACCGCCCCGATGACCACGGCGAAGATCAATCCGTTGATCAACCCGGCCATGACCTCGCGCCGCAAGACGCGCCATGCATTGGCCCCGGTCAAGTCGCGGGTGGCGATCGCGCGCACCGCCACCGTCAAGGTCTGCGTGCCCGCATTGCCCCCCATGCTGGCCACGATCGGCATCAGAACCGCCAGCGCCACAACCGCGGCAATGACCGCTTCGAACTGCGCGATCACCACACTGGCCAAGACCGCTGTCAGAAGGTTCACGGCCAGCCACGGGAAGCGCCGCTTGGCAATTTCAAAGGTCTTGTCCGACAGGCTTTCGTCGCCCACCCCGGCGAGGCGCTTGATGTCTTCTTCGTGTTCTTCGTCCAGCACGACCATCGCGTCGTCGATGGTGATCACCCCGACAAGCCGGTCATCTTCGTCCACCACCGGGGCCGAGATCAGGTGATACTGGTTAAAGGCATAGGCCACGTCTTCTTCGGGTTGCAGCACGCTGATGGTGCGGAAACTGTCTTCCCGCAGATCGGCCAGTTTCACATTGCGCCGCGCGGCCAGCATCCGGCCCAAGGTGACATAGCCTGTCGGCTTCAGGCGCGGATCGACAAGAATGACGTGATAGAACTGTTCGGGCAGGTCATTGTCGTCTTCGCGGCGCAGATAATCGATGGCCTGCCCCACGGTCCAGTGTTCCGGGGCCTTGACCAATTCGCGCTGCATCAGACGCCCGGCCGAGTATTCGGGATAGGTCAGCGCCTGCTCGACCGCGACCCGGTCGCTGGCTTCGAGGGCTTGCAGAACCGCTTGCTGTTCGGTTTCCTCAAGGTCCTCGATCAGGTCGACGACATCGTCGCTTTCCAGATCGCGCACCGCCTCGGCCAAGGCTTGCGGCGACATCTCGGAAATGACCTCGACCCGCAGGCCTTCATCCAGTTCGGACAGAACCTCGCCGTCCAGCTCGACGCCCCAAAGGGCAAGGAACTTGCGGCGCTGGCGGCTGTCGATCTGTTCCAGAAGGTCGGCGATGTCAGCCGCGTGCAGCGGTTCCAGCACCGTTTCCAGCGCGCCCATATCGCCCGCTTCGACCGCGGCCAGCACGTCTTGCACGGTCGACCGGTCAAGCGCGTAGTCCGCGTCGGTGCCGTCCTCGGTGATGACGTTGTCTTCGGCCATGGCGATGCTCCCCGGTTGGGGGTGAGATAGCGGAAGCGGGCCGTCGGCAACAGGGGGCGGTCGGGCAGATTCGGTGATTTACCCTGCGAAATTGCGCCGCTAGGGTCGCGCAATGACCGAAACCTTGCTTCTTGCCCAAACCTTGCGCTTTGACGGAAACCCGTTTCACGAAGGTGTGGGGGCCGCGCGGCATGACCGCCGCGGTGCGGTGCTGATCCAAGACGGTCGGATCGCGGCGGTCGGGACCGCGGACGATCTGCGCAGCACCCATCCGCAGGCCGCCCTGCAGGATCTGGGCGACGCGTTGTTGCTGCCCGGCTTCATCGATGCCCATGTGCATTACCCGCAAACCGCGATGATCGCGTCTTGGGGCAAGCGGCTGATCGACTGGCTGAACACCTACACCTTCCCCGAGGAATCGCGCTTTGGCGATCCGGGGTATGCGTCCGAGATCGCCGCGCGCTATTTCGATCTGGCGCTGGCCCATGGCACGACGACCATGTGCAGCTATGCCACGATCCACCCCGAAAGCGTGGA
>CAZIKH010000132.1:0-6341 GCA_964539755.1 uncultured Dinoroseobacter sp. | reverse complement strand
GCCAAACCCACCCCCTGGCATCAGGATGCCCCCTATTATTTCGTCGATGGCACGCAGATGCTGTCCTTCTGGGTGCCCGTCGATCCGGTGCAGGAGGCGTCCTTGCGGCTGGTGGCCGGCAGCCATCTTTGGGACAAGCCCGTTCTGCCGACCAAATGGCTGAAGGAAGACAATTTCTTTCCCGATGATGGCACCTATCGCCCGGTGCCCGATCCCGATGCGGACCCGCTGGTCTTCAAGGTGCTGGAATGGCCGATGCAGCCCGGCGATGCGGTCGCCTTCCATTACAAGACGCTGCACGGGGCGCGTGGCAACCTGACAACCGCGCGCCGCAGGGCGTTTTCGCTACGGCTGTTGGGGGACGATGCGCGTTATGTCGAACGCCCGGGGCGCACATCGCCGCCCTTTCCGGGGCATGGCATGGTGCCGGGGCAGAAGCTGCGCGAAGACTGGTTCCCGATTCTGGGCTAGACCTCCGCGGATCGTCGCCTTGGTGCAATTTTCTTGCGCCAATTCTCTAATTTATGCAAACTTCTCCCACCTATTGCCCGTTCCAAAGGTGACTTTGCACACACCTTTCAGCCCCTTCTTGCTAGACCGCCGACACCGCAAGAAGGAGCTGCGCCATGATCATCGGATGCCCGACAGAGATCAAACCCCAGGAATTTCGCGTCGGGCTGACCCCGAACGCCGCCCGCGAAGCCGTGACCCATGGCCATGAGGTTCTGGTCCAGACCGGGGCGGGCCTTGGCGCCGGGTTCGACGACGCGGCCTATCTGGCGGCGGGGGCGCGTCTGGCGGACACCGCAGCACAGGTCTTTGCCGAAGCCGACCTGATCGTGAAGGTGAAGGAACCGCAGGCCGTCGAACGCAAGATGCTGCGCGAAGGGCAGGTGTTGTTCACCTATCTGCATCTGGCCCCCGATCCGGCGCAGACACAGGATCTGCTGGCGTCGGGCTGCACGGCGATTGCCTATGAAACCGTGACCGATGCGCAAGGCGGCCTGCCCCTGTTGGCCCCCATGTCCGAGGTTGCGGGCAAGCTGGCCCCGCAAGTTGGCGCATGGACCCTGCAAAAGGCCAATGGCGGGCGCGGTGTGCTGATGGGCGGCGTGCCCGGCGTCGGCCCGGCGAAGGTTCTGGTGATCGGCGGCGGTGTCGTCGGCACCCATGCGGCGCGCGTGGCGGCGGGCATGGGCGCGGATGTCACGGTTCTGGATCGGTCGCTGCCCCGGCTGCGCTATCTGGACGATGTCTTTGGGCGGGACTTCAACACCGGCTATTCCAGTGCCGGACTTCTGGCCGAGCATCTGGCCAGCGCGGACATGGTCATCGGCGCGGTGCTGATCCCCGGTGCCGCCGCCCCCAAACTGGTGCGGCGCGCGCAGTTTGCCGACATGAAACCCGGCGCGGTGCTGGTCGATGTCGCCATCGACCAAGGCGGGTGTTTTGAAACCTCGCGTCCGACCACCCATGCGGACCCGATCTACGATGTCGATGGTATTCAGCACTACTGCGTCGCCAACATGCCGGGCGCGGTTGCGCGGACATCCACCATCGCCCTTGGCAATGCGACCATGCCGTTCCTGCTGGCGCTGGCCGACAAGGGCTGGCGGCAGGCCTGTCAGGACGACCCACACCTTTTGGCCGGGCTGAACGTCCACGCTGGCCGCCTGACCAACCGCCCCGTGGGCGAAGCGCTGGAACTGGACGTGATCGCCCCCGGCTTGGCGTTGAAGATGTAAGTCCGGCACCTTTTTCATTGCCCGCAAGGCCGCATGCGATAGGTTGACGCCAAACACGCGACACCTGCGGGAGGATGAAATGGAACGCGCTATGCACTTCGCCCTAGTTGGCATGATCTTGGTCGTACTGGCCACCAACCCAGCCCTCGCCCACGAGGGCGAAGGCCTGACAGGCGGCTTTCTGTCGGGCCTGAAACACCCGATCTACGGTTTGGACCATGTGGTCGCCATGGTGGCGGTTGGCCTGTGGGGCGCCGTCTTGGGGGCGCCCGCCTTGTGGATCCTGCCACTGGTCTTTCCCTTGGTCATGGCGTTTGGCGGCGCCCTTGGGGTATTGGGCATCCCGATGCCCGCGGTCGAGATCGGGATCGCGGTCTCGGGCCTTGTGCTGGGGCTTCTGGTTGCGCTTTGGGTCAAGGCCCCGATCTGGGTGGCCGCGATCGTTGTCGGCGCCTTTGCGATTTTCCATGGACATGCGCATGGCACCGAACTGCCCGATGCCGCGAACCCGATCGCCTATGCCGTGGGCTTTGTGATCGCCACCGGCGCGCTGCATGTGGCGGGGATCGCCTTCGGGGCGCTGAACGGGATCAAGGGCGGCCAATGGGCCGTGCGCGGCGCGGGCGCGGTGATCGCGCTGGCGGGCGCGGCCTTCCTGACCGGGGTCGCATGATCCACAGGCTTTGGGCCGCGTTGGTCGTTGTCGGGCTGGCGCGCCCGGCGGCGGCCCATACGTTTGAAACCGGTCAGGACCTCTATGATCTGTTCCTGCAGGGGGTGGCGCAGCCTTGGCTGATGCTGCCCGTTGCGGTTCTTCTGATCGGGACGGGCATGTTCATCGGCATCTGGCGCGTCGAAGGCGTCATCGCGGCTTGGCCCGGCTTGCTGCTCGGGGCGCTGGTCGGGTTCGGGCTGGGCCCTGTGTTGCCCCAAGTGTCGGCTTTGGTCTTGTTTGGCGCGGCCTTGGGCGTGGCCTGTCTGGGGCTTGTCGGACCGCCCCTATCCACCCCCATCATCACTGCGCTGTCGGCCCTTTGTGTGGGCCTGTCGGGGCGCTTCCTGATGGAAACCCATGTCTTGGGGGAATTGCCGGTGATCTTCCTGATCGGGATGGGGGTCGGGGCCACGACAGCCGTCGCCTTGCCCGCAGGCCTGATCCAGTTCACCCGGGAACGCATCGACCATGGCGCGCTGTTGATCGGATGGCGGGCGTTGATCAGTTGGGTGGGGGCGATCGCGATCCTGTCCATCGCCTTCGCGCTGCGCCCCGTCTGACGCCCGGCCCTAGACCGGCAATGCGGTGGTACTGACCACTGTCTTTAACGAGAAACTGGATTGCAGCTTGGCAACCCCCGGCAGGTTCGCCAGCGACTTGCGGTGCAGCTGCGCGAAATCCTCGGCATCGGCGGCGACGACCTTCAACAGGTAGTCGGCGCTGCCCGCCATAAGGTGGCATTCCAGCACCTCGGGCACCTTGGCGACCGCCGCTTCGAAGGCGGACAACACTTCATCCGCCTGCCCCGCCAGCGTGATCTCGACATAGACCGTTGTCTTGCGACCCAGCGCGCGCGGGTCCAGCAAGGCGACATAGCCCGCGATATAGCCTGCGCTTTCCAGACGGGCGACGCGGCGATGACAGGCCGATTGCGACAGGTTCACCGCCTCGGCCAGTTCGGCATTCGACAGCCGCCCCTGCTTTTGCAGCCGGGTCAGGATCGCCCGGTCAATCTGGTCCAGATCGGTTTGTGTCATCGGTCCTCCGGTGTGTTTTGCCGTGGCCGGGCGCGCTTGGCCTGCGCCCGGCCTGCCAGCGGTCTTATCGGTTGGCCAGCGCGTCGCGGATCTCGATCAGGATATCCTTCTCGGACGGTCCCGGATCGGCGGCTGGGGCCGCTTCTTCCTTTTTCTCCAGCGCGTCCTTGATGCGATTCACGTTCTTCACAAGGAGGAACACAACAAAGGCAATAATAAGGAAGTTCACCACAGCGGTCAGGAAGGCCCCATAGGCGAAGACCGCGGCCCCCGCTTCGCGGGCGGCTTCCAGCGACGCAAACTCCCCCTCGCCGCCCAGCAAGATGAAGTAATCGGTGAAGTCGGCCCCGCCGAAGATCGCCCCGATGATCGGGTTCAGGATGTCATCGACCATGGATTTGACGATGGCCGTAAAGGCCGCGCCGATAATGATCCCGACGGCCATGTCCATCACATTGCCCTTCGCGATGAAGGTCTGGAATTCCTTAAGCATTTCGTTCTCCCCAGTCTGGTTCGCTGCCGTGCCGGTCTGCATCGGCGCACATCTGCTACCAGATTTCGGCAGAGCGGCATGGGTTTTTTGGCCGGAACTTCCCCCCTAGGTGACAAGCACCAACCGAGGAGACCGCGATGCCCCCCTTCGACCAATTCCCGATCACCGCCAAATGGCCCGCGCAAGACCCAAGCGTGTTGCAGCTTTATTCCTTCCCCACCCCAAATGGGATCAAGGTGTCCCTGGCCTTGGAAGAAATGGGTTTGGCCTATGAAGCGCACCGCGTCACGCTGGCCGATGCCGATGTCAAAAGCCCCGAATTCCTGTCCCTGAACCCCAACAACAAGATCCCCGCGATCCTGGATCCCAACGGACCGGACGGACAGCCGATTGCCTTGTTCGAAAGCGGGGCGATCCTGATTTATCTGGCTGAAAAATCCGGCCTGTTCTTCGGCCAGACCGCGGCCGAGCGGGCGCGCATCCTGCAATGGTTGATGTGGCAGATGGGCGGTCTGGGGCCAATGTTCGGCCAGCTTGGCTTCTTCTATCGCTTTGCCGGGGCCAAGATGGAAGACCCCACCGCGCGCGACCGCTATATCGCTGAAGCCAAACGCCTGTTGGGCGTGCTGGATACGGCGCTGGAAGGCCGGGATTGGATTGCCGGGGATTATTCCATTGCCGATATGGCCATCGGGCCTTGGGTTGCGGCCCTTGATTTCTACGAAGCGAAAGAGGTTGTCGCCTATGACAGCTTCGCCAATGTCGTCGCTTATATGGACCGCTTCACCGCCCGGCCCGCCGTGCAGGCCGCGCGCAACATCCCGCCGCGCGAAGGCTAGGTTGGCAGCGTGCCTTCCAGCACATAGCGCAGGATATCCGCCACCTTGGCCGGGTCTTCGGTCACGGCAAGGGCGGCGGCGTCCACTTCCTTCAGCGCATGCTGGTGCTCGGGCATCTGCACCACGATCAGCGCCTTGCCCAGCGCTGCGGCATAGCCCGCGTCGAAGGCCGCGTTCCACTGGCGGTATTTCTCGCCAAAACGCACAACGACCACATCGGCTTTTTCGATCAGGGTGCGGGTGCGGATGGCGTTCATCATCGCGCCCTTGTGGTCGTGCCAATACTTGTTGGGCTCGGCCCCAAGGATGGTCACGCCGCAATCATCGCTGGCCGCGTGATCTGTCACGGGGGCAGAGAACTGCACATCAAGGCCCTTGGAGCCTTCGATGATCTGTTCGCGCCAATCGGTATGAATTTCGCCAGACAGGTAAACGTTCAAAGTCATCTCAAATTCTCCTTCGCCGCAAAGATAGGGCGATCCTGCGTCAGGACCGCCCCCGCTTCTTCTAGGACCAAATACTCAAGACCCGCCGTCAGCCGCGCAGAACGCCGCCCGTGGCCTTGGCGACCTTCTCGACGATCTTGGCCGCGACGGCTTCGATGTCCTTTTCGGTCAGCGTCTTCTCGGTCGGTTGCAGGCGCACGGTGATCGCAAGGCTTTTCTTGCCCGCGCCCAGACTGCCGCCGATGAATTCGTCGAAGACCCGCACGCTGTCGATCAGCGTCTTGTCAGCGCCTGCTGCGGCGTTGATCACGTTCAACGCCTCGACATCCGCATCCAGCACAAAGGCAAAGTCCCGTTCCACCGCCTGCAGATCGCGCAGTTCCAGCGCGGGTCGTGTGCTGCCTGCGCTGCGCGGGAAGGGAATCTCGGCGGGCCATAGGGTAAAGCCCACGGCAGGGCCTTTCACGTCCATCGCGGCCAGCACCTTGGGGTGAATCTCGCCGAAGACGCCCAGCACCTTTTTCGGGCCAAGGCAGATCTTGCCCGACCGCCCCGGATGCCACCAGTCGCTGACGCCGCGCAGGATTTGCACCTTGGCAGGCGCGCCCATCGCGGCCAGCACAGCCTCGGCATCGGCCTTGGCGTCGTAGACATCGACGCCGCGCGATTCGCCATGCACGTCCTTGGCCAGCGTCTTGCCGACCAGCAGGCCCGTCGCCAGCGTGTGCTGTTCGCCCGGCTCGCCGCCATGGAAGGCCGCGCCCAGTTCGAACAGCGCCAGGTCCATGAACCCGCGCGCCTGAATGCGCGCCGCGGCTTGCAGAAGACCCGGCAGCAGCGCGGGGCGCATGTGCGACAGGTCCGCGCTGATGGGGTTTTCCAGCGCCGTCGCTTCGGTGCCGCCTTCGAACAACGCGGCGGCCTTCTGGTCGATGAAGCTGTAGGTGACGCATTCGTTGTAGCCCAGCGCGGCCATTGTCCGCCGCGCGGCGACCTCGCGCTTCTGCATCGGCGTCAGCACGGGTTTCGGCACGCCGGGCAGGCGCTTCATCGGCTTGCCTTCCAG
>CAZIKH010000131.1:0-6358 GCA_964539755.1 uncultured Dinoroseobacter sp. | reverse complement strand
GCGGTTTTGTCAGCCTCTGCGATGACCGATTTCAGCCAACGCGGTGTCTTACGCATTGTTTACTCCTAACTGGCTTGCCCCCCCGGACAAGCGACGGACCCGGCACATTGGGTCCATTTTCACTGGTTACACACACCAACAGACCGCGGGCGGTCGGTCGGCAATCTTCGGTATGACAGGGCAATGCGGCGTGTTTTGGACATCGCTGCGGTTCTTGCAGGGTTTTGCGCCGGGCTAGGTCTTGCGCATTTGACCCAAATTCGCGGCAGATGCAGCGCGCGCGGCCCGGGCTTTGCGGGACAAAATCCCGTTCGCGGCGTCAATTGTGGCGAAATTGCGGCGCGCTACAGCCGGATGGTGGCGATCAACCGTCCGTAATCGGCTTCGCCGTGATGGGTGGCGCGGCGGAAGGAAAAGAAGTGTTCCGGGTCCGAATAGGTGCAATGCCCGGTCCATTCGGCATGGCCGACCCCGGCGGCCCGCAAGCGGTGCAAGCCATAGCCCACCAGATCGAACAGCAGGCGGTCCCCGGTGCCTTGCGCAAAGAAACGGCCATTCTCGGGGTCTTCGTCCAGAAAGCGGTCCAGAAATTCCGGGCCGACCTCATAGGCGCGTTGCGAAATCGTCGGGCCGATCACGGCGGTGATGCGGGCGCGTTCGGCGCCCAAGCTTTCCATCCCGTCGAGCGTGGCTTCCAGCACCCCGGCTTGCGCGCCCTTCCAGCCGGCATGGGCCGCCCCGACCACGCCCGCGTCGCGATCGGCAAACAGCACCGGTTGGCAATCGGCGGTCAGGATGCCCAGCACCACGTCGGGGGTTGCGGTGACCATGCCGTCGGCTTCGGGGACCGGTCCGTCCAGCGGCCCGTCGATGGTCACCGCGCGCCCGGAATGGGTCTGATGCACGGTGACCAGATGGTCAGGGGCGACGCCCATTTGCGCGGCCACGCGGGCGCGGTTCATGCGCACCGCTTCGGCCAGATCGGACGATCCCGCGCCGCAATTCAGGCCCGAAAACACGCCCGAGGACGCGCCGCCCTTGCGGGTGAAAAACCCGTGGCGCACAGGGTCCAGGGCGGGGGCGGTGATCGCGTGCAAGGTCATGTTCCGGGCGCATCTCCGAAGGTTCCAGCCAAAAGGGGCTGCCCCACCGGGGTCAGGCCCACCACTTGAAAGAGGCTCCCCATTTCCGCCGGATGGGTCAAGCGGCGATGTGCGGCGATATGGGTGTCCAGCGCGGCCCCTTGCAGGTTGCGCGCCAAGGCCTGCGCGCGCGGTGTGATGCCCAGCCGTTCCAGAAACACGCCTTGGGGGACAGGCCCGGTGGCCACGCAGCCCGCGGCGCGGGCGGTCTGGATCAAGGGGGCGAAATCGACCTGCGCGGTCAGGTCCGCCTGCCCGGGGTTGGCAAGGGGGTGTTCCTTTTGATGCCCGCGCACGGCTTGGAAACTGTCGCCCGTGCCGCCCAGATGTCCGTAATCCACGATCAGGGCCGCCCCGCCCCGGGCCGCGATCCGCGCGGCAATATCGGCCATGATCGGGCGCGCGGGGGCGCAGGTTTCGACCATGTCGCCGTCTTGGGTCGTGGCCATGCGCGCGGCCAGATCGGCCCTTGGGGCGGGTTCGGCCAAGCCAAAGCACAGGCTGTCGCCGTCCAGCCCCACTTGGCGTTCTGCCCAGCCGGACCCGGTGCGCAGGAACTGGCGGATCGGCAGGGCGTCGAAGAATTCGTTGGCGACAAGGAAGATCGGCGCATCGGGCAGGTCGGCGACGTGATCGTGCCAGACCGGATCGTGCCCCGCCAAAGTGGCGGCTTGCACGTCGCGCAGCACCGGGCTGGCCTCGACCAGATGCGGGCGCAGGCGCGTCCCCGGCACAGCGGCCATCGCGCGCAAGGCATCGGCCATCAGCGTGCCGCGCCCCGGACCCAGTTCGACAAGGATCGCGTCGCTGGGGGCGCCCTGTTCCAGCCAGGCTTGCACGAGGCTCAGCCCGACCAATTCCCCGAACATCTGGCTGATTTCCGGCGCGGTGATGAAATCGCCCGCCCGCCCCAGCGGGTCGCGCGTGGTGTAATAGCCGTGCCGGGGGTGCAGCAGGCATTCGGTCATATACTCGGCGATCGTGATCGGACCGGTCTGCTTCAGGCGCGCGATCAGCTGTTGGGCCAGCGGTGTCATGCCTCGGCCGGGCGGCGCAGATAGCTGGCCAAGGCAAGCCCCACCCCGAAGGCGATCATCGGCAGCGACAGGACCTGCCCCATGGTCAGCCCGATCTCGCCAAAGACATAGGCATGGCCCAGCGGGTTGGTTTCGGTCACGAATTGGGCGTCGGGCTGGCGGTACAGCTCGACCACAATACGCGCTGCGCCATAGCCCATCAGGAAGACCCCTGTCAGAAAGCCCGGGCGCTTCAGCGTCGCGGTGCGGTAGGCCAGATAGAACAGCAGCACCGCCAGCGCCAAACCTTCCAGACCCGCCTGATACAGTTGCGACGGATGGCGGGCGCACAGCCCGGTGATCGCGTCCCCGCAGTCTTGGGCGGCGGCCCCGGGGAAGATCACGCCCCACGGCATGTCGGTCGGACGCCCCCAGAGTTCGGCATTGATGAAATTGGCAAGCCGCCCCAGCATCAGCCCGATGGGGGTGGCCAGCGCCATGGCATCGGCGACCTGCAACATCGGGGCCTTGATGGACCGGCAATAAAGCACACCCGCCACCACCACGCCCAGAAACCCGCCATGGAACGACATCCCACCTTGCCAGATCATCGGGATTTCCAGCGGGTTCGACAGGTAATAATCGGGCTGATAGAAGGCGACATAGCCCAGCCGCCCGCCGACAACGACGCCCAGGATCACCCATGTCAGCAAAGCCTCGACTTGGGGCGGGGTCATGGGGGCGGTGTCGCGCGGCCACAGCGCGGGGCGCTTGACCAGCCGCACCACGATCCACCAGCCCAGAAGCAGGCCCAGAATATAGGCCAGCGCATACCAGCGCAGGGCGAAGTTGAAATCGCCCACGGTCAGGCTGAAAATCTCGGGCGAGAGGGGCGGAAAGGGGATGGCAAGCAACATGGGTCAACCTTGAACCGGATGCCTCTTGCTGGCGAGGGGGCTTGGGGAAGTCAACCTTGAGGTTTCCCCCGCCCCGACCCATATAAGCGAAAACCCGTTTGATCGGAAAAGGAAGCCCGTCATGCAAAGCCGCAACAAGATCCTGGACGATGTCAGCCAGTTGATGACCAACGCGATGGGCGTCGCCCAAGGGGCCAAGGAAGAAGCGGAAACCGCGATGAAAAGCTTCCTTGACCGCTGGCTGGCGGATCGGGATTTCGTGACGCGCGAAGAATTCGACGCGGTTCGCGCCATGGCCCAGAAAGCGCGCGAGGAAAACGAAGCGCTGGCCGCCCGGATCGCGGCCTTGGAAGGCAAGTCCAAGACCTAAGTCTGGCCCGCGTCGCGGGCGCTTGCACAATTGCAATGCGGCGGCGCAGCATTCTTGTCCGTCTGGAACATCCCGTTGGAGTCATTGGAAATTCCTGTGGGCGAAGCGGTGGAAATCCGCCCATGCCCGTTGTTCTGACGCAGAATTCCCTTTACAGATTGGCCCGTGGCAACCACCATAATTGGTAAGGGCTTGCGCGGGCAACGCGAGACCTTGCAAGGACACCCAGCTTGTTGTGGGGAACCCGACAGCAGGCCAAAAAAGACGGGGCCGGGCATGTCGAACCGAGAGCAGTTGATGGAGGCGGAAGACCTTCATCCGATAGATATCGTCGAAAATCTGGCCACGCATCACGCGTGGGATTTCGACCGAATTACCGACGACCAGATCGCGATGGCGGTGGAAGGCCAGTGGCGCACCTATTCGGTGACGCTGGCTTGGTCGGATTATGATGAAACCCTGCGGCTGGTCTGCACCTTTGAAATGGAACCGCCCGAAAGCCGGTTGGACCAGCTCTATGGGGTGCTGAACGCGACCAATGATCGGTTGTGGTCCGGTGCGTTCACCTTCTGGGCGCCGCAACGCCTGATGGTGTTCCGCTATGGCTTGATGCTGGCGGGGGGCGCGCAGGCCTTGCCGGAACAGATCGACACGATGCTGACCGCCTCGGTCGCCAATTGCGAACGCTTCTATCCCGCGTTCCAACTGGTGTGCTGGGCGGGGCGCGATCCCGAAGACGCCTTGCAAGTGGCCATCGCGGAAGCCTACGGTCGCGCCTGAACCAAGGATTGGGGGGCGTGCGATGAACGGGACCGAGGTAGCGCAGCGCGGACTGTTTCTGCTGGGATGCGGGAAAATGGGATCGGCCATGTTGGCCGGTTGGCTGGACGGCGGCTTGCCGCCAGCCTCGGTCCATGTGCTGGACCCCAACCCGTCGGACTGGTTGCGCGCCCAAGCCGCGCGCGGCGTTGTGCTGAACGGCCCGGTGCCAAGCGCCCCGGCTGTCGCGTTGCTGGCGGTCAAGCCGCAGATGATGGGTGAAGCCTTGCCCAGCGTCACGGGCTTGGGCGGCGGGCAGACCTTGATCCTGTCGGTCGCAGCCGGAACCCCGATTGCCACGTTCGAAGCGGCCTTTGGCGCGCAGACCCCGATCATCCGCGCCATGCCCAACACGCCTGCGGCGATCGGCAAGGGGATCACCGCGATCATCGGAAATGCCGCTGCCGGGGCGGCGCATCTGGACTTGGCGGAAACGCTGCTTTCGGCCATCGGGCAGGTCGTGCGCCTGCAGGCCGAAGACCAGATGGATGCGGTCACGGGCGTGTCGGGCTCTGGCCCGGCCTATGTGTTTCACATGATCGAAACCCTTGCCGCGGCTGGCCAGGCCGAAGGCTTGCCGCCGGATCTGGCGATGCAACTGGCCAAGGCGACCGTGGCCGGGGCCGGGGCCTTGGCCGAGGTGGCCGATGAAACCCCGTCGCAACTGCGCGTCAACGTCACCAGCCCGGCGGGCACGACCGAAGCGGGCCTGCGCGTGTTGATGGACCCCGGCGCGGGTCTGCCCCCCCTGATGCGCGCCACGGTCCGCGCCGCCACCGCCCGCAGCCGCGAGTTGAAGGGATGACCCAGATCACCTTTGACGATTTCCTGAAGGTGGATGTGCGGGTGGGGCGCGTCGTGCAGGCCGAACCCTTCCCCGAGGCGCGCAAGCCCGCGATCAAGCTGTGGGTCGATTTTGGCGGCGATCTGGGGGTCAAGAAATCCAGCGCCCAGATCACCAAACACTATACCCCCGAGGGTTTGATCGGCATGAAGGTGCTGGCGGTGGTCAATTTTCCGCCCCGCCAGATCGGCAAGTTCATGTCCGAAATACTGGTCTTGGGCGTGCCGGATGACGCGGGCGAGGTGGTGTTGATCCGGCCCGATCTGGATGTGCCGGAAGGCGGGAGGCTTTATTGATGAAACTTCTGATCTCGCGGGATTTGCCCGACAGCGTGATGGCCGTGGCCCGGGACCGGTTCGAGGTCACGACCCGCCCCACCACCCAGCCGATGACCCATGCCGAATGCGTGGCCGCCTTGCGCGATCAGGATATCGTGTTGCCGACCTTGGGCGATGCCTTCACCGCCGATGCCTTTGCCGAAGCGGGCACACCGCGTTGCATGCTGCTGGCGAATTTCGGGGTGGGCTATAACCACATTGATGCGGCGGCAGCGGCGGCGGTGGATGTGGCGGTGACAAACACCCCCGGGGCCGTGACCGATGCGACCGCCGATATCGCGCTGACCTTGATGCTGATGACCGCGCGCCGCGCGGGCGAAGGCGAACGGCTGGTGCGGTCGGGCGCTTGGGACGGCTGGCATCCGACGCAGATGCTGGGCCTGCATGTGACGGGCAAGACCGTCGGCATCGTGGGCATGGGCCGGATCGGGCAGGCGATTGCGAAGCGCTGCCATCACGGGTTCGGCATGGAGGTGGTGTTCTACAACCGCTCGGCCAAGTCGGTGGAGGTGCCCGCGCGTCAGTTGGGGACACTGGCCGAGGTCATGGCGGCGGCGGATGTCGTGATCGTGGCCGTGCCGGGCGGGGCGGAAACGCACCACTTGCTGAACGCCGACGCCTTTGCCGCGATGCAACCCCATGCGATTTTCGTCAACATCGCGCGCGGCGATGTGGTGGACGAAACCGCCCTGATCGCGGCCTTGCAGGCGGGGCAATTGGCGGGTGCGGGGCTGGACGTGTACGAATTCGAACCGGCGGTGCCGGAGGCGTTGCGCGCGCTGGAAAACGTCGTCTTGCTGCCCCATCTGGGCACCGCGGCCCTCGAGGTGCGCGAGGCGATGGGACGAATGGCCCTGGACAATTGCATTGCCCTTCTGGAAGGGCGCCCCTTGCCGAACCCGGTCTAGGGGC
>CAZIKH010000130.1:0-6387 GCA_964539755.1 uncultured Dinoroseobacter sp. | reverse complement strand
TGCGCTGGGCGCAGAGGTCGCGCGATGCTTTTGGCGACCGTCCGGGGCACGCCTTGTTCGGCATTCAGCAAGGCGGGCTGGAAGAAGACCTGCGCGCCCGCAGCGCCGAAGCCCTGCGCGCCATCGAATTCGACGGCTATGCCGTGGGCGGGCTGGCGGTGGGCGAAGGGCAAGCGGCGATGTTTGCCTGCCTCGATTTCGCGCCCGACCAACTGCCCGTGGACAAGCCGCGCTATTTGATGGGGGTGGGCAAGCCCGACGATATCGTCGGCGCGGTCAAGCGCGGCATCGACATGATGGATTGCGTGCTGCCTTCGCGGTCGGGGCGTACCGGACAGGCCTGGACAAGGCGCGGGCAGGTCAACATCAAGAACGCCCGCCATGCCGAAGACCCGCGCCCCTTGGACGAAGACTGCACCTGTCCGGCCTGCCGCAATTACAGCCGGGCCTATCTGCACCATGTGTTTCGCGCGCAGGAAATGATTTCCGGCATGCTTCTGACATGGCATAACCTGCATTATTACCAAGCGTTGATGCAGGGGATGCGCGACGCGATCGCGGCGGGCAATTTCGCGGGTTTCGAGGCCGATTTCCACGCCCTGCGCGCGCGCGGCGATATCGAGCCTGTTTGAGTATTTGGGCCTAGAAGAAGCCGATGGAGGGGGGCAGGGCATGGGGAAAGTCTTGAAGGGCCTACTGGGCCTTGTGGCGTTCTTGGTGTTGGCGGGGCTGGGGTATCTGTGGGCCGCGCCACCGGATCTGCTGCGCGTGGGCACGAATTACGCCGCCAAGATCGTTTGCTCTAACACCTTCCTTGCCGGGCGCGACCCGCAAGAGGTGCTGGAGGTGGATGTGCAAGCCCCGGGACACCCCCTGCTGCGCTATGTGTCGGTCGCGGTCGATCCCGATGCGAACGCTGTCGACGCGCGCGTGTTCGGGGCCTTTGCCCCGGCCAGGGCCGTGGCCCGCGAAGGGCTGGGCTGTGCGGTGGTGCAGGACGCCGCGCTGACCCAAGCCGATGTAACCCGGGGCAGCGCGCCTGCGGCGTCCGATCCGTGGACGCCCGGCCCCCCGTCCCAAGACCCCGATCTGGCGGCGGTCTTGTCCGATCCGGCCTTGCTGGGGCCGGGGGTTCGGGCGGCCTTGGTCCTGCAAAACGGGCGCATCCTTGGCGAAACCTATGCCGAGGGGTTTGACGAAACCACCCCGCTGCTGGGCTGGTCGATGACCAAGACCGTGACCGCTGCCCTGATCGGCACCTTGGTGCAATCGGGCGATCTGAGCCTCGACGCGCCTTTGACGGCCAGCTTTCCCGCTTGGGCCGGGGACGCACGGGCCGAGATCACGCTGGCTGACATGCTGTCGATGACATCCGGCCTGCGCTGGAACGAGGGCTATGGCAATGTTTCGGACGTCACACGGATGCTCTATCTGACCGATGACATGGCGGGCTTTGCCGCCAGCGCCCCGGTCGAAGCGGCCCCCGGCACCGCCTTTGTCTATTCCTCGGGCACCTCGACGATGCTGGCGCGGGTTTGGCAGGACGCGGTGGGCGCGGACAGCCTGTCCTATCCCTACCGCGCCTTGTTCGGCCCGCTGGGCCTGTCCGGCGCGGTGATGGAGGCCGATGCCAGCGACACCTATGTCGGATCCAGCTACATGTATGCCCCGGCGCGGGACTGGGCGCGGTTCGGCCAGTTCCTGCTGCAAGACGGGGTTTGGAACGGCACAAGGCTGCTGCCCGAAGGCTTTACCCAGCGGATGTTCACGCCGGTTGCGGCCTCGGACGGGCGCTATACCCAAGGTCAGATGTGGCGCGAAACGCCCGGCGGCCAGCCCCCCATCGAAGACGCGGTCTGGCTTGCGGGCCATGACGGGCAATCGGTGGGGATCTTCCCGTCCCGCAACCTTGTGATCGTGCGCATGGGGCTGACGCCGTCGCGGCTGGGCTATTCGCCCCGCCCCTTGGCGGCGGCGGTGATCGCCGCGCTGGACGGATAAGGCAAAGCCCTCTCCCTTGCCGCAAAATGGCATGGTCTGACCCGCCGAGGGCCGCAATTCGGGCCGATTTTTCCGGCATACCGCACCAAAGGCGCAAAGGTGGCTTTGAGCAGGCCGCTTTTTGTGGATAAAAACACCAAGTGGATCGAGGAACGGGTATGTCGGTACTGTTTTTGGGCAATTGTCAGGTCAACGCGTTGCGGGGCATCTGCCGCGAGATGTTTCCGAAGATGCCCGCCAAGTTTCGCACCATCACGCCTTATTGGGGCGATTACGACGAAGCGGCCACGCGCGAAGAACTGGCCGAAGCCGATATCGTGGTCGCGCAATCCATCGAAAACCCGACGACCTTGTTCAACTACAACGATGTGCGCGCCTCGGCGCGGGGGGACGTGGTGTTCGTGCCCTATGTCTATGTCGATGGGCTGGCGTCTTTGGAAATCATCGCTTCGAAAGGCAAATCGGTGATCAAGGGGGCCGAGCAGGTCTTGGCGGGGCAGGAAGGGCGAAAGCCGATCCACATTTTCCAAGACCTCTGCGACGGCAAGATCGACATGCAGAACTTCGACCGGATCGAAGCTTCGCTGCGCAAGACCGCGCAGAAGGAAGACACCGCCTGCGATATCCGGATTTCCGATTATCTGGCCGATACCATCCTTGAACGCCCGACGCTGTTTGGCATCAACCATCCGACCCAGCATGTGCTGTTCGAGATGTTCAAGCGCTTGTGCGGCCATGTCGGCTGGACGTTCAACCCGCATCATCAGGACTGCCCGGTGGTCTGGGGGCGGCGGGCCTTGCCGTCCTCGCAGCGCGCCTTCACGCCGATGGATGCGGCACGCCTTGGCACCAAGTATGACTGCGATCCGCATTGGTATGGCCAAGCCCACAAGATGGTAAACCTTGCGATCAAGGCCGAAGAGCGCAAGCGCGAAGAAGCCGCCGCCTGACCGTGCCGCCCGCGAAAGCTGGGGACCGTTCCATATCTTGGGTTGAATCTCGGGGCGCGGACCAACAAGTATGGGGTCTGTGGGGTCAGGGTGTCGCTGAGACAGGGCGCTTTGACCTGCCTTAGGATAAGGACAAACCCATGACTGAACCGAGCAGCACATTTCCCGTCCTGCCCCTGCGCGACATTGTGGTGTTCCCGCATATGATCGTTCCCCTCTTTGTTGGCCGCGACAAGTCTGTCCGCGCGCTGGAAGAGGTGATGCGCGACGACAAACAAATTCTGATGGCCAGCCAAAAGGACCCGTCCGCCGACGATCCGACCGCCGACGATATCTATCGCACGGGCGTTCTGGCCAATGTTCTGCAATTGCTGAAATTGCCCGATGGCACGGTGAAGGTGCTGGTCGAAGGCCGCGCGCGCGTGCGCATCGACCGCTTCCTCGACAATGACGCGTTCTTCGAAGCCGAAACCAGCTTGCTGACCGAAGAAGACGGCGCGCCCGATATTCTGGCCGCCTTGCAGCGGTCCGTCGTTTCGGAATTCGAACGCTATGCCAAGATCAAGAAGAACGTGCCCGAGGAAGCCTTGGCCGCGGTCATGGAAACCTCGGAACCCGACGTGCTGGCGGATCTGGTGTCCGGCCATCTGGGGATCGAGGTTGGCCAGAAGCAAGACCTGCTGGAAACGCTGAATGTCGCCGAACGGCTGGAGAAGGTCTTTGGCCTGATGCAGGGCGAAATGAGCGTGCTTCAGGTCGAAAAGAAGATCAAAAGCCGCGTCAAGACGCAGATGGAGCGGACCCAGCGCGAGTACTATCTGAATGAGCAGATGAAAGCCATTCAGAAGGAACTGGGCGACGGCGATGACGGCGAAGGCGAAGTGGCCGAACTGGAAGCCCGCATCGCGGAAACCAAGCTGTCCAAAGAAGCCCGCGAAAAGGCCGATGCCGAGCTGAAGAAGCTGAAGAACATGAGCCCGATGAGCGCGGAAGCGACCGTCGTGCGCAACTATCTGGACTGGATGCTGTCGATCCCGTGGGGCACCAAGTCCCGCGTGAAGAAAGATCTGGGGCGCGCGCAGCGCATCTTGGATGATGACCATTACGGCTTGGACAAGGTCAAGGAACGCATCGTCGAATATCTGGCGGTGCAGCAACGCTCGAAAAAGCTGAAAGGCCCGATCCTGTGCCTTGTCGGCCCGCCGGGGGTTGGGAAAACCTCGCTTGGGAAATCCGTGGCGAAAGCGACGGGGCGCGAATTCATCCGCATCAGCCTGGGCGGCGTGCGGGACGAATCCGAAATTCGCGGCCACCGCCGGACCTATATCGGCTCGATGCCGGGCAAGATCATCCAGGCGCTGAAAAAGGCGAAAACCACCAACCCGCTGATCCTGCTCGATGAAATCGACAAGATGGGGCAGGATTTCCGGGGCGACCCGGCCAGCGCGATGCTCGAGGTTCTGGACCCCGAACAGAACGGCACCTTCGTGGACCACTATCTTGAGGTGGAATACGACCTGTCGAACGTCATGTTCCTGACCACGGCGAACAGCTACAACATGCCGGGGCCGCTGCTGGACCGGATGGAGATCATCAGCCTTGCGGGCTATACCGAGGACGAGAAGGCCGAGATCGCCCGTCAGCATCTGATCGACAAACAGGTCAAGAACCACGGTCTGAAGAAGTCCGAATTCAGCCTGACCGACGCGGCGCTGACCGAGATCATCCGCACCTATACCCGCGAAGCCGGGGTGCGGAACCTTGAACGCGAAATCGCCAAACTGGCGCGCAAGGCCGTCACCAAGATCGTCCGCAAGGAAGCCGACAAGGTCGAGGTGACGCCCGCCGCGCTGGAAGACATGTTGGGCGTGAAACGGTTCAAATACGGTCTGGCCGAAGAAACCGATCAGGTCGGTGTGGTCACCGGCTTGGCCTGGACCAGCGTGGGTGGCGATCTGCTGCATATCGAGGCGCTGAAACTGCCGGGCAAGGGTCGCATGAAGACCACGGGCAAGCTGGGCGATGTGATGAAGGAATCCATCGACGCGGCGTCGTCCTATGTTCGGTCGATCAGTCCGCAGATCGGGGTGAAGCCGCCCCGCTTTGACCGCATGGACATCCATGTGCACGTGCCCGATGGGGCCACGCCCAAGGATGGCCCGTCAGCGGGTCTGGCGATGGTCACCTCCATCGTGTCGGTGCTGACCGGCATTCCTGTGCGCAAGGATATCGCCATGACGGGCGAGGTCAGCTTGCGCGGCAACGCCATGCAGATCGGGGGCCTGAAGGAAAAGCTGTTGGCCGCCTTGCGGGGCGGGATCAAGACCGTGCTGATCCCGAAGGACAACGAAAAGGACCTGCCGGACATTCCCGACAGCGTGAAAGACGGGCTGGAAATCATCCCGGTCAGCCACGTGTCCGAGGTGCTGAAACTGGCTTTGGTGGCCGCGCCCGAACCCATCGAATGGGATGAGGAGGCCGAAGAAGCCGCCGCCGCCGCAGCCGCACTGAAGGCCGGGGGCGAAGCGGGCGGGGCCATCGCCCACTGATCCGAAGGCCCTTGAAATGACAAACCCGCCGCAGGCCAGTCCCTGCGGCGGGTTTTTTCTTGGGGGAAGGGGGGACTTAGCGCGGGATCGCGCCAAGCGTCAGCACGCTGAGCAACACCACGACCCATGCATGCGACGAAGACCCGGCGGTTTGGGTTTCCACCACTTGCGGTTGGATCACGGGTTCCATGATCGGCGTATCAAGACCGCCAGCAAAGGCCGGGGCGGTGATCAGGCTCAGGCTCAAAGCCAGGGCGGGAAGCGTCTTGGTCATATCTGCGTCCTTGATCCATATGTGGATAACTTGGGAAATCTGGGGATAAGTCCGTCAAATATCGGATTTAGACAAGGCTCAAACGTGAAGAACGCCCGCCATGGGCGTGAAAGTGTTGATTTTTTGCATCTGTCGCCGCTGCTAGCGGGCGGGCAGGGGCAGCAGCGGGGTGCCGGTCACCAGCCCAACCGCCGAGACAAAGCTGGTCGCTTGCAGCAAGAACAGGCGCATGTCGGGGCGGTCCGCCGGACCGACAACCGGGGTGATGGCGGCGGCGCTCAGGACAGGGGCGGCGGGACCGGGTTTCGGCGTCTGAGGGTCCGCTTGGACAGGTGTCGCCAAACATGCGGCCAAAGCCAGCGCAGATATTGTCCGTCCCATGGTTGGTCCTCCTATCCCTGCTGTGGATAACCATGGCCTGTGGGTAAGTCTGCTGTCAAACCTTTATATTGTGGTCTTGCGCGGCGCCTGCTGGGCAAAGTGATCCGGGACGGGCGATTTTTTGGCGCAAGCCCTCTTGCACCTCGGGCACCGCTTGGCTAAATCCACCATCCAAGTTGGGTGATTAGCTCAGTGGTAGAGCGCTTCGTTCACATCGAAGATGTCAGGAGTT
>CAZIKH010000129.1:0-6388 GCA_964539755.1 uncultured Dinoroseobacter sp. | reverse complement strand
CGATCCTTGTGTCCTTTGGGGCCTATTCCCGGTATCTGGCGATCCTTCTGGGGCATGTCGTGGTGTTCATGCCCTATGCCGTGCGCATTCTTTCGGTCTCTTTCTCACAGGTGAACCCCGAGGTGATCAACGCCGCCCGCGATTTGGGCGCATCCCCCTTTGGCGTGTTCCGCGCGGCTTTCTGGCCGGTGATCAAGCCCGGGCTTTTCGCTGCCTTCCTGATCGTCTTCATCTTGTCGATCGAGGAATTCGCGCTGGCCTTCATCGTGGGGTCGCCGTCTTTCACCACCATCCCGACCATTCTTTATGCCTATCTCGGCTTCGACTTCATCCGCCCCAATGCGGCTGTCGTGGCCCTTGTTCTGGTCGTTCCCAATGTCGCCCTTCTGCTGGTGCTGGAACGCCTCATGCAATCCGCCAACCCCGCCAATGTCTCGGGCAAAGGCTGATACGACCGCAACCAAAGGAGGATACAATGTTGCGCAAGCTGTTCATCACCACCGCCCTGGTCGGGGCCACGGCAGGCACCGCGTTCGCAGATCAATCGCTCTTGTCAATGTCTTGGGACGATATCGTCGCCCAAGCGCAGGCGGAGGGTCAGGTCACTTGGTACAACTGGTATTTCGAGCCTGAATTCCGTGAAGTGGTGAGGGCCTTCGAGGCAGAATACGGCATCACGGTCACCATCCCCGATGTCAACTCGGGCGATGATGTCCTCAACAAGCTGATGGCGGAACGCTCGCTGGAGAGCACCGAAATCGACCTGATGTCGATGGGCGGGGCCACTGGTTTCCGGATCACGCCGTCCGATCTTTTCATGGGTCCGATCACCCCGGTTCTACCCGAAGGCGCCGCGTTGAACCCCGTGGTGGAAGGGGCTGATTGGGGGGGCTATGCGGCGCAATTCTGGGGCAACCAGACTTGCCTTGCCTACGATCCCAGCCGCGTCGACCTGGCCGACCTGCCCAATACGGTGGAAGAACTGGCCGCGTGGATGGCGGCAAACCCCGGTCAACTGGGGTTCAACTTTGAAAATGGCGGCTCCGGCCCGTCCCTGATCCACAATATCAGCCGCAACATATTGGGCATCCGCATGGACGACACGCTGAGCGAGGTGCCAGACCTCCAGCCCGTCTATGACTGGTTCATCGCGCATGAGGACAATTACGTGCTTACCGCATCGAACGCGGACAGCCTGTCGCGCTTCAATTCGGGCGAATTTACCGTGATCGCGACATGGGAAGATTTCCTTGCCGGCAACATCAACCGTGGCGAAGTTGCCGATCGCTTCCAGTGCTACGTTCCTGATTTCGGCATGAATGGCGGCGGCAACGTGGTCGCTGTTCCGACCAATGCCACCAATCCCGCCGCGGCGCTGGTGCTGGCGCATTGGCTGTCCTCGGCCGCCACGCAGACGCTGTTCAACCAGACCTTTGGCACTGCCCCTGCGAATGCGGGCGCGGATAGCGCGGGTGCGCTGATCCCGGCAGAAGATCGGGCAAACCGGACCAATTGGGGCGCGCCCTTGGCCAGTGGCGAGGTCGTTCCGGGCGTGATCGAGAACGTCTTCCAGCGCTAAGACAGCCGGGGCGGTCAACCTCCTCCCGGGGCGCCCCGACCGGACGGAGAGCGTTGCTTCGCTCTCCGTCATTTCCCACAAATCGCCGTCCCTTGGCGGCCCTATCAGCAGGTTCCGAATTGGAAAAACGCACTTCCGCCACATCGACAATCGGTGACGCGATCGCCACCCTCGACCAGCACCCATGGATCGTCGCCCATCGGGGCGATTGGCGGCAAGCCCCCGAGAACTCGATCGAGGCAGCCCTTTGCGCCTTTGCGCTCGGGGCCGACATGGTCGAGATCGACGCGCAATCCATCGCCGACGGGTCGCTTGTCGTGATCCATGACGACACGCTCGACCGCACCACGTCGCTTTCGGGTCTTGTGCGTGACATGACCCCGGCCATGCTTGCATCCGCGCGTTTGCGTGCATCCGACGGTCTGAACGGCGCGCCCTTGACCACGACGCCTTTGCCCCGCCTGCCCGAGATGCTCGCGGCGCTGCGCGGCAAGGGATTGATCAACATCGACACCAAGATGCGCGACGACCTCGATGCGGCATGCGCCACGGTGATCGACATGGGGATGACCGATCAGGTCCTGATGAAGATGATCGTCGCCCATGATGACGATGGGTCGGAATTCCTTGGCCGTGACTGGTTTGGCAAGCTTGCCTTCATGCCAGTGATCCTTGACGCGCCAAAGGGCGCGCTCGTGGCTTGCGTGACCCGCATTGTGGAACGGCTTCGCGCGCCCATGGTCGAAATACAGTTCCGCGATATCGAAGAATTGCTGAACCTGTCCGGCGTGCTGACCCCGCAGCATGTGGGGATATGGACGAACACGCTTGACCCGGTTCACAGCCTCGATCTGTCCGACAGCCGCGCCATGCAAGACCCTGCCGCCGTCTGGGGGCATCTTTTGGCCTGCGGCGTTGGTGCCTTGCAGACAGACCAGAGTGAAGCCTTGGCAGATTTCCTTGGTCGCGGGGCTGCGGGGCGCGCGCAAAAAATCTTCAGCAACCGGGGTGATCGGTGTTCCACGGTCGCGCCTTGAGACAGGCGTGAGGCGCGATCCGTCGAAGGCGGTTGATCGGGAGGCGACACATGCAGAGCGCGGGCAAAGCGGTTTTTATTGGCCTTGATCTGGGCACATCAGGCTTGAAGGGCGTTCTCATCCGCGAAGATCAGGTGGTTCTGGCCGAGGCCAGCGCGGCCCTGAGCGTGGCACGCCCCGCGCCCGGTTGGTCGGAACAAGCGCCCGGGGACTGGATTGCCGCAGCGCAGTCTGTGCTTGACCAATTGGCGGTCCATGGTCTGGAGAATTTGCGCGGGATCGGGCTGTCGGGGCAGATGCATGGCGCGACCTTGTTGGATGCGGCCGATCATGTCTTGCGCCCCTGCATCTTGTGGAATGACACCCGCGCCCATGCCGAGGCCCGAGCGCTGGACGCGCTGCCCGAATTTCGGGCGATCACCGGCAATATCGTGTTTCCGGGGTTCACCGCGCCGAAACTCGATTGGGTCCGCCACCATGAACCCGCGATCTGGGAAAAGGTCGCAAGGGTGCTTTTGCCCAAGGATTATCTGCGCCTGTGGCTGACGGGCGAACATGTGTCCGACATGTCGGACGCGGCAGGCACGGCCTGGCTCGACACCGGGGCGCGGGACTGGTCGGATACGCTTTTGGCCCGACAGGATCTGAGCCGCGCACAGATGCCCCGGCTGGTGGAAGGCCCGCAGGTGTCAGGCCAATTGCGCGCCGCGCTGGCGCAGCGTTGGGGCATTGCGCCGGGCGTGGTGGTGGCCGGGGGTGGGGGCGACAACGCCGCCTCGGGCATCGGGGCGGGGGTTGTCGCGGCAGGGGATGCCTTTGTCAGCCTTGGCACATCGGGTGTGCTGTTTGCGGCCTGCGACAGCTATTCCCCCAATCCTGACACGGCCGTGCATAGTTTTTGCCATGCCCTGCCGGGGTGCTGGCATCAGATGGGGGTGGTCCTTGCTGCGACGGATGCGCTCAATTGGTATGGCGGCTTTGTCGGCCAGTCGCCGCAGGCGCTGACCGCGCAGCTTGGCCCCCTGCAAGCGCCGGGTGCTGCGCTGTTCCTGCCCCATCTGGGTGGCGAACGCACACCTTTGAACAATGCTGCCATTCGGGGCGCTTTCATGGGGTTGGAGCATGCCACCGATACCGCCGCCGGCACGCGCGCCGTGTTGGAGGGCGTCACCTTTGCGCTGCGCGAATGCCGCGACGCGCTGGCCGCCACCGGCACAAGGATCGACCGCTTGCTGGCCATGGGGGGCGGGTCGCGGTCGGAGTATTGGTTGGGCTGCTTGGCCACGGCGCTGGGCGTTCCGGTCGATGTGCCGGTTGCAGGCGATTTCGGGGGCGCCTTTGGCGCGGCGCGTCTGGGGTTGATGGCCGCGACCGGGGTGGGCACCGAAATCGCAACGCGCCCCAAGATCGCCCGCAGCTTCCTGCCGGACGCCCGGCTGCAAGATGCCTTCAACACCGCCCATGCACGTTGGCGTGCGGGCCAATCCGCCCTTTGTGGCAGCACGATATGAGGAACATCATGGGTTACTTTGACCATATTCCCACCATTCGCTTTGAAGGCCCTGACAGCGCCAATGACTTTGCCTTTCGCCATTACAACCCGGATGAAGCCATCTTGGGCAAGCGGATGGAGGATCATCTGCGCTTTGCCGTCGCCTATTGGCACAGCTTTGCCTGGCCGGGGGGGGACCCTTTTGGCGGCCAGACCTTTGAGCGCCCGTGGTTTGGCGACACCATGGCCCATGCCCGGGCCAAGGCCGATGCGGCCTTTGATCTGTTCGATATTCTGGGCGTGCCCTTCTACTGTTTTCACGATGCCGATGTCCGCCCCGAAGGGACAACATTTGCCGAAAGCAAACGCAACCTAGACGAGATCGTCGATTATCTTGGCCAGAAACAGGCCAACCACAAGACGCAGCTCTTGTGGGGCACGGCCAATATGTTCAGCCATCGCCGCTGGATGGCCGGGGCCGCAACGAACCCCGATCCCGATGTCTATGCCTATGCCGCGGCTACGGTAAAGGCCAACATGGATGCCACCCATCGCCTTGGCGGCCAGAATTATGTACTTTGGGGTGGGCGCGAAGGCTATGAGACGTTGCTCAACACCGATTTGCGACGCGAACGCGCGCAGGCGGGGCGCTTTTTGCAACAGGTGGTCGATTACAAGCACAAGATCGGTTTCAAGGGCGCGATCCTGGTCGAACCCAAACCCCAGGAACCCAGCAAGCACCAATATGATTTCGATGTGGCCACGGTTTACGGCTTTTTGCGCGAATTCGGGCTTGAGACCGAGGTAAAGGTCAATATCGAACAGGGCCATGCCATTCTGGCCGGGCATTCCTTTGAGCATGAGATCGCGCTGGCCGCCTCGCTCGGGATCTTTGGTTCAATCGACATGAACCGCAACGATTACCAATCTGGCTGGGACACGGACCAGTTCCCCAACAACCATGCCGAAAAGGCGCTGGCCTTTTACGAAATCCTGCGCGCGGGCGGTTATTCCACCGGCGGCACCAATTTCGACGCCAAGCTGCGTCGTCAGTCGCTCGAGGCCGAGGACCTGGTTTTGGCCCATGTGGGCGCGATGGACACTTGCGCGCGGGCGTTGAAATGCGCGGCGGCGCTGTTGGCGTCTGATGCGTTGGAAACTGCGCGTCGGGCGCGTTACGCGGGTTGGGATGACCCGGCCGCGCAGGCGCTTTTGGCGGGCGGTCTTGAACAGGCCGCAGAGCCCGTTCTGGCGGGCGGGGTCGAACCGGAACCGCGTTCGGGTCGCCAGGAACGGTTGGAGAATATGTGGAACCGTCACCTGTAGGTGGGCGTTCCCGATGGTCGCGCCAGGTGCTGTCAGACGAATGCGAACCAGTCTCAGTTTACCCAATCCCATCCTATGTCAGGCAGAACAGAGGTCACGCCACTCAGCGAGAGCAGCGGCACGGTTCAGTTTGAAATTTTGTCGGCTGTAGAGGGCGCGCTCCGTGTTGAAGAGGTTGTAAACGGAAGCGTGAACGGCGGCGAACTTCTGAAGATATCGCATGCGTCGGAAGCGGAGCATCGCACGCTCCCATCTTCGAAATGGCAAGTGAGAATTCTCTGCCCGGTTGTTTAGCCAGCGCCCCGTTTCCTGTTTCGGTGCATTGCCGACGACTTTCAGCGCTGCGCCGAAGAATCGAATTTTGTCCGTCACGATCACTGCCGGATTGCCGTGGCGCTTCATTGATTTCCTTATGAATTTCAAAGCTGCTTTCAGGTCTCGGCGCTTGGTGACATAACTTTCCAGCACTTCGCTTTCGTGGTCGACGGCCCGCCAGAGGTAGTGCCGTTCCCCATTAATCTTCACGAAGACCTCATCCAAATGCCAATGCCGGTTTGAGTACGCGCGCATTTGGTTGACCCTTTTTCTGCGGATCTCAGCAGCGAACGTCGGGCCGAACCGGTTCCACCAAAACCGCAGCGTCTCGTGGCTGATTTCGATCCCACGCTCGTGCAGCAGGTCTTCCACATTTCGCAGCGACAAAGGGAACCACACGTACAGCATCACGGCCAGGCGGATGCTTTCGGGCGAGGTTTTGAACTACCTGAACGGGCTACATTGGGTCATCGGGTCAGGCCAGGCGACTGCCCTGCCCGGCTCAAGTCGGTTTTGTCTGACAGTGCCCCCTCGAAGATTGACATGTGGGTCCCTTGATGACATCGGTGTCATGACATCGGTGTCACAAGCCGAGTCGGGAGGAGTTCGCATGGTCACGCTCTATGACGTCGCCAAGTC
>CAZIKH010000128.1:0-6457 GCA_964539755.1 uncultured Dinoroseobacter sp. | reverse complement strand
TCGGAAGGCTTATTCGAGGATCGCCGCCTGATAGGCGGTTGCGTCGATGATGCCGAAGAAGGCGCCCATTTCCGGCATCTGCGACAGCGCCCCGAGGGCTGCCATGAATTGCGGCTGGCTTTCCCAGCCGATCATCACGACGCGCTGGCCATCGGCGGTCAGGAATTCGCGGTCGAACAGATAGCCGGGCTGTTCGGCAACCTTGCCAAAGAAGCCCGCGCGGGCGGCGTCAAAATTGTCTTCCTGCCCGGCCTTGGGCGTGCGCACGGCAACCTCCAGCACTTGGCCGGGCGCGTTGATGTAGTCTTCCAGAACAAATGGCTGACCATCGGCGGGCACAACCTGAACAAAGGCCTGCATGTTGACCTTTTCGAAGAAGCTTTGAACGACGGGCAGGCCCATCATCGCCTCGGACGCGGTGTTGAAATCGTCCATCGACGACCAGCGGGTCAGGCCAACATAGACGGGCAGGGGCCCCGGTTCAGGGAAGGTGAAGAAGGCGCGCAGGGTCCAGTCGGCCTCGACCCCCGGGGTCTGCGCCAGACCCTCCAGCAAGGGCGCGCGCGCGGCGGTCCAGTCGGCGACATCGCCGTTGCGGACTTCCTGAATGGCGATTTCGTAAACGGGTCCGGTCATGGAAACCTCCTGCGCAAGGGTTGGCCCGGCGGTCAGGGCAAGGGCGGCGGAAAGGGTGAGGGTTCGTAGCATTCTGTCCTCCATCGGTTGGAATGAGGGCAGTTTGCGCGGGGCGGTAAAAAGTAACTATTTACAGTTTATCAATCAGTTTGTTCATAATAACCTATGAATAACCTTGATCTTCTGCGTCCCATGCTGGTCTTTGCGACGGTGGTGGAAACGGGCAGTTTCCGCGCGGCCGCCGAACGGTTGGCGCTGTCCGCGCCCTATGTCAGCCAGATGGTTTCGGACCTTGAGGCGCGGCTGGGGCGGCAATTGCTGTATCGGTCCACCCGCCGCATCGCCCTGACCGCCGAAGGGGAAGCGTTGCTTCCCTATGCGCGCAGCCTGACACAGGCCTTTGCCGATGGGCTGGACACCGTGCGCGATGCGCGGCGCGGGCTGACCGGGCGATTGCGCATCTCGGCCCCAACGGTGCTGGCCAGCCCCGCCTTTGCCCGTGTCGTCAGCACCTTTGCCGCCGCGCATCCCGGCATCGCGCTGGAGATTGACCTAGAGGACCGCCCCGTTGATCCCGTCGCCGCGCAGGTGGATCTGGCGCTGCGCATCGGCGACCCCGGGGACGATCCGCGCCTTGCCCGCAAACTGTTTACCACACGCGGGGTGATTTGTTGCGCCCCGGACCTTGCCTCCGGGATCACGGAACCGGCCCAATTGTCTGAACTGACATGGCTGCGGTCCCCCGCCACAGGGTCAAGACTGTCCTTGCGGCGAGAGGGTAAACGCGCTGTCGCGGTCAGCCCCGCGCGACAGATGATCGTCAACAACGCCGCGCTGATCCGGGTGATGCTGGAAGATGGCGGCTGTTTTGCCCTGTTGCCGGACTTCACCTTGCACGAGGCCTTGGCGTCCGGTCGATTGGGGATTGCTTGCCCGGATTGGTCGATCCCCGAGGTCAGCGTTCACGCGCTTTACACCGAACGCCGCACCGCGCTGACCAATGCCCGCGCCTTTGTGGACTGCCTGCAAACCGCCCTTGCGTCGCAATGAAGAAGGCCCCTTGGGTCCAATGCCTTGATTGACCCCCGGCCGCGTCTGGCGGGCGAACCTGTGTGCAATGTCCGGAAACGACCCGTCGCCGCCGCGAATCTGTCGTTTTCAACGAATCGTGGACCGAATGCGAAATTCTGGCCTAGGCTAGTGCCCGTCACGGAAGACTTCGATGTCGAGGCCCCTTGCGATGCCTTCGGACGGGCCCCGACCGGAACAGTGGGGATAATTTTATGAAACGCCTTCTTACCGGGGGGGCGGTGGCAATGTCACTTGCCGCGTCGCCCGTATTTGCTGCCAACAACGTCATGTTCATTATGGACGCCTCCAACTCGATGTGGGGGCAACTCGATGGGGTTGCGAAGATCGAAATCGCCAAGGATGCCCTTGGGAACCTGCTTGGGGACCTGCCCAGCGACACCCAGGTCGGGCTGATGGCCTATGGACATCGCAATGCGGAAGACTGCGCCGATGTGCAGGTGCTGGCCCCGCTTGGGTCTTCCAGCGTGGCCGATGTGGCCAGTGGCGTCCAATCGCTGACCCCGCGCGGCAAGACCCCGATCGCGGCGACCTTGCAGGCCTCGGCGGCGACCTTCGCCGGGGTCGAGGGGCCCAAAAGCGTGGTCCTCGTGTCCGATGGGATCGAAACCTGCGACGGCGATCCCTGTGCCGCAGCCGAGGCGCTGGCCAATGCCGGGGTCGGTGTGCGGGTGCATGTGGTCGGGCTGGACCTGAACCCGTCCGAGCGCGCGCAGATCGAATGCATCGCCGAACGGGGCAATGGTCGGTATTTCGACGCAGGCTCGGTCGAGGATTTTGCCGAGGCAATCCAAGAAGCCGTTGAAGAAACCCAGCGGGCCGAAGCGCCGGTTGTCCAACTGGCCCAAGCCACGACCGAGACCGTCACCGATGCCGCCCCGGTGCGCGAATTGCTGTTCGTCGAGGATTTCGATGGGTTCGATCTGTCGGAAAGCTGGCAGGTGGTGAACCCGAACCCGGACAATTTCATTGTCGAAGACGGGGCGCTGCTGGCGATTTCGTCAAAGAACACCCGCATGAGCAATCCCGAGGCCGAAAACATCTTCGTGTTGGATTATGAACTGCCGCGCGGGGATTTCGACATCGTCTTTACCTTCGACGGGGAACTTCAGACCGGGCGCGACCTGATCGAAGTGGGGCTGTATCGGGATCCGCAGAACTATCTGAACGCGCGGCTTTATACCAATGTCGGGGGCGTCTGCGCGTCGGCCTTCTTTGGCAACGAAAAGATGTCGAACGGGGAATCCACGCGGTTTGACTATGAACTGGGCGGATGTGGGACGAACAACTCGGTCGGGTTGATCAATGATCAATTTGTCCCGGCCTTTGCCTCGGGGCAGACCACGATCACCTATTCCAAGCGGGGACGGTCCTATACCGCCAAGCTGGACGGTCCGTTTGACTTCAATGGCGACGGAAATGCCTGGGCGCCGGAAGCCGAAGCGCTGACATCGCTGCGGGTGCCGGGGCAGATCGCTGTGGCGATTTCGAAGTGGGACAATGCCGATGGCGAACTGCTGATCCTGCTGGACAAGATCGAAGTCTTCGCTGTCGAGTGACCTGCCTTGCAGCGTCGGCCACATAGCCCCCGGCTGACGCTGACCCGGGCCGCCCTCCTATTCGTGGCCCGGGCCAGTCTTGCTGTCTGTCTGTTGGCGACCGGGGCGGTGGCGCAGCAGGTGCCCGATCACCTGATCCACGCGTCCCGCGCCCTGATCGCCCAGCTGGAAGACAGCGACTTTGCCGAACTGGACGGGACCCCTTTGCCAGAGGCCGTGCGCGAAGCCTTGCGATCCACGGGTTTGCGCAACTTTCGCGGGCGTCCGGCGACCGGGGGCAGCCTTGACGAATTGGTGACCGAGTTTGGGCTGGATCTGACCGATCCGGCGCAGAAGGCGGCCTTTGACAGGTTGCTGGGGGCCACCACCCGGCGTGACCGCGCAAACGCGATGGCCGGGGTTTTGACCGCCGCGGGCAGGGACGTATCGCAAGTGTCCATCGCCGATGGGCTGAAGACGTTTTCCAAAGCCTTGGTTGATGCGGCCGAAGGGCTGGAACGGGATTACACGTTTGAACTGCTCGACGGGCGGGATGTGCGGATCGACTGGGACCCGGCCTCTGGCGATGTGACGGTCAGCGTGGATCACAATGACGGCACGGGCAGCACGGTCTTGCATGGCGGTGCCCCGGTCAGCCTGACCGAGGACGGCGAAACGGCTTGGCAGGCCCCCGTCGCCGACGACGCGCCGGTGACCCATCTGACCGAGGAATTTCAGGAACAGATTGCGCAATACATCTTCGGCATCTGGCAGGTCTCGGACGGGCGCACGCTGTTCATCGCGCCCCCCGATGGCAACTTGCCCGAACCCGAGGTCTATGCCCCCCCCGAAGCGATCCAGAAGCGTCAGGAATTGCAGGCGCGGATTGTCGAGCTGGAAAACACCCGCGTCTGGGTCTGGCGTGGACCGGGCGGCGGTCTGGTCATCAACACCGATGACGAGGACATGCGCCAACAGGGCGACTATACCTATTTGCGCGAAGAAAGCCGGACCTATTACGACGATGAAATCGCCGCCATTCAGGCCGAGATCGACCGCCTGAACGAACGGGTCGGCGAAAGCGATCTTGTCAACCAATACGACCCGCTGCGCATCGGTCTCGAGGACCAATCCGCCAAGTCGGGTGTCCGGGTCTGGTTCGTGCAAGACAACGGGTATCGCGGCGATTATGACGCCGGGTCCTTTGACGGCAAGCGCGTGACCGCGCGCCGGGCCATCGACGAACAGAAAGAGTTCGTCGAACTGAACGAAGCCTTGCCGATGCAAGTGCGGCAGGACCTTCTGGCCAACTGGCACCCCCCCCAATGGAGCGAGGTCCGCGCGCGCTATGATGTGCGCAACCGGACCATCACCGCGACCCTGACGGATTGGTGGCTGCATGTGTCCTATTCGCAGTTCGGGGGCGGGGCGAACAGCATTCAGGACCCCTATTCCATCGTGAATTCGCTCAGCCGGGTGTCGAGTTTCGACATGGAAGACCCGCAATACCAGATGCGTTTGGTGGGCCAGGATGGCCAGCCCGTGGACGCGATCGAACACGAGGTCCCGGTCAAGATCCAGATCGAATACCTGACGATCCCGGATGCGCCCGAACCCGTGACACTGCGCATCGACCCGGAAGAGGCCCAAATCCCCAGCGCCGCGCGCCTAAGCTATCCGCGCTTTTTTCTGCATGAAGCGGACCGGGCGGCGCGGCCGCAACTGTTTGAAACCGATCTGTTCTATCTTCGGTCGGTCCAGTTCCGGCAGCGCGAATTCGAAGACGGGCTTTATCATGACGACCGGTATCATCCGGATTATGTCCTTGAACAGCGGCGCGAAACCTTCGACCTGGAAACCAGAAACTCCAAATCCCAGATCGCCTCGGTTTTTTCGGGGCAATGGCTGATCACGCGCCAAACGAGGGACGGCAAAAGCCAGTTGGGCAGCGCCGAGGTGGCCGAAGACGGGGCGTCGGTGCGCTTGGCCCTTGCCAATGACCAGACCTATGACCGCTATCAGTCGTTCGAAATGCGCGCCTCGGGCGAGGATTCGATCCGTATCCGGTTTGCCCGCGTCAGCGGGTTTCGACCCGAAGACGAGGTGGACACCGGGCTGGAACCTTTGCTGGAAGCCCGGATCATTGATGTGCCGACCCTTGCCCGCACGGCGGTCTTCGACGTGGGCGATGGCACACAAAGCCTGCAACGCCCTGTCCGGATGGAGGCCGCCCCGGAAGAGGTCCTGACCCTGTTGCTGTCCCGCCGGGGCGACGACCATTGGGCGGGATCGTTCCGCACCGAATTCTCGGTCCATGGGCCGAAGATCAGCGGACAGGAAAGCTGGACCCGCAACCCCGAGGTCAAAGGCGCCATCGTGCTGCAGGACCAAGCCTCGCGGGATACGTCCGATGGCACCTATTACGCCCATCGCCGCCCCACGCGCAGCGACATCCCCCCGGTGTCGGAAACCACCCATCGCCTTGTGGTCGATGAAGCCCGGCGGATCGAACGGCAGGTCGATCTGGTGCGGAACGGGGCGACCAAGAACACAAGGCAGCTGTTCGTCTATGGCAAGAACCTGCCATCGACCTATGGCGATGCCTTCGTGATCGAAAACGCCGTGCCCGGCCTGACCTACGAGGTGCGGTTTGACAGCCTTGTGACCGCCGAAGAACGGCGCGCCGGCTTTGAACGCGCGCGCGCCTTGGCGGCGGCGCGCGGCGAACCCTTCGAAGGTGGCCCCGAGGACTACGATGTCCTGATGTTCGACATCACCTATGACGAAACGGTCAAGCCCGGCAGTCAGGTCTTTCATATCAACGGCGTGCCGATTGGCTGGTTCCTGACCTTCGCGGATGCCACGACCCGGTTCTACTTCACCCGCATTCCCCCGGGCGAGGGGAACCCGACACAAGTGGCCTTTGCCGGGGATGAACTGCGGCTGGAAATGGAGTTGGAAGCCGATATCCCGGTCGAGGAAGATCTGGAACTGCGGCTGCATTTCAACGGCATCGACCGGGAAACGGGCGCGCGCAGCCAGATTGTGCCCTTGTCCCGCGTGACCGAGGAAGACGCCGGGATCAGCGATGACGCGACGCCCTTGTCGCGCCCGATCTATCGCTCGCCGCCGATCCAGATTTACGACTTCGACGACCCGACGACCCGTCCGCCGGATCGACCGGGGGCCATCGT
>CAZIKH010000127.1:0-6481 GCA_964539755.1 uncultured Dinoroseobacter sp. | reverse complement strand
GGTCCGGCGAAATGCAATGGGGCCTTTGGATGGCCCTCAGCAGTCCGACCGCCGCCGAAATCGCCGGGTCTGCCGGGTTCGACTGGGTCTTGATCGACGGCGAACACGCGCCGAACCTATTGACCCAAACCTTGGACCAAGTGCGCGCCATGGGCGGCAGCCAGACCGAGATCGTGCTGCGTCTGCCCGCAGGCGAAGACTGGATGATCAAGCAGGCCCTCGATATCGGCGTGACCAGCTTGCTGGTGCCCATGGTCAACACCGCCGCCGAAGCCGCGAAAATCGCTGCGGCCTGCAAATACCCGCCCGAAGGCACACGCGGCATGGGCGCGGTGCTGGCCCGGGCCACCGGGTATGGCGCGGATACGGAATACGCCACCACCGCCAATGACCGGGTCTGCCTGATCGTTCAGGTTGAAAGCCGCCAAGCCCTGTCCGAATTGGAAGCGATTGCCACAACGCCCGGCGTGGATGCGGTGTTCATCGGCCCGGCCGATCTGTCCGCCGATATGGGCTATCCCGGCAATCCGTCCGCGCCCGAGGTGCAAGCCGCGATTGCCGACGCCTATGCCACGCTTGCCCGACTGAACGTGCCCAGTGCCACGGTGACGATGAATGTGGCCGATGTGCCGGGGCTGGTCGCGCATGGCGTCCGGCTGTTGGCCGTTGGATGCGATGCCCTGATCCTGCGGGCGGGATTGCTGGCAACCCTTGCGGACGCCAAAGGGTCGGTGTGATGGCCCAGCAGACCCCACCGCGCCCGCCTTATTTTCCACCGCCGCCGCCCCTTGCGCCAAAGCTGCCGCTCTTTGCCCGGACGCCGCCCGCGATCTTTCCGCCGATCATGGGGGCCTTCGGATTGGGTCTGGCATGGCGCAGCTATGCCGACAGTTTTGCCAAAGCCCCGATCGTGTCCGACCTGATCCTTGGCGGGGTCACATTGCTGTTCCTGTTTGCCCTTGTGGCCTATGCGGCCAAGCTTCTGCGCCGGGCCGGGACGCTGGTCGAAGATCTTCGGGTCCTGCCCGGGCGGGCGGGACTCTCGGCCGCCTCGCTTTGCCTTGCCTTGTTGGCCACGACCTTGGTGCCCTATCAACCCGGCTTGGCGGCGCCGGTCTTGGGCCTTGCCCTGCTGACCCATGCCGCCTTGGCCGGTTTGATCCTGTGGGTTCTGTTTTCCGGCCCGCCCGAACAACGCCAAGTCACGCCCATCTGGCATCTCAGCTTCGTCGGGTTCATTCTGTTGCCGGGATCGGCGGTGCCATTGGGTTATACCGGGCTGGCGGAAACGCTCTTTGTCCTGACCTTGGTTGCGGCGGTCTTCATCTATGCCGTCAGCCTTGGCCAGTTGATCCGCCGCGATCCGCCGCCGCCCCTGCGCCCGCTTCTGGCGATCCATTTGGCCCCGGCCAGCCTGTTCGGCACCGTGGCATTGTTGCTGGAACGGCCGGATGTGGCCTTGATCGCCGCAAGCGTTGCCAGCGCTGTGTTCTTGGGGTTGCTTGTCAAGGCGCGCTACCTGACTGCGGCGGGGTTCAGCCCGCTTTGGGGCGCGTTCACCTTCCCCTTGGCCGCTTTTGCGAACCTTCTGTTGATGCTGGGCGGGCGCGGCTTGGGTCCGCTTTTTGGCGATGTGGCGCGTGTGGCCGGCGTCTGCCTGCTGGTGGCGGTCACCGGATTGATCGGCTTTGTTCTTTACCGGGTCCTGCAAATGTGGGCCAAGGGAAGCCTTGCGGCAAAAACCAACGCATCGACGGCGTGACGCTCAGGCAGGGGCTTTCCTTTTGGCGCGGCGCGTGAAATAGCAAAGCGCCAAATGGGATCGGGCAGAAAGGATCGCGCCATGGATATTCGGGAAGCATTGACCTTTGACGATGTCCTGCTGGTGCCTGCGGCCAGCACCGTTCTGCCCAGCACCGCCGACACCCGCACCCGCCTGACCAAGTCGATTGGGCTGAACATTCCGCTGTTGTCGTCGGCCATGGACACCGTCACCGAAAGCCGCATGGCCATTGCCATGGCCCAAGCCGGCGGGATCGGCGTGGTCCATCGCAACCTCGACATCGACGCGCAAGCCCGCGAAATTCGCCGGGTCAAGCGGTTTGAATCGGGCGTTGTCTATAACCCGATCACCCTGCGCCCCGACCAGACGCTGGCGGACGCCAAGGCACTGCAAGATCGCTACAAGATTACCGGGTTTCCCGTCGTCGATGACGCGGGCCGGGTTCTGGGGATCGTGACCAACCGCGATATGCGTTTTGCCGAAGACGACCGGACCCCGGTGTCGGTCATGATGACCTCGGACAATCTGGCAATGTTGCGCGAACCTGCGGATCTTGGCGAAGCCAAAAGCCTGATGCATGCCCGCCGGATCGAGAAGCTGTTGGTGGTCGATGCCAAGGGCAAATTGACCGGCCTGCTGACGATCAAGGATATCGAACAGGCGGTGCTGAACCCGACGGCCTGCAAGGACGACTTGGGGCGCTTGCGGGTCGCGGCTGCCACAACCGTGGGCGACGCAGGCTTTGAACGGTCCGAGGCGCTGGTTGATGCAGGTTGCGACCTGATCGTGATCGACACCGCACATGGGCATTCGGCCTCGGTCGCCGAAGCCGTGCGCCGCATCAAATCCCTGTCGAACCAAGTGCAGGTGGTGGCGGGCAATGTCGCAACCGCCGAGGCAACGCGCGCCCTGATCGATGCAGGCGCGGACGCAATCAAGGTCGGGATCGGGCCGGGATCGATCTGCACGACACGGGTCGTGGCCGGGGTCGGCGTGCCGCAATTGACCGCGGTGATGGATTGCGCTGCCGCCGCAGGCGACACGCCCGTGATCGCGGATGGCGGGATCAAGTATTCGGGCGATTTTGCCAAGGCCATCGCGGCGGGCGCGTCCTGCGCCATGGTCGGCAGCATGATCGCCGGCACGGATGAATCGCCGGGCGAGGTCATCTTGTATCAAGGCCGAAGCTTCAAGAGCTACCGGGGCATGGGCAGCCTTGGTGCGATGGCGCGCGGTTCGGCGGATCGCTATTTCCAGAAGGATGCCGCCAGCGACAAGCTGGTGCCGGAAGGGATCGAAGGGCAGGTGCCCTACAAAGGTTCCGCTGGCGCGGTCGTGCATCAATTGGTCGGCGGTCTGCGGGCCGCGATGGGCTATGTCGGGGCGGCCACCATCGACGAGATGCGCACCAAGGCCCAGTTTGTGCGGATCACCGGTGCCGGGCTGAAGGAAAGCCATGTGCATGACGTGCAGATCACCCGCGAAAGCCCGAATTACCGCATGGGCGGCTAGCCCGTGACCCCCGCCGCGCGGGTCGCTGCGGCGATCGACATTCTGGATCAGGTCTTGGCCGGGCAGGCGACCGAAGCGGCCTTGCTGGCCTGGGCGCGTGGCAATCGCTATGCCGGGTCCAAGGATCGGGCCGCCGTGCGCGATCTGGTGTTCGATGCGCGCCGCAAATGGGCGTCGTCCATGGCTTGGGGCGGGGCGCAAACGGGCCGTGCGATCATGGCGGGCTGTCTGGCGCAGCAGGGTGTCGATCTGGACCCGCTGTTTTCGGGGCAGGGCTATGCGCCTGCGCCGCTTTCGGAAGACGAACGCGCCCAATTGGCCAACCCGCCCGCGCCCACGGATGCCATCCAACACGATGTGCAGGATTGGGTTTGGGATCTGTTGGTGCGCGACCACGGATCAAGGGCCGCCGAGATCGCCCAAGCGTTGCGGCAGCGCGCACCGGTCTTTCTGCGCGTCAATCTTCAGCGCAGCACACGGGCCAAGGTTCAAGATGACCTGAAGGCAGACGGGATCGAAACCGTCGCTCTGCCCGATAGCCAAACCGCTTTGGAGGTGGTTGAGGGCGCACGCAAACTGCGCACATGCAAGGCGCTTCAGGCCGGGGTGATCGAACTGCAAGACGCCCGGTCCCAAGCCATGATTGCCGAAATTCCCTTGCCGGAAAAAGCCCGCGTGCTGGACTACTGTGCAGGCGGCGGCGGCAAGGCCCTCGCGCTGGCGGATCGGGGCGCGCAGGTCTGGGCCCATGATATTTCGCAAGCCCGGCTCAGCGATCTTCCGCTGCGCGCCCAGCGGGCGGGGGTGCAGATCGAAGTGGTGACGAAACCGCAGCTGGCCGAGAATGCCCCGTTCGACACGGTTTTGTGCGATGTGCCCTGTTCCGGCTCGGGCGCGTGGCGGCGCAGTCCGGACGGAAAATGGAGGCTTGGACCGGGCGATCTGAGTGCCTTATGCGACACCCAACAGCAGGTCTTGGCCGAGGCCGCCCGCCTTGTGACGGCACAGGGACAATTGGTCTATGCGACCTGTTCGGTGCTGCGGGATGAAAATGCGGGGGCCATCGCGCGGTTCCTTGCGTCCCAGCCCGGTTGGCAGTGCCGATTTGAGCGTCAATGGCTGCCCGGTCCGGCGGGGGATGGGTTCTACATGGCGCGCTTGGAACGCGCCTAAGCTGCAAGGCGAACTGAAACACAACCCAGAATTGCAATTCGTGCCCCGTTAAGGCAAGCTTAACCCGTTGCCACCCATACCCATCGGGTGCGGTCTTGAAACGGAGGGCCTGTGAACCACGCCAGCACGCCATCGCGTCAGGATTGGCGCGCGGTCCATGCGGTTTTCCGCCAATCCAATCTGTTGCTTTGGGCAGCGGCGATTTTTGCCATGGCCGCGGCGATCACGCCGTCGCCGGGACTGCGGCTGGCCATGATCACCTCGGCGACGACCTTGCTGTGCGTGGTCCTGTTGTTGCGCGTCTTTGCGGCGCTGACGGATCACACGCGCAGCCATACCGAAACCGTCCTGCAAGCCTTTCTGGAAACCGAAAGCGCGCCCAGCATTCTGTTTACGCCGGATCACCATATCATCTGGACGAACCAAGCCGCGCGCGATGCCTTTCCGCTGCTTCCCTCGGTCGGGCTGGCCAAGGGCTTGGCGCCCCTGACAAAAGACCCGGCGGCCCTTCTGCGGCGCCTACAAATGCGGCTGGGGCGGCGTGCGCGCGTGATCGAAGATGTCGTGACCAAATCGGTGCATTTCCGGGCCGCGCTGCATCAGATGGCACAAGGGCGCTTGCTGTTGCGGCTGGAATACCTGACCGAAAAGGCACCCGATGGGACAAGCGTTGGGTCAACCGGCGTGCCCTTGATGACGGTCAGTGCCAAGGGCACGGTTCTGTCGATGAACGACGCGATGCGGCAAATGACCGGGGGACGCGTCCACGATCTGGAACGCCTGTTTCCCGACCCATTGCCCGACAGCGGCGGGATCGCCCGGTTTCTACCCTCGGGCCAGCCGCCGCAGAAGGTGCGCGTGTATCATAGCGCTTTGGCAGGCGACCGCCGGGAAATCGCCGTGCTGCAGGCCGGATCAGATGCCGGGGTCGGCGGCGGCGCAGGGGTCCGTTTGGATGACTTGCCCGTCGCAATGCTGCGCTTGGGTCGCAAAGGCGCGATTGTCGAAGCCAATGCCGCCGCGCGGGACCTGTTGGGCCTGTCGGACCGGGCCGTGCCGGGCAGCTTGTCGGATGTTGTCACCGGTCTTGGACGGTCGGTTGCCGATTGGGTGAACGAAGCCATCGACGCCCCGCAGCTGCCCAAACCCGAAGTGGTGCGTCTGCATCACTGCGCCGAGGACAGTTTCATTCAGGTCAGCCTTGCGCCGGGGCGCAGCGACAAGGTCGCCGAAATCACCGCCATTCTGCATGACGCGACCGAATTGAAGACCCTTGAACACCAGTTCGTCCAAAGCCAGAAAATGCAAGCCATCGGTCAATTGGCCGGGGGCGTTGCGCATGATTTCAACAACTTGCTAACCGCCATCTCGGGCCATTGCGACTTGCTGCTGCTGCGGCATGATCCCGGGGACGGCGATTACGCCGATCTGGAACAGATCAACCAGAACGCCAACCGGGCTTCGGCGCTGGTCGGGCAGCTTCTGGCCTTTTCCCGCAAACAAACCCTGATGCCCGAAGTGATCGACTTGCGCGATGCGCTGGCCGATCTGACCCATTTGCTGAACCGTCTTGTGGGCGAAACCGTCACCCTGTCCTTGTTGCACGACCCCGACTTGCCGACCGTGCGCGCCGACAAGCGTCAGGTGGAACAGGTTGTCATGAACCTGATCGTCAACGCCCGCGATGCGATGCCGGATGGCGGCGATATCACCATTGAAACGCGGCGCGTCGTGCTGACGGATCCGTTGACCAAGGACCGCGCGGTCGTGCCCGTGGGCGAATATGCCTGTGTGTCGGTCTGCGATCAGGGGGTCGGTATTCCGCCCGATCTGCTCAGCAAGGTGTTCGAGCCCTTCTATACCACCAAACGCACCGGCGAAGGCACAGGCCTTGGCCTGTCCACGGCCTATGGCATCGTCAAGCAATCGGGCGGGTTCATTTTCGTCGACAGCATCCCGGGCAAGGGCACGGAATTCACCTTGTACTTCCCGGCCTATCATGGCGCGGCCCCC
>CAZIKH010000126.1:0-6484 GCA_964539755.1 uncultured Dinoroseobacter sp. | reverse complement strand
GGCGAGATGTATGACGGGCCGCCCGTGCTGGAGGTGTTTGAAAGCGTCCAGCATATTGGCGGCTAGGAAAATCGTCGCATTGCACCCTCGCGTGGAAATTGGTTAGTAGGCTTGACCAATTTGTGCGGGGGGAGCCGGCATGCCAGTCATCACCGAAATCGCGGACCTGAAGCGGATCTATAAGCGTCGGGTGCCGAAGATGTTTTATGACTACGCCGAGTCGGGGTCATGGACGGAACAGACCTTCCGCGAGAATGTCAGCGATTTCGACAAGATCCGTCTGCGCCAGCGCATCGCGGTGGACATGACGAACCGTACCACCGCCTGCAAGATGATCGGGCAGGACTATGCCATGCCGGTCTCGCTGGCCCCGGTCGGGATGACGGGCATGCAATGCGCGGATGGCGAAATCAAAGCGGCCCGCGCGGCAGAAAAATTTGGCGTGCCCTTCACCCTGTCGACCATGTCGATCTGTTCGATCGAGGATGTTGCCGAAAACACCACCGCGCCCTTCTGGTTTCAGGTCTATACGTTGAAAGACGATGATTTCATGCGCCGCCTGATCGAGCGGGCGCGTGCCGCCAAGTGTTCGGCCTTGGTGATTACGGTCGATCTGCAAATCATGGGTCAGCGGCACAAGGACATCAAGAACGGCCTGAGTGCCCCGCCCAAGCTGACGCCCGCCTCGATCGCCGACATGATGACGAAGGTGCAATGGGGCCTTGGGATGCTGGGGACCAAGCGGCGTTTCTTCGGCAATATCGTGGGCCATGCCAGCGGCGTGTCGGACCCGGCCTCGCTGTCCTCGTGGACGGCCGAGGCGTTCGATCATTCGCTGGACTGGAAGCGGATCGGTCAGATCTGTGAAATGTGGGGCGGCAAGGTCATCCTGAAAGGTATCTTGGATGTCGAAGACGCCAAGAAAGCCGCCGAGCTGGGGGTCGATGCGATCATCGTGTCGAACCATGGCGGGCGGCAGCTGGATGGGGCCCTGTCTTCGATCCGCATGTTGCGCCCGATTATCGACGCGGTCGGCGACAAGGTCGAAGTCCATATCGACAGCGGTATCCGGTCGGGGCAGGACGTGCTGAAGGCCATGGCGATGGGGGCCAAGGGCACCATGATCGGACGCGCCTTTGTCTATGGGCTGGGCGCGATGGGCGAAGCGGGCGTCACCCGCGCGCTAGAGGTGATCCACCGCGAGCTGGACCTGTCCATGGCGCTGTGCGGACGCCGCGATGTGAACACGCTGGACCGCGATGTTCTGTTGATCCCCGAAGACTTCGAAGGGCGTTGGCAGGCAAACTGATTTGACGTCGTCGGGGCGGCCCGCCATGGTCGCCCCATGCTGGTGTTCTTCAAGCAGAACCTGACCTTTTTCGCGGTGCCGAAAACCGGGACCACCGCGCTCGAAGAAGCATTGCGCCCGCATTGCAGCATCGACCTGCGCGACCCGCCGCGCGTGCGGCACATGAATGCCGGGGCCTATCATCGCAATTTGGCACCATGGTTGCGAACCACCTATGACGTTGCGCCGGAAACCATGGCCATTCTGCGCCACCCGATCGAACGGCTGCGCAGTTGGTATCGGTATCGCAACGCGGACCAGTTCGCGGGCAAGCCGGCTTCGGCGCAAGGGCTTAGCTTTGATGCGTTCATTGCCGAGACGCTGAAGCCCGACCCGCGCCCGGTTGGCCAGATCGGATCACAGGATCGGTTTTGCCTAAGCGGGCAGGACGACATCCGCATTCGCCACCTGTTTACCTATGAACAGATGGAAACCGCGCATGCGTTCTTGCAAGATCGCTTCGGTCGCAAGATCGAGGTGCCGGTTCTGAATGTCTCGCCGCGCACCGATGCCCCGTTGTCCCCCGCCTTGGAAGCCGAACTGCGCCGCGCCCGTGCGCGGGAATTCAGCTTGTACGAACGGGTTGCTGCGCAAGGCTATCTGGAGACGCCGGGGGCGAGCTGAGCAGTCGCAATAGGATCGGGAAGGCCAGCAGCGCAACACCGACCACCAAGAAAGCGGCGCGCAGGCCTGCCACTTCTGCCAGAAGGCCCAGCAGCGGCGGGCCAAAGAAAAAGCCGGTATAGCCGATCACCGCGATGCGCGAGATTCCCAAATCGCGCTGCGCATCGGTCAGATACCGCCCGCTTAGGGTCAGGGTCAGCGGTGCCAGACTGGCCACGCCAAGCCCCAGCGCGCCAAACCCCAGATAAGCGATCAGCGGCGTGGGAGCGAGCGCTGCGATGCAGCCACCCGTACCAGCAAGGATCGCGGCGACTGTCATCAGCCGCCGGACACCGAAGCGTTCCGACAAGGCCTGAGCCGAAAACCGCCCGATGGCCATAGTAAAGCCCAACAGCGCGGGCCCCAGCGCGCCCTCGGCCGCGCGTCCCCCCAAGGTGCGTTCGATATGCAGGGCCGACCACACCTCGGTCGCGTTCTCGGAAAAAAATGCGATCATCACCAGCCCGCCCAAGGCGACCACGATCAAGGGCAGGCGTGGCGCGGGGCCCTCATTTGATACGTTTATCTGCGTTGGACCTGCGTCAACGGTGCGCTGGTCCAACAGGGGGATCAGCGCGAGCAGCGCAACAGCCACCGCAAGGCCTGTAAAGATTTGCGCAGGGCTTGCCCCGAATTCGCGCGCGATCCCGACGGACAGGGCCGAAAAGCCATAGACTAGGGAAAACATGCCATGGTTCAGGCTCATCAACGGGACGTCATGCCGGGCCTCAATCGCGCTGACCCGGGCGTTTACGGTGACGTCCAGAAACCCCGCCATCGCTCCCACCCACAGCAGCGCCAGCCCCAAGGTCCAAAACCCGATGGCTTGGCCTGGCAAGACAATCGTGGCGGCCAGCAACAGGCCCGCTGGCACGATCAACGCTTTGCCGGTGCCAAACCGGGCCATCGCACGAGGGGCCACGACCATCGCCACCACACTGGCCGAGGCCGAAAAGAACAGCGCGCGCCCCAGTTCGGCCTTGTCCATCCCAAGGCTGGCCATGACATCCGGGATCGTCGCCGAAAATCCGCCCCAGCCGCAGCCGATGGCGGCAAATCCGGCCATGGGCGTGATCGACAGGGACAGATTGCGGCGCAAAGACATAGGCGCTGCGCTAATCGCAAATAATGCCTTAGGCAATCGCGGACCGACCGCGGGTGTCGCATTGCCGCCCCGCGTGATGTGCTTTGCATGCAGATTCCGGCTTTTCACCCGGTGCGATATGTCCTAAAGCGCAGCCTTCAACCGGGGCATACACCCTTGGAGGATGCCCCTCTTATCAGGAGATAGCTATCATGGCTGGAGAAATTCCAGATCTGATCGCCGAGGCACGCGCGGGGACAGGCAAGGGGGCCGCCCGCCAAGCGCGCCGTGACGGGATGGTTCCCGGGGTGGTCTATGGGGGCGGTGTCGATCCGCAACCGATCAACATCAAGTTCAACGTTCTGTTGAAGCACCTGAAAGCCGGGCGCTTCATGTCCACCCTGTTCAACCTGAAGGTTGAAGGGCAGGAAGACGTGCGCGTGATCTGCCGTGGCGTTCAGCGTCACGTGGTCAAGGACTTGCCGACCCATGTGGACCTGATGCGTCTGCGCCGCACCTCGAAGGTGAACCTGTTCATTCCGGTCGAGTTCATCAACGAAGAAAAGGCCCCCGGCATCAAGAAGGGCGGCGTGCTGACCGTTGTGCGCCCCGAGGTCGAATTGGTTGTGACGGCGGGCGATATTCCCGACCACATCACCGTTGACCTGACGGGCTTGGATATCGGCGACACCGTGACCATCAGCGCCGTGGACTTGCCGTCTGGTGCGAAGCCGACCATCGACCGCGATTTCGTGATCGCGAATATCTCGGCCCCGTCTGGTCTGCGGTCGTCCGAAAGCGAAGCCGACGCTGCCGAGGGCGATGGCGAGGAAGCCGAAGACTAAGCCGGTCGCAAGACCTGCACGAATATGGAAAGCGCGTTCCCTTTGGGGCGCGCTTTTTTCGTGGCTGCCCTTGCATATAATACGATATCGCACTATATAGTTCGATATCGTATTATATGGAGGTCCCCATGACCCTGTCCCGTCGCAAGACTTTGGCCCTGATCGGTGGTGGCGTGATCGTTGCCGCCGGCGCGGGCGTCGGTTGGGAAATCACCCGCCCCCTGCAAACCGCCCTGACCCCTTGGGGGCGCGCTGGCACCTATGACGATCCGCGTCTGCGGGCGCTCAGCTGGGCCATCCTTGCCCCGAATTCGCACAACATGCAGCCGTGGAAGGTGGATCTGTCCACGCCAGACACAGCTGTCCTCTACGCGGATCTGGATCGCCTGCTGCCGCAAACCGATCCGTTCAATCGCCAGATCACGGTGTCGTTGGGATGTTTTCTGGAATTGATGCGGCTTGCTGCGCTGGAAGATGGGTTTGCCGTTGACGTGGACCTATTCCCGGATGGCACCGATCCCGATGGCCTTGATGCGCGTCCGGTCGCGGTTTGCCGCTTCCGCCCGTCGGATGCGGCCCCTGATCCGCTATTTGCCTGGGCCGGACAGCGCCGCAGCAACAAGGAACCTTATGACCGCACCCGCCCGGTCCCGCCCGAGGTTCTGGCCCGGATCGCCGCCGCCGCCGAAACCGTGGATGTTGGCTACACCGGCGACCCTGAACAGGTGGCGGACCTGCGGGCGGTGACCGTGCGGGCGATGGAGATTGAAATCGACACCCCGCGCACCTTCGACGAAAGCGTGAATGTCTTCCGCATCGGTCGGCGCGAAGTGGAAGCCAACCCGGACGGGCTGGAATTTCATGGCCCGGGTTTCGAGGCGATGCGCCTGTTCGGTCTGTTCACCCGCGAAGCCGCGCGCGATCCCAACAGCACCGCCTTTGCGCAGGGCAAGACCGCGGTTCTGGAACCGATCGACACCGCCATGGCGCATATCTGGTCGGTCACGCCCGATAACAGCCGGGCCGCGCAGATCGCCGCCGGGCGGGACTGGCTGCGCCTGAACTTGGCTGCGGTGCGCGACGGCGTGGGCTTTCACCCGCTTAGCCAAGGCTTGCAGGAATATCCCGAGATGGCCGAAATTTATGCCGACCTGCACGGTCGCTTTGCCCCGGATGGGGGAACGGTTCAAATGCTGTGCCGCCTCGGATATGGTCCCGACATTGGGCCGACCCCCCGTTGGCCCGTCGAGGCCAAGCTTGTGAATGCGTGACGCGGATCTGCCCCAGCTATTCCGTCTCTTCAATGAGATCGGGATCATCGAACAACTTGGCCGCAGCCTGTTCGAAGCCCGGCTGCCAGATGGGGTGTTGGTGTCGCATTTTTCGGTGCTGAACAACTTGATGCGGGTTGCGGATGGGCGCACGCCTTTGCAACTGGCGCAGGCCTTTCAGGTGCCCAAGACCACGATGACCCACACCTTGGCGGGTTTGGAAAAGCGTGGCTGGGTCGAGATGCGCCCAAACCCGGACGACAAGCGCAGCAAACAGGTTTGGACCACGCCCGAGGGGCGCGCGTTTCGGGACGAGGCGATCCGCGCGCTGACCCCGGACCTTGAAAAGGTCGGGGCGGTTGTCCCGCCCGACACGCTGGACCGATTGATCGCGGACCTGACGGACCTGCGGGTCTGGATGGATGCCAACCGCGATTAGGCGGCGTGGGCACCGTCGGCCAGCGCCTTGACATAGGCCAGCACCTCGGACGGGGCTTTGCCGTCTTCGACCAGCTTGACAATGGCCGACCCAACCACCGACCCATCGGCAATCGCGGCAATGTCGCGCGCGGCTTCGGGGGTCTTGATGCCGAAGCCAACGATGACGGGCAGGTCGGTCGCCGCCTTGATGCGGGCAACTTCGGGGGCGACATCGCTGGCTTGGGCTTCCGCCGCCCCGGTGATCCCGGTGATCGAAACGTAATAGACGAAGCCCGAGGTGTTTTGCAGCACGCGCGGCAGGCGCTTGTCATCCGTGGTGGGTGTGGCCAAGCGGATGAAATTCAGCCCCGCCGCCTGCGCGGGCAAACATAGTTCGGCGTCTTCCTCGGGCGGCAGATCGACAATGATCAGCCCGTCGATGCCCGCCTCTTTGGCTTGGGCAAGGAAGGTGTCGACACCGCGCGAATAGATCGGGTTGTAATAGCCCATCATCACGATCGGGGTCTGGTCGCCGGTGTCCCGTAGGGCCCGTGCAATCGACAGGGTCTTGTCCAGCGTCATGCCGCCGTCCAAGGCGCGTTGGCCTGCCAATTGAATGGTCGGCCCGTCCGCCATCGGATCGGTGAAGGGCAGCCCCAATTCGATGATATCGACGCCCGCGCCCGGCAGGCCCAGCACGATTTCCTTGGATGTCTCGTAATCCGGGTCCCCGGCCATGACATAGGCGACAAAGGCTTTCTTCCCCTCGGCCTTCAGGCGGGCGAATGTGTCGTCGATGCGGGTCATGCGGGTCTCCGATTGCTGCGGGTCTGGTTTGGGGCAGGGGGGGCGC
>CAZIKH010000125.1:0-6519 GCA_964539755.1 uncultured Dinoroseobacter sp. | reverse complement strand
CAGCCGGGCCAGCAAAACGGTCAGGGACAAGGCAGCCAAGCGGACAGCGGCACGCCCCGTCCGGGCAATGGCGAGGGCGAATTGGACGCCGAAACGCTGGCCGAACGCCAGCAAGCCTTGCGCGGCCTTCTGAACCAGCAGCGCCGATCCTTGCCGGGGGCCGGGACCCCCGAAGGCGAGGCGGCGCGCGAGGCGCTGGACCGCGCGGGCGAAGCGATGGACGATGCCGCCGATGCCTTGGAACGGGGCGATCTGCCCGAAGCGATCGACGAACAGGCCGAAGCCATCGACGCGCTGCGCGAAGGGATGCAGAACCTGGGCGAGATGATGGCCCAGCAACAAGACGGCCAGATGAACGGCGAAGGCCAAGCCCGGGCCGGGGAAACCCCGCAATCCGAACGCGACCCGCTGGGGCGCGAGGCGGGCAATTTCGGGCGTCTGGGGACCGAAGATTCGCTGTTGGGCGGGGAAGATCAGCAACGCCGCGCGCAGGAATTGCTGGACGAAATTCGCCGCCGCGCCGGGGAACGCGAGCGCCCCGAACAGGAACGCGACTATCTGAACCGCCTGCTGGACCGCTTTGCGCAGGACGGCCAGTAACGGGCCGAGGGGCGGCGGCGATGTGTTTCCGAAAGGTTAACGCGCCTAAGAATGTTAGGCGCGTTAAGGGTCTGGTAAGGAATTCAGTCCCAAGTCCTTGAATTTAGGGGGCTTGGATCACGGGATGGTCCTGTTCCCTAACATTCTTAGGGATCATGCCGCCTTAGCTGTTTTCGGCGATCAAGGCGACGATCTGATCCGACAAGGCGCGCACCGTGGTGTCCAGCCAGCCGCGGGCGGCGTTCACCTCGGTCACGTAGCGGGCCATATAGGGGTCTGCTTGCGGGAAGCGCGCCCCGATTTCCGGCGCAAAGACATAGGCCATCATCGCCGCTGCCGCCAGCATCAGCATCAGGCTGAAGCCAAGGCGGAATCCCTGACCGCGCCGGACCTTCTTCAGCTTTTCCTCGACCTCGACATAGGCCGGGACGGATGTCTTGCGGTCGGTCGAGGCGCGCAGCGAGGAATTGATCTCCTCGATATCCGGCAGCATTTCGCGCCGCCCGTTGCGCCCGCCCCCGTCCCGACGCGGACCGATGGTGCCCGATGGCACAAGGTCTTCGTCCGGCAGGTCGCGGGGGTCGGTCGGAATGCGGCGGGATTGGCGCGGCGCGGCCCCGGCCAAGGCCAGTTCTTCCTGGCTTTCCATGGCGGCGGCCCCGCCCCGGCGCATCCGTTCTTCATGGGCGGCTTCTTCGCGCAGCACGCGCAGCACCTCGGGGTCGATTTCGCGGCGCGGCTGAACGCGGGTCGGGGTGACAGGCCCGCGCGGGGCAGCTTCGGCTGCAGCGGGCGCTGGGTCCGGCGCAGGCGGCGTGGCGGGGGCGGGCGGCTGTTCGGCCCGCGCGGCGCGTTGGGCGGCCACACGCGACCGGCGCGGTGCGGCTTGCCCGTCCCCGGGTTTCGAGGTCGCTGCCACCGTATCGCGCACCTGATCGGGATGCGGTTCAAACCAGGTATGGGCGCAGTTCGAACACTGCACGTCCCGACCGGTTTCCGGGATGACGCTGGCGTCAACCTCGTATTCCGCGCTGCAATTTGGACAGATAAGCCGCATGTCATGCCCCTATGCCCGCCGCCTTGGACGGGTCTCTGACAAATACCTATCAACGCCCATCGGGCTTTCCAAGCCTGCGCCGATGCGGGGCCGCGATTGCAAGCGGGCGCGTGCGTCGGTAACACGGGGCCAAGGCACCGCAAAAGGAACCGCCCGAGGTGATCGAGCTGAACGACGTCGCGTATAGCTACGGCAATGGCCCTGCGCTGTTGTCGGAGGTGTCTTTGAAGCTGGCACCGGGGTCGTTCCACTTCTTGACCGGGCCGTCGGGCGCGGGAAAGACCACGCTGCTGAAACTGTGTTATCTGGCCTTGCAGCCCACGATGGGCCGCGTGCGGGTGTTCGATGTCGACGCCTTGGGGCTGAGCCGGAACGCGGTTGCGGCGCTGCGTCTGAAGATCGGAGTCGTGCATCAGGATTGCCAGTTTCTGGACCACCTCAGTGTTGCGGAAAACATCGCCTTGCCGCTGACCGTCTCGGGGCGTCCGGTGGCGCAACCCGATCTGGACGATCTGTTGGGCTGGGTCGGGCTGCGCCATCAGGCCAGCCAATTGCCCCCCGAATTGTCCGGCGGCGAACGCCAGCGCGCGGCGCTGGCGCGGGCCGTGATGACCGCGCCGGATGTCATCCTGGCGGATGAACCCACGGGCAATGTCGATTGGGATATGTCGCTGCGTCTGCTGTCGCTGCTGGTCGAGTTGAACAAGATGGGCAAGACCGTGTTGATCGCCACCCATGATCTGTCGCTGATCCGCGCCGCCAAAAGCCAAGTGGCGACGCGGGTGCTGCGTATCTCTGGCGGGCGGCTGACCTTGGCGGGGGCGGACCTGTGAAACTGTCGGCGTTGCTTTTGCTGGCGACGGATCGCCAAGCCGACCGGATCGTGCCGCCGACCGGCTATACCGTGCGGCTGACCTTGTTTACTGCGGCGGCGATGTCCTTTTTGGCGGTGTTTGCGCTGGCGTTGTCCTTGGCGACCTCGCGCGTGGCGTCGCAATGGTCGGATGCGTTGGCGCGGGCCTCGACCATTCGGATCGCGGCCCCGCCCGCCGAATTGGACACCCAGATCGCGGCGGTCGAACGGATCTTGCAAGCCACCCCCGGTGTTGCGGATTTCCGCGTGCTCAGCCGGGCGGAACAGGCTGCCTTGCTGGAACCGTGGCTGGGGGCGGGACTGCCGATCGACGCGCTGCCCGTCCCGGCGCTGATCGAGGTGATCGAGGCCGAGGACGGCTTCGGCGCGGAAGGTTTGCGCCTGCGATTGGCCGCCGAAGCCCCGAACGCGGTTCTGGACGATCACACGCGCTGGCGGCAACCCTTGGTGGATGCCGCGTCGGGTTTGCGGCTGTTGGGGCTGGTGTCGTTGCTGCTGATCGCGGGGGCGACGGCGGCGATGATCACGTTGGCCGCACAGGCCGCGCTGGCCGCCAACCGGCAGGTGATCGAGGTGCTGCGCCTTGTGGGCGCGCGCGACACCTATATCGCGGGGGCCTTCATGCGGCGCTTTACCAACCGGGCGGCTTTGGGCGCAACGGTGGGGGCGGCGGCGGGGGTTATCGCGATCACCTTGCTGCCCGGCACGCGCACGCCGGAAAGCTTTCTGACCGACCTTGGGTTTCAGGGATTGGGCTGGATCACGCCCTTGTTCGTGCCGCCCGCCGTGGCGGCCTTGGCGCTGTTTGCAACGCGGTCGGCGGCGCAGCGGGTCTTGAAAGGACTGACATGAGACTGGCTTGGCAATACGTGATGTCCTTCCTGTTCATCGTGCAGATGTACCTGATGATGGCGGTTCTGGCGGTTTGGTACACGCCGTTCGCGATCTTCCGCCGCCAATCGGCTTATGACGGGGTGCATGCCTATTGCCGCTGGGTGCGCTGGAGCGCAGCACTGATGGTGGGCCTGCGCACCGAAGTGCGCGGCGAGGTGCCGACGGGCGAGGTCCTGATCGCGTCCAAGCATCAAAGCTTTCTGGACATCATCATGATCGTCTCGGTCGTCCCACGCCCGAAATTCATCATGAAAAAGCAACTGAAATGGGCCCCGATTCTGGGCTGGTACGGCAAGCGCATCGGGTGCGTGCCGGTGGACCGGGGCAAGAAGGCAGCGGCGGTCCAGCAGATGGTCGCAGGGGTCAAGGACCCCAACGCGCCCAAGGGGCAGTTGATCATCTATCCGCAAGGCACGCGCGTGGCCCCGGGGGTGGACCGCCCCTACAAGCCCGGCGTTGGGGCCTTGTACGCCGCCTTGGAACAGCCTTGCGTGCCCGCCGCCACCAATGTGGGGGTGTTCTGGCCGCGCCATGGCATTTTGCGCAAACCGGGTCTGGCCGTGGTCGAGTTTCTGCCGGTGATCGAACCGGGCCTGTCGATTCAGGATTTCATGGCCGAGGTGGAAAAGGTGGTGGAAACCGCGTCGGATCAATTGATGGCCGAAGCCGGGTTTCGCAGACCGACCTAAGGGTCGCAGGTCGGGGTCTTGACCTTCCAGTGACTGGAACCCTTATCTAGGGGGCCGATCGGAGGCCCCCATGACACAATCCCTTTCCACCCCCCTGCATATCAAGATCGACGGCATGTCCTGCGGGGGTTGCGCGGCGCGCGCGCAGCGGGCGCTGGACGCGGCCCCGTCGATCCGGTCCGCGACGGTCAATCTGGCTGCGGAAAGCGCGCAGGTTGATTTGGCCGACGCGGCAACCCCCGCCGATCTTGTGTCTGTTCTGCAAACCGCAGGCTATCCGGCGCGCACCGCAGACGCCCGCTTGCAGATTGAAAACCTGTCCTGCGCGTCCTGTGTGGGGCGGGCCGAACGTGCCTTGCAGGCCGTACCGGGGGTGGTGTCGGCCAGCGTGAACCTTGCCAGCGAAAGCGCGCAGATCCGGTATCTGGACGGTGTGACCGATCCGAAAGCCTTGGCGCAGGCGGTGACCGATGCCGGCTATCCGGCCCGCGCCGACACCGGGCTGGATGGACCTGCCACGGGCGATGCCAAGGCCGAAGAGATTGACGCGCTGCGGCGGGCCACAGTTTGGGCGGCGCTGCTGACCTTGCCGGTGTTCGTGCTGGAAATGGGCAGTCATGTGATCCCCGGGATGCATCATCTGATCGCCCAGACCATTGGCACGCAGACCGCGTGGCTGATCCAGTTCGTGCTGACCTCGATCCTGCTGGCGGGGCCGGGGCGGCGGTTCTATCGCACCGGGTTTCGGGCCTTGGCCAAACGCGCGCCGGACATGAACAGCCTTGTCGCCTTGGGCACCTCGGCGGCGTATGGGTTTTCGGTTGTCGCCCTGTTCGCGCCCGGCCTGTTGCCCGAGGGCGCGCAGGCGGTTTATTTCGAGGCCGCCGCCGTGATCGTGACGCTGATCCTGTTGGGGCGCTGGCTGGAAGCGCGCGCCAAGGGGCGGACCGGGGCCGCGATTGCGCGGCTGGTCGATCTGGCCCCGCCGATGGCGCGGGTCGAACGCGACGGGGTCGAACAGGACGTGCCGGTTGCGGATCTGCGTGTGGGGGACCTGATCCATGTGCGGCCCGGCGCGCGGCTGCCCACCGATGGGATCGTCGCCGACGGGCAAAGCTTCGTCGATGAAAGCATGATCACAGGCGAACCGGTGCCCGTGGCCAAGGCCCCCGGCGATGCGGTGACCGGCGGCACCGTGAACGGGGCGGGCGCGCTGCGGTTCACGGCAACGGCGGTTGGGCGCGACACGATGCTGGCGCAGATCATCCGCATGGTCGAAGAGGCCCAAGGGGCCAAGCTGCCGATACAGGCGCTGGTGGATCGGGTGACCCTTTGGTTCGTGCCTGCCGTCTTGGCCTTGGCGGCGGCCACTGTTCTGGTCTGGCTGGCGGTCGGGCCGGACCCGGCCTTGACCCATGCGCTGGTGGCGGGGGTCGCGGTGCTGATCATCGCCTGCCCTTGTGCGATGGGACTGGCAACGCCGACCTCGATCATGGTGGGCACGGGGCGCGCGGCGGAACTGGGGGTCTTGTTCCGCAAGGGCACCGCGTTGCAGACCTTGGCCGATGTGGCGGTGGTGGCCTTCGACAAGACCGGGACGCTGACGCAGGGCAAGCCCGTCCTGACCGATTTGCAGGTCGCGCCCGGGCAAGACGCAGACGCTGTTCTGGCGCTGGTGGCGGGCTTGGAACGCCAATCCGAACACCCCATTGGCCGCGCCTTGGTCGAAGCCGCGTTGGCCCAAGGCCTGAGCCCGGTTCCTGTGGACGGGGTCCAGGCTTTGCCGGGCCATGGCCTGCGGGGCACGGTGGAGGGTGCGCCGATCCAAGCGGGCACTGCGCGCCTGATGCAAGACGGCGGGATCGACCTGTCGGCCTTTGCCGACCGGACCGCCGATTGGGCCAAGGCTGGCAAGACGGTTGTCTATGTGGCGCAGGGGGATCGCTGTGTGGGCGCGCTGGCGGTGGCGGACACGCTGAAACCCAGCAGTGCCGCCGCGATTGCCGCCCTGCATGCCCAAGGGGTGCGCACCGCGATGGTGACAGGCGACGCCGATGGGGCCGCGCAGGCCATCGCGCGGCAGGTCGGGATCGACACGGTGTTTGCCGGGGTGCTGCCCGACGGCAAGACCGCCGCACTGGCCGAGTTGCAGGCCCGTCATGGCAAGGTGGCTTTCGTCGGGGACGGGATCAATGATGCGCCGGTTCTGGCCTCGGCGGATGTGGGGATCGCGATTGGCACCGGCACCGATGTGGCGGTCGAGGCGGCGGATGTCGTGCTGATGTCGGGCGATTTGCGCGGGGTGGTGAATGCCGCCCATGTGGCGCGGCGCACCATGGCCAATATCCGTCAGAACCTGTTTTGGGCCTTTGCCTATAACACCGCGCTGATCCCGGTGGCGGCGG
>CAZIKH010000124.1:0-6583 GCA_964539755.1 uncultured Dinoroseobacter sp. | reverse complement strand
GGGGAAACGCGCGGCGAAGAAGTCATCGACATGTTGCAGGCCATGAACACCGGCCATGACGGGTCGATGACGACGATCCACGCCAACAGTGCGCGCGACGGGGTCAGCCGTTTGGAAAACATGGTCGCCATGGCCGGGATCGAAATGCCGATCCGCGCCTTGCGGTCCCAGATCGCCAGCGCCGTGAACCTGATCGTGCAGGCCAGCCGCTTGCAGGACGGGTCGCGCCGCATGGTGTCGATCACCGAAATCACCGGCATGGAAGGCGACGTGATCTCGATGCAAGAGATCTTCCGCTATCAGCGCACCGGGCTGGAACCCGACGGCACGATCATCGGCCATTTCACCGCCTGCGGTGTGCGTTCGGCCTATGCCGAGCGCTTCAAGCAATGGGGCTATGATCTGCCGGCGGCGATCTACGAACCGACGCGGGGGGACATCTGATGAATATCGGGGTCGAACCGCTTATCTATATCGGGATTTTCGTTGGCGTTCTTCTGCTGGTCGAAGGCATCTATCTGGTCGTCTTCGGACGCTCGATCAGCCTGAACAGCCGCGTCAACCGCCGCCTTGAAATGCTGGACAAGGGCGCCGCCCGCGATCAGGTGCTGGAACAGCTGCGCAAGGAAGTCGGCCAGCACATGAAGGGGCAGGCAATCCCCTTGTATTCGCTGCTGGCCGAAAAGGCCCAGAAGGCCAATATCGCGTTTCCGCCCAGCGCCTTGGTCGGGGTCATGGCGGTTTTGTGTGTCGTGGCCTTTGTCGCGCTGACCATCGGCACCGAAGCGGGTCTGGTCATCCGCATCATCGTGTCCATCGTGATGGGCGTCGGCGCGGTCTACATGTGGGTGAACAAGAAAGCCAAGCAGCGCCTGTCGATGATCGAGGAACAGCTGCCCGATGCCGTGGAACTGATGGTGCGCAGCCTGCGCGTGGGGCACCCGTTCTCCAGCGCCGTCAACATCGTGGCCAAGGAAGTGGCCGATCCGCTGGGAACCGAATTCGGCATGATCGCGGATGAAGCCGCCTATGGCCGCGATGTGGCCGACGCGCTGAAGGAACTGGCCGAACGCATGGATATGCAGGACTTGCGTTTCCTTGCGGTGGCGGTGTCGATCCAGTCGAAATCGGGCGGCAACCTTGCGGAAATCCTTTATGGCCTCAGCCAGGTGATCCGGGCGCGGTTCAAACTGTTCCGCCGCGTGAAGGCCATCACGGCCGAAGCCAAGTGGTCGGGCATGTTCCTGTCGGGCTTCCCGCTGGCCGCATTGGTGACGATCAACGTGATGGAACCCGACTATTATGCCGATGTGAAGGACACCCAGTTCTTCATCCCCGCCGCAATCGTGGTCGCGGTGTTCCTGATCGTGAACATCGTCTTCATGAAAATCATGGTCAATATCAAGGTCTAGGACAGAACCCGCATGTTCGCGCAGCTTTCAGATTTTCTGGTCGCCCAACTTGGACCCCTTGGCCCCGTTCTGGCCATGGGCGGCTTGGGCCTGCTGTTGTTGATCATCGCCGTGCCGCTGATGCTGTCCCACAAGCCGGACCGCATGGAAAAGCTGCGCGATGAACGGATGAACGCGGCGCGCAATCAGGTCGAAGACCCCAGCCAGCGCCTGCGCCATGACGGCGGGATCGAACAGCTGGATCGGTTTGCCGAATACCTCGAGCCGCAGAATGAAGAAGAATTCTCGGCGATCCGGGAACAGTTGATCCAAGCCGGATACCGGTCGCGCAATGCGGTCCGCACCTTCTATTTCGCCCAGTTTTCGCTGGGCTTGGGCCTGCTGGCATTGGGGGTCATCTACACGATCCTGACCGGGAACGAAGACCGCACCCCAACCAACGCGGCGTTGATGACGCTGGTGCCGGGTTTGGCGGGCTACTACCTGCCGCGCTATTGGGTCACCAAGCGGATCGAAGCGCGCAAGAACGAAATTCAGGAAGGCTTTCCCGACAGTCTGGACCTGATGCTTGTCTGCGTCGAAGCGGGCCAAGGTCTGGACCAAGCCATCATCCGCGTTGCAGAAGAAATTCGCGCAGGCTTCCCCGCCTTGGCAGAAGAATACGAGATCGTCGCGTGGGAAATCAAAGCAGGCAAGGACAAGGCCACGGTGTTGAAGGACATGGGCGACCGATCCGGCGTGGCCGATGTGGCCAGTTTCGTGACCGTTCTGATCCAGTCGCAAACCTTCGGGACCTCGATCGCGGAAGCCTTGCGGGTTTATGCCAATGAAATGCGCGACAAGCGCGTGATGCGCGCCGAAGAAAAGGCCAACGTCCTGCCCACGAAGCTGACCCTTGGAACCATGATGTTCACGGTGCCGCCCTTGATGATCATCCTGATCGGTCCGTCGATCTATTCGATCTACGAAACCCTGTCCGGTGGGGGCCTGAGCCCATGATCCCCGGACTGCGCCTTATCGTTTTCGGTCTGCTGGGGCTGGTCTTGGCGGCCTGCGAACCCGCTGGTCGTCTTGAACCGTTGCCCCCCGGCCCCTATGCCCCCGGTCCTGCAACGCGGGCGGCGGCGGATCAATCGGTGGACGGTCTGACCGTTGGTCACCGCCTGATGGAGAACGGGCAGTACGAACTGGCGCTGAAGGCCTATTACAGGGCGGCCGCCGAAACGGGCGAGCTGAATGCGGACGTCCTGTCGGCGCTGGGGTCCGCCAATCTGAAACTGGGACGCCTGAACCAAGCCGAACGGCTGTTGCGCGATGCCACGACCCAAGACGCGACCTTTGTTCCAGCTTGGAACAATCTGGGCGTGGTCCTGATGGAAAAGGGCGAAACCGGCGAGGCGATGCGCGTGTTTCGCACGGCCTTTGCGCTGGATGGGGCGGCCACACCGATGATCCGCGAAAACCTGCGCTTGGCTCTCGCAAAAATGGAGAATTCGGCCTATACTCCTGTGGATAACCACAACTTCGACTTGGTGAGACGAGGTCCTGGCGCCTACCAGCTGCTCTCGACACCATGAACGAAGGCGAGCAGGAAAAGGACAGAAGTCCATGCGCCAAGGTGTGATACTGGCCGCTTGCGCGGCCTTTGCGCTGTCCGCGTGCCAACGGCCCGGTGCGGACGGCGTTTCGCGCGCGGTCGAGGGCGTGAATGTCATCGACGAAAGCAACCTGAACGACATCATGCTGACGGTGGCCGACCCGGACGAAGCGGTCGCCTATTTCCAACGCGCCACCGCCGAAGATCCCACCCGGATCGACCTGAAGCGCGGTCTTGCGCGGTCCCTTGTCCGGGCCGGGCAAGCACAGCGCGCCCTGCCCGTTTGGCGCGAAGTCGTCGAAAGCCCCGATGGCACGCATGAAGACCGTGTCGATTACGCATCCGCGCTTGTGCGGGCGGGCGATTGGGAAACCGCCGAACTGCAACTGAACCAGATCCCACCGACCTTCGAGACCTTCGAACGCTATCGGCTGGAGGCGATGGTCGCCGACAGCAACCGCGATTGGGAACGGGCCGATGCGTTTTATGAAACGGCGGTTGGGCTGACCCTGCGGCCTGCGGGCGTGCTGAACAACTGGGGCTATTCGAAACTGACCCGCGGCGATTTTCGCGAAGCAGAACAATTGTTTAGCCAAGCGATTGAATATGACAACAACCTGTTCACCGCCAAGAACAACTTGGTTCTGGCCCGGGGCGCACAGCGCAATTACCGCCTGCCAACCGTGCCCACAACGCAAACCGAACGGGCGCAATTGCTGCACACCATGGCCCTAAGCGCGATCAAGCAAGGCGATGTCGCCACCGGACGGGCCTTGCTGCAACAGGCCATCGACACGCATCCGCAGCATTTCGATGCGGCGGTGCGCGCGCTGCGCACCTTGGAAACCACCGGAGGGTAACCCATGGAACTGACCGTCAGCCAAGCGATCTGGTTTCTGCCCGTGGCGCTGCCTGTCTGCCTGTATATCTGCTGGACCGACATGAAGTTCATGAAGATCCCGAACAAGGCGGTTCTGGTGCTGATCGCCGCCTTTGCGGTCACGGGCCTGTTTGCCCTGCCGCTGGAAGACTATCTGTGGCGCTATGCGCATCTGGGCGCGGTGCTGGCGATCGGGTTCGTTCTGGCCTCGGCCGGGGCGGTCGGCGCAGGCGATGCGAAATTCGCAACCGCCATGGCCCCGTTCATCGCTTTGTCCGATTTGACCCTCGTTTTGACACTTTTTGCCGCCATGCTGCTGGGAGCGTTTGTCGCGCATCGGTTGGCTGGGCGGGTCCCGGCGATTCGCAGCGCGACCGCGGATTGGGCTTCATGGGGGGAAAAACGCGACTTTCCCATGGGCCTCGCCTTGGGCGGTACGTTGGGCTGTTACCTGATGCTGCCGTTCCTGACCTGACACCAACCCGCGCGCTGGTCGGTCGGCCTGCGCCGACCAACCGGATGCTGCCATGAACCAAGAAATCGCTCATCCCTTTGCGCCCCCGCGTCCCCGCCTGTTGGAGGATGTCGGCCTGTCCCGCACCATGATGCGGGATATCTTGCTGAAGACGATTTACCGGATGTCGCTGGGCTATGTTTCGGAAATGGCCCATGCGGTCGCCCTGCCCGTGCCCCTGACCCAGCAATTGGTCGATGAAGCGCGCGAAGAAAAACTGATCGAAGCGATGGGATCGCTCAGCGCGTCGGGGCATTCGGAAATGCGCTATCAATTGTCCGAAGCGGGCGTGGCGCGGACCCGCGATGCGCTTAGCCAATCGGAATACTATGGTGCGATGCCGGTCCCGCTGGACGCCTTCCGCCAGCAAGCCGACCGCCAGTCGGTGCGCAATGTGCGGATCACGCCTGACCGGCTAAGTGCGGCGATGGGCAAGCTGATCCTGCCACAGAACTTTCTGCGCGATCTGGGGCCGGCGATCTCGTCGGGTCGGTCGTTGCTGCTGTATGGCCCGCCGGGGAACGGCAAAAGCTCGATCTCGAATGGGATTCGGGATGCCTTGGGGGATCATGTCTTCGTGCCGCGCGCGGTCGAGTATTCCGGTCAGATCATCACGGTCTATGACCCCATCGTGCATGAACGCGTGTCATCGGTCGATCAGGCCAGTTCGCCCCTGCGACGGGCGGCGGGCTTCGACAATCGGTATTACAAGTGCAAGCGTCCCGCCGTGATCACCGGCGGGGAATTGGAACTGTCGATGCTGGATCTGACCTATAACCCGGTCAGCCGCACCTATCAGGCCCCCTTGCAGATGAAGGCAACCGGCGGCGTTTTCATCGTCGATGACCTTGGACGCCAAGCCGAAAGCCCGCAGAAGCTGATCAACCGCTGGATCGTCCCGATGGAGGCAAGCTACGATATTCTGGCCCTGCAATCGGGCGAGAAATTCGTGGTCCCGTTCGACACTTTGGTGATCTTCTCGACGAACTTCCATCCGAATGAATTGTTCGACCAAGCCGCGCTGCGCCGCGTGTTTTTCAAGATCAAGATCGACGGACCGACCAAGGACGAATTCCTGCAAGTCTTCGCCTTGGTGGCCAAGGCCAAGGGGATGCCGTTGAACGAAGCCGCCTTGATCCACCTGCTGACCAAGCGCTACCGCGAAATTGATTACGCCTATGCGAACTATCACGCGCCCTTCTTGATCGACCAGATCCTTGCAATCTGCGAATACGAAGGCATCCCGCCCCAGATGAACCCCGATCTGATCGACCGGGCCTGGGCGAACCTCTATGTCGAAGAGGCCGATTTCGTGCATTGAGCCGACGCGGACGTCGGCTATGTCTGCGACATGTCCGACGCCCTGCCCGCCCCGTTTTCCAATTGGTTCGCCGCGCGAAACTGGTCGCTGCACCCGCATCAGGCCGACATGCTGGCGCGGGCCGATGCGCGCGCGCTGCTGCTGATCGCGCCCACCGGTGGCGGCAAGACCTTGGCCGGGTTTCTGCCCAGCCTGTTGGACTTGGCCAAGGGGACGCATCAGGGGCTGCACACGCTTTACGTCTCGCCGCTGAAGGCGCTGGCGGCGGATATCAAGCGTAACCTGCGCGGGCCCGTCGATGAAATGGGGCTGCCCATTCGGATCGAGGATCGCACCGGGGACACATCCCAGACCCAACGCAAACGGCAACGGGCCGATCCGCCGCATATCTTGCTGACCACACCGGAATCGCTGGCGCTGCTGCTCAGCTATGAAGACGCGCCGCGCATGTTTGCAGGCCTGCAGCGCATCGTGATCGACGAAATCCATGCCTTGGCCGAAAACAAGCGCGGCGACCAACTGATGCTGAACGTGGCGCGCCTGTCGACCCTTGTGCCGGGTCTGCGCCGGGTTGGCCTGTCGGCCACGGTCGAAGATCCCGGGGCCATCGCGTCGTACCTCGCGCGGCATCCCGATCCTTGCGAGATCCTATATGCAGACCCCGGACCGGACCCTGATATCACCATGCTGGACACCGCCGCCGCGCCGCCTTGGGCCGGAGGCGGGGCAAAGCACGCCATCCCCGAAGTGCTGGACCAAGTGCGCAAGCACCGCACGACGCTGATCTTCCACAACACCCGCGCGCAGGCCGAGATCTTCTTTCACAACCTCTGGCTGGCCAATGACGACCAGCTGCCCA
>CAZIKH010000123.1:0-6616 GCA_964539755.1 uncultured Dinoroseobacter sp. | reverse complement strand
CGTGATCGCCGGGAAGGCCGCAAGGATCGCCACCCGCACGATATCACTCAGGACAAAGGGCAGCGCGCCCCGGAAGGTATGGCTGATCGGGATATCCCGCGCCATGTTGTTGATGACAAACAGGTTCATCCCCACAGGCGGCGTTATCAGCCCGACCTCGACCACGATCAGCACAAGGATGCCGAACCACAGGCCGAATTCATCCGGGCTCATGCCGAAATCCAGCGCGCTCATGATCGGGAAGATGATCGGCACGGTCAGCAGGATCATCGACAGGCTGTCCATCACGCAGCCAAAGGCCAGATACATCAACAAGACCAAGGTCAGGATCAACCACGGGCTGAAGCCCTGTTCCGCCACCCAAGCCGCCGAATTCTGCGGCAATTGGGTCAGTGCCAGAAAGGCGTTGAACAGCCCCGCGCCCAGCACGATCAGGAAGATCATCGCGGTCGCATTGGCCGTGGACAGGATCGCCTGACCCAGCTTGCCCCATGTCATCGTCCGCGTGGCCAGCGCCACGATCCCGGTGCCCGCCGCGCCCACCGCCGCCGCCTCGGTCGGGGTGAAGACGCCGGTATAGATGCCGCCCACCACCGCGACGAAAATCAGGATCACGGGCCAGACCCGGCCCAGCGCGCGGAACCGCTCGGCATAGGGCACGCGCGGTTGGGTGCCGCCCGATCCGGGAAACAGCCGCACATAGATCGCAATCGCCAGCATATAGCCCAGCGCCGCAAGGATGCCGGGGATCATCGCCGCCACGAACAGCTTGGCGATATTCTGTTCGGTCAGGATCGCATAGATCACCAGGATCACCGAGGGCGGGATCAGGATGCCCAAGGTGCCGCCCGCCGCCAGCGCGCCCGTGCTCAGCGACCCCGAATAGCCATAGCGGCGCAATTCCGGCAAGGCGACCTGCCCCATCGTGGCCGCCGTGGCCAAGGACGACCCGCAGATCGCGCCAAACCCCGCGCAGGCGCCCACGGCGCTCATGGCGACGCCGCCCTTGCGATGCCCCAGCCAGGATTCCGCGGCCTTGAACAGCGCCGCCGACATGCCCGACAGGGTGGCGAACTGGCCCATCAGCAGGAACAGGGGAATGATCGACAGCGAATAGTTCGAGAAGGTCCCGTAGGTCAGGTTCTTCAGCTGGTTCAGCGTCATCATCGTGGTGCCGGTCACCATATAGGTGCCGCCGAACCCCACCATCAGCATCGCCAGCGCAATCGGCACGCGCAGGAAGATCAGCCCCAACAACAGCGGAAAGGACCACAGCGCCAGTTCCATATTGCTCATGCCGCGCGCCCCACCAAGGCCCGGCCCGACCGCAAGATGCAGAACGCCGCGACGATCACAAAGACGCACGCCCCGACCAGACCGGCGGCATAGCCGATCCAGACCGGGAATTGCAGAATGAAGGTGGTTTCCCCGAACCGCAGCTTGTCCTGCATCCCCAGATAAAGACGCCACGCGATCACGCTGGCGGCCCCGAACATCAGGACATCCACGATCACGTCCACGACGCGGTTGCCCGCCCTGCCATACAGCCCTTGCAGCAGGTCCACCGCCGCATGGCCGCGCTGCAATTGGCACCACGGCAGAAAGGCGAAGATCGCAAAGCCCACGCCCAGTTCGATCCACTCGAAATCGCCCTTGATCGGGGCCAGCCCGAAGGGCACCAAGGCCCGCCCGGTGATCGACACGCAGGTCATCACGATCAGACAAATCAGCACCGCCCCCCCGGCATAGGCCATCAGACGGGCCAGCAGAGAGACGGCTTTTTCAAGGGTTGCATACATCGGGGGGGCCGCGTCCTTGGCAAACAGGAACCGGGCGGCCATCCGCAGATCGCCGCCCGGTCCAAGGGGTGTCAGGCTTACATCGCCGCTTCTTCGGCGATCAGCGCGCGGGCGCGGTCGATCAGGGCTTGCCCGTCAATCCCGCGGCCTTCCATATCGGCGATCCAACGGCCCACGACCGGCTCGCTGGCGGCTTTCCAGCGCGCGATCTCCTCGGCGCTGAGCGTGATGATGTTGTTGCCCGCCGACACCGCCGTGTCGCGCGCGGGCGCGTCGAAATCATACATCACCTGGGCGGCCATGCGCGACAGCTTGGCCCCGGATTCCGCCATGATGATCTCTTGCAGATCGGCGGGCAGGCTGTTCCAGCGGTCCTTGTTCATCGCCAGAACGATGGTCGCGGTATACAGCGCCTCGTCGCTTTCGGTGAACTCGGTGTGGTTGCCGACCAGCTCGCTCAGGCGCAGGGGCGCGGTGACTTCCCACGGGATCACGGTGCCGTTGATCACGCCTTTGGACAGCGCCTCGGGCACGGCGGGCACGGGCATGCCGACCGGGGTTGCCCCCAATTCGCCCAACAGGTCGTTGATCACGCGGGTCGGGCCGCGCAGGGTCTGGCCTGCCATGTCTTCCAGCGAGGTGACCGGTTCTTCCGAATGGATCACGCCCGGCCCATGCACCCATGCGCCCAGCATCTTGAAATCGGCAAACTCGCTGTCTTGCAGGTCTTCTTCCATGATGGTCCAGAACGCGGCCGCCGTGGCGGCGGGATCGGTCATCATGAAGGGCAGTTCGAACACCTCGACACTGGGGAAGCGGCCCGGCGTGTAGCCCGGCAGCGTCATCACAAGGTCAACCACGCCGTCGCGGGCCTGGTCGATCAGCTGAGGGGGGCCACCCCCCAGCGACATGGCGTCGAAATGCTGGATTTCGATACGCCCGCCGCTGGCGGCCTCGACCGCCTCGCCCCATGGCACGAGGATCTTGGCAGGCACGACCGCCGGGGTCGGCAGGAATTGGTGCAGGCGCAGGGTCACTTCCTGCGCGGCGGCGGCTCCGGCAAAGCTGGCAAGCGCAACCGCGCTCGCGGCCAGAGTCGTGAAGACGGACCGTCTGTTCATGTTTGGATATCCTCCCAGATATGCGGCGCGCCCTGTTGTCCGGGCGTTGCCAGTGACACAACGCTGACAGGTCCCGCCAGTCGTTGCAAGTGGAACAGATGCCTAGGCAAGATGCACCGGCACCGAAATCGGCCCCCGAAAGCCGAACCCTTTCCAGACCACCTTGGACGGATCGGGCAGCGACATGTTGGGGAAACGGTCGAACAGGATGGGCAACATGATCTCGCCCACGGTCTTGCGCGCGACATGGGTGCCCATGCAGAAATGCGGCCCATTGCCAAAGGCCTGATGGTGTTTCTTGTCGCGGTAGACGTCGAAGACCTCGCCATTCTCGAAAATGTCCTCGTCCCGGTTCGCGCTGGCCTGGATCGTCATCACCGTGTCCCCCTTGGGGATGCGGAAGCCGCGTATTTCGGTGTCCTCGGTCACCAGCCGCGAACTGGCCTGGATGGGCGCAACCCAGCGCACCGCTTCCTCGAAGGCCTGCGCCCAATCCCCGTTGGCCATGACTTGGGCCTTCTGGTCGGGGTTTTCCAACAGGCCCACGATGACCGTGGACAGCGCATCGCGCGGCTCGTTGATGCCGCCGCCGATGGCGATCTTGATATTGGCCACGATCTGCGACCACGGGATCGGATTGTCGGCATTCACCATCACCGACAGCGCGCTTTCATTGGGATCGGCTTTCAGCTTTTCGGCCTTGGCAGCGAACAGCGCGTCCATTTCATCATTCGCCGCGTCGGTCTGGGCGAACAAATCCTCGAACCAGCCGAAATTGCCCGCCCCGTCGATCAGGATCTGGCTCCAGCGTTGCATCTGTGCGTCGGTGGCTTCTTCGATGCCCATCAAATGGGCCAGCCCGGCGGCGACATAAGGCCCGTTCAGCGCATGGAACAGATCGACCGTTTCGCCGCGCGGCAAGCGCCCCACATAGGCTTCGGCGATTTCGCGGTATTTCGGCATCCAGGTGTTCAGGATCACGCGCGGGTTGAAGGCCGGGGCCATGGCCGCGCGTTCGACGGCATGGGCCTCGCCATCCTTGCGCATCAGGGTATGGGCGCGAAAGGCGCGCTTCATCGGCGTGTTGGGATCGTCCGAGCTGAACAGCTCGGGCGTGTCCTTGACGTATTTGGTGTCTTCGGCCTTGGTCAGCAGGGTGCGCCCGACGCTTTGCACGCGCAAGACAGGGGTTTCGGCCCGCATCCGGCGATAGAGCGGATACGGGTCATCCACCAGTTGCTGGATCGTGATCGCGGTATCGAGTGGCGCCAGCGCCATGTCCTTGGGCATCTCGCAAACCTCCCTCGGGCGTCTTGCGCCCGCTCCCGAAATCACTATTGCCCCGGTTTGGACAGATTTCCAGTGTAACCTGATCCCGAGCAGTCAGAAGGAGAGCCGAAAATGGCCACCACCCCAACCCCCAAGCCCCAGCCGCGCCCCGCGCCCAGCCAAGATACACCGCCTGTGCGTTTTGACGACTGGGCCAGCCTTTAGGCCTGCGCTAGATTGGCGGCATGACCGACGCCGCCAATGACATCGCCACGATCCGCAACCTTGGCCCCGCCATGGCCGAGGCGTTCGGCAAGGTCGGGCTGACACGCGCGGACAGCTTGCGCGCGCTGGGGGCGGATGCCGCCTATGCGCGGCTGCTGGCGGGCGGGCACAAGCCCCATTTCATCGCCTATTATGCGCTGGTCATGGGGCTGCAAGGCCGCCCATGGAACGACGCCAAAGGCCCCGAGAAAACCGCCCTGCGCGCCCGCTTCGATGCCTTGGTGGCCGAGGCCCGCGCCACCGCCCCCAGCGACAGCGCGCTGGACCGCGCCCTGTCCGAGATCGGCGTGATCGCCAAGGACCCGCGCTAAACCCCTAGAAGAACGCCCGCAAACGGTCGGTGTTCATCCCCGGCGCGCGATGCACCAAGGACGCCGGATAGCCGCGATCCTGCACCAGACGTTCCGGGGAAAAATCCGGTTCCAGCCGTTTCAGGGTTTCGGCCACCTTCGCGGCGGCGGCGTCCTGCCCATCTTGGGCCAGCATGGCAAAGAGATAGCGCAAGGGCGGGCGGAAATTCGGGTTCAACGCGTGGATGGTCTGGGTCAGACGCACCGCTTCGTCAAAGCGGCCCTGCATGAAGACCGCGCCGAACACCTGTTGATCCCACCAGAACCGATGCGGCGACCGCCCGGCCAGCTTGCGCCCGCGCAGCGCGAAGGCGTGGCAGGCATCCAGCTTGTCGGCATACAGGCTGGCCGAACTCAGCGCCCACCACCCCATCGCGTTGGCCGGGTTCAACTGCACGCTCAGCTGGCCCAATTCCAGACTGCGGTCGGTCTGTTTCAGCAAATGCCCCGCCGTGTTGGCGGCAAGGGCGGCGACCATCGCGTTGTCGGGTTCGGTTTCCAGCGCATGGGCGATGAAGGCCGCGCCTTCGTCGCGCAGAACCTCGACATCCAGATCGTGGCGTTCGACGAATTGCACGGTGCGCAATTGCGCCCGCCACGCCAGATACAGACCCCGTGGATCGGCCTCATGCGCGGCGGCGAACAATTCGTCCGCCTCGGCGATGCGGTCGGGCAGCATCGAAAACAGCCCGTTGATCGCGCGCCCACACAGGGCGTCGGCCTCCATCACGGGGCGCTGCACGCCGTCGCGGAAAATCCATTGCGCGCAAGCGGCGGTCAGATCGGCGATCAGGCCCAGCCATTCGGGATGTTCCACCGGCGGCGCGCCGCCCACCCGGAAGCTGCGCGCGTCGGACCAGATCTGGTGGCGCGTGCCCGCATGGGTCAGCGCGACCCGCATCGACACCTTGCCGTCCAGATGAAAGACCTGCGCGCGGACCTGCAACAGCCGATCCCGGTCGGGCGGCTGCCCGCCGACCGAGATATCGGCGCTGAGCATGTCGCGCAGATGCTTGGCCGCCGCATCGCACAACAGATGTTCGAACCATGCCCCGCCGCCTTGGGCGGTCTGCGGGGCCAGATGGATGTGCCACGGCACCGGGCGGGTCAAAGCGGGCGCGGGGATCTGCGGGTCCGCCCCGCCGCGCCGCGCCCGTTCGACCATCAGCCAATCCTGAAACGCCGGATCGCGGATATCGAGGTCTTCCAGAAACGCGCCTTCGGCGGCATCGCAGACCTGCAACTTGTCCAGATCGACCGACACATGGGTGCGTTCGACGCAAAACCCGATATCCAGATCGGACAGGCTGGCGCGCAACTTGCTGAGGTCCTGCCGCAGGCTGGCGGCGGCCTGTTCGGGGGCGCGGTCGCTCCAGAGTTTGGATTGCAGCCAGGCGCGGCTGCGCTGCCCTTCGGGCGCGGTTGCCAGCAAGACGAGGATCGCCCGCGCCTTGTTCGACCGGATCACCACCGGATCGCCCTGCGCGGATGTGCGCAGCTGCACCAAGCCCGTGACCCGCAAAACGGGTCTGTCCATGCCATCCAGCACGCGTGTCGCCTTTCCCCCACTACGACCGTCCGTCCGACGGTTGATCAGCAAACTGTGCCGTCCCCATCACTATCGTGAATGAAACGTGAAAAGTGAACCCCTTCCTGAAAAACCTTGGATTCCGGGGGGCATTCTGGGTGCTTTAGGCCAAGGACATCACGCAGAAGGATCAAGACCCATGCCGACCTATGGAGGAACATCCGGGGGAACTTCGGGGGGCACGTCGGGGGGCACCTCCGGCGG
>CAZIKH010000122.1:0-6659 GCA_964539755.1 uncultured Dinoroseobacter sp. | reverse complement strand
CCGGCAACGGCACAATCCGCTTGCAATGCCCCGCGTTTGCCGATCCTGTGCGCGCAGCCGATGCCCCGGCCCCGGACAGACCTTTTCCAATGACGACAATCGCGCAGACCAACATTCCCAAAGCCGCCTTGTGGATGACGGGCGCGATTGCGTCCTTCACCTCGATGGCGATTGCGGGACGCGCCGTCAGCCTGTCGCATGACACGTTCGAAACCATGCTCTACCGGTCGATGATCGGTTTGATCGTCGTGGTCGCGCTGGCGGCGCGGTTCGGCACGCTGGGCCAGATCACGCGCCGCCATCTGGGCCTGCATGCCGCGCGCAACCTTGCCCATTTCACCGGGCAGAACCTGTGGTTCTACGCGATCACCGTGATCCCCTTGGCGCAGGTCTTTGCGCTGGAATTCACCTCGCCCCTTTGGGTGATGGTGTTTGCCGCGCTTTTTCTGGGCGAACGGCTGACCGGGGCGAAACTGACCGCCGCCGCGCTGGGGTTCACCGGGGTGTTGATCGTGGCGCGCCCCGATCCGGGCAATATCGACCTGAACGTGCTGATCGCGGCTGCCTCGGCCATCGGTTTTGCCGCCACGGCGATCTTCACCAAGATCCTGACCCGCACCGAAACCGTCACCTGCATCCTGTTCTGGCTGACCCTGATCCAGGTGATCTATGGGCTGATCGCGGCGGGGTATGACGGGCAGATCGCCCTGCCCACCGCACAAACCCTGCCTTGGCTGGCGCTGATCGGGCTGGCGGGGCTGACCGCGCATTTCTGCCTGACCAATGCGCTGATGATCGCGCCCGCCTCGGTCGTGTTTCCGATGGACTTCCTGCGCCTGCCGATCATCGCGGTGGTGGGCATGCTGGTCTATGCCGAACCGCTGGACCCCCTTGTTTTGTTGGGCGGGGCGCTGATCCTGATGGGCAATATCTATATGGTGCGCAGCGAAAGCCGCCGCACCTAGCCCATTATGTGACAGTTTGGCAACGAAAGGGGCGCTTTTGTCGCAAGTTTGAGGGCGCAATGCGCGTGACGCAAAGTCACGAATTGACCGAATGCCCCGCTTTTCGGCATTTTTCTGCCAAATGAACAGGCAGACCGCGCGGGAGGCGGTGTGCGAGTAAAGGGTGGAGACCATGAAAAAACTAACGACCGCTGCTGTCGCCCTCGCGGCCAGCACCAGCATCGCCGCCGCAGGGGGGATTGATCGTTCGGGGCAAAGCGTCGGGATCATCTTCGAAGACGGCAATTACGCCCAGTTCAGCTTCGGCAACGTGAACCCGACCGTGTCGGGCACGTACCAGCCCGGTGGCGCTGCGTCTGGTGATATCTCACCCAGCTACAACCAGTTCGGCGGCGGGGTGCGATTTGAGTTCAACGACAACCTCGCAGTCGCGCTGATCGTCGATCAACCTTGGGGGGCCTTGGCAAATTACCCCGTGCCAGGTTTCGCAGCTACACAGGGCTTGAACGCCGAAGTCACCTCGACTGGCATCACGGGCCTTGTTCAGTACCGCTTCTCGCCGAATTTCAGCATTCATGGTGGTGCGCGCTACAACACCCTGACAAAACTGCAGGCGGGCGTCCCTGCCGCAGGGACATACTCGGTCACCGGGCAGCAAAGCTCGGCGACGGGCTATGTCATCGGCGGTGCCTATGAGATCCCGGATATCGCGTTGCGGCTGGCTGTGACCTATTCGTCCGAAACGACGCATGACGTGAACGTCACGGAAAGCTCGCTGGCAGTTGGGGGTGGTGCGCCCCAGAACTCGGTCACCCGGGTCACAATGCCCCGCTCGATCAATGTCGATTTCCAAACCGGGATCGCGCAGGACACCCTGCTCTTGGCAGGCTTGCGGTATGTCGGTTGGTCAACCACAGACATTACCCCCGCGGTCTATCGTCTGGTAACCGGTGGTTCGTTGGTCGACTATACCGAGGATACTTATACTTGGTCCTTGGGTGTCGGTCGGCGTTTCACCGATCGTTTGGCCGGATCGGCCACGATCGGATGGGAGCGCGCGCAAGGCGGCAATAGCCCGAACCTTGGCCCGACCGATGGCAATGTCAGCTTGGGGATCGGTGCATCCTACTCGATGGACAACATGGAAATCTCTGGCGGCGTTCGCTACGTCAAGATTGGGGATGCAACAACCGTGGCCGGTCCTGGCACGGGCACCTTCACAAATAACTCGGCCATCGCCGTGGGTATGCAGGTCGGCTTCAGCTTCTGATCCGACCCTGTCCCGACCTTCAGCGGCGCGCCCTTGGGCGCGCCGTTTGCTTTTGACCCGCCAGCCGCACTTTGCTACCCCGCAGCGACCGCTGCCCGGAGATGCCTCAGATGCTCTATCCCGACCCCGATGCCTGGTATGCCGCCCCGGCCAAGCGGATCTTGCTGTTCGGCATGTCCGGCCTTGGCAAGACGCATGTGTCGAACATCCTGCGCGCCTCGGGCGGGTGGTTTCATTACTCGGTCGATTACCGCATCGGCACCCGCTATATGGGCGAACACATCGCCGACAACTTCAAGGCCGAAGCGATGCGCGTGCCCTTGCTGCGCGAATTGCTGATGACGGATTCGGTGTATATCCAGTCCAACATCACCTTCGACAACCTCGCCCCCCTGTCCACCTATCTGGGCAAGCCGGGCGACCCGGCCAAAGGCGGTCTTGCCTTCACCGAATACATGCGCCGTCAGGACCTGCACCGCGCCGCCGAGGTGGCCGCGATGCTGGACACCGCGCATTTCATCGACCGCGCGAAGGCGCTTTATGGCTATGACAATTTCGTCTGCGACAGCTCCGGCTCGATTTGCGAGGTCGTGGATCCCTGGGACCCGACCGATCCGGTCCTGACCGCGCTGGCCGAAGACCATCTGCTGGTCTGGCTGGAAGGCAGCGACGATCACACCGCCGAACTGGTGCGCCGCTTCGACCGCGCGCCGAAGCCCATGTATTATCAGCCGCAATTCCTGCACGCCAAATGGGCCGAATACCTGGCGCAAACCGGCTGCGCCGAGGGCGATGTCGACCCTGATGCCTTCGTGCGCTGGACCTATGCGCAGGCGCTGGCCCATCGCCAGCCGCGCTATGCCGCGATGGCCGATCATTGGGGCGTGCGCCTGCCCGCGCATCTGCTGGACGATGTGCGCAGCGCCGAGGATATGATCCAGCTTGCCGGACAGGCGCTTGAAGCGCGCGCCCAGACCGCCTAAATCCCACCCCTCCGCCAGCCATTTGGACCGCCCCGATGCCCATCAAACTGCCCGCTGACCTGCCCGCCTACGCCGTTCTGGCCGAAGAAGGCGTCATGGTGATGGATGATGGCACCGCCGCGCGGCAGGATATCCGCCCCTTGCGGATCGGCCTGCTGAACCTGATGCCGAAGAAGATCCAGACCGAAACGCAATTCGCCCGCCTGATCGGGGCCACGCCCCTGCAGATCGAATTGTCGCTGATCCGGATGACGGAACACCAGACCAAGAACACCGCCGCCGCCCATATGGAGGCGTTCTACCGTCCCTATTCCGACATTCGGGACGAGAAATTCGATGGTTTGATCATCACAGGCGCCCCCATCGAACATTTGCCCTTCGAAGACGTCACCTATTGGGACGAGCTGCAACAGGTCATGGATTGGACCCAGACCAACGTGCATTCGACCTTCGGGGTTTGCTGGGGTGGCATGGCGATGATCCACCACTTCCACGGCGTCGCCAAGCACATGCTGGACGAAAAGGCCTTCGGCTGCTTCCGGCACCGTAATCTTGTGCCTTCGTCCCCCCTGTTGAACGGGTTTTCCGACGATCTGCTGATCCCCGTCAGCCGCTGGACCGAAATGCGCGCAGACGAGATCGCGGCGCGTCCGGGCCTGCGCATCCTGCTGGGGTCCGATCAGGTCGGGCCCTGCCTTGTGGAAGACCCGGCGCATCGCGCGCTTTATATCTTCAACCACTTGGAATACGATTCTCATACGTTGAAGGAAGAATACGACCGCGACGCGGCGGCGGGCAGCCCGATCAATGTGCCGGTGAACTATTACCCCGATGACGATCCCGCGCGCGCGCCGACAAATCGCTGGAGAAGTCACGCCCACCTCCTATATGGCAACTGGATTAACCAGATTTACCAGACCACGCCGTATGAGTTGGATGCCATTGGAACGCGTTAGATTGCTTGCTTTTTCGGGCCTTATGGGCCTTGCTTCATGTAACACCTTACCCAGCAGCGCGCCCGAGGCCGCCGCACGGGACCTGACCCCACCCTTGGGCCAGTTCGTGCAGGTGGACGGCAAACAGGTGCATGTGCAGGACAGCGGGCCGAAAGACGCCCCCGCCGTGATCCTGATCCACGGTGCCTCGGGCAATCTGCGCGATTTTACCTTCGATCTGGCACCGCGCTTGGCGGATCGCTACCGCGTGCTCAGCTTCGACCGGCCCGGGCTGGGCTATTCCGAAGCCTTGCATCGGCGGGGCGAGTCGCCCGCCGAACAAGCCCGGCACATGGCCGCCGCCGCGCGGCAACTGGGTGTGGACCGGGCTGTCTTGGTCGGACATTCCTTCGGCGCCTCGGTCGCAATGGCCTGGGCGCTGGAAATCCCGGATATGGCCGCCGCCGTGGTGTCGCTGGGCGGCGCGGTGAACCCCTGGCCGGGCGGTTTGGGCCCGTGGTACAGCATCGCCAGCAGCGGGCTGGGCGGGGCCACGGTGGTGCCGCTGGTGGCCAATCTGGCCCCGCGCCGCCTTGCCGTTCAAGCGGTTGAAAGCATTTTCGAACCCGACCCGGTGCCCGATGGCTATGTCGCGTATGTCGGGGTCGATCTGACGCTGCGCAGCGCGGTGCTGCGCGCCAATGCCCGGCAGGTGAACGGGCTGAAGCCCCATGTCACCGAGATGGCGAAACGCTATGGCGACCTGCGCCTGCCTGTCGAAATCCTGCATGGCGATCAGGACACGATCGTGCCGCTGGCGATCCATTCCGAACCGCTGTCGCGCACCGTGCCGGGCGCCAATCTGGTGGTTCTGACCGGGGTTGGCCACATGCCGCACCATGCGCGCCCCCGTGAAACCGTCGCCGCCATCGACCGCGCCGCGACGCGGGCCGGATTGCGCGCCGCGCGCTAATCGCGTTAGGTGCGTGCAGAACGACCTTTCGGAGACCGGCCCATGACCCTGCCATTCGACGGTGCCGTGCGCACATTCCTGACCGAGCACGCCCCGCCCGAGCTGCGCAAAGCCTTGAAAACGGCTGAAAAAGGCGAAATGCGGTCGGACAATTACCCCTATGACACCAAGCTGGACCGCAAGGTCTATGACCGGGATCTGGCGAATTTGCAGATCGAACTGGTGAAACTGCAAGCTTGGGTCAAGGACAGCGGCGCGCGGGTCTGCGTTGTGTTCGAAGGCCGGGACGCCGCCGGAAAAGGCGGCACAATCAAACGGTTCCGGGAAAACCTTAACCCGCGTGTCGCCAAGGTGGTCGCCTTGGCCAAGCCCACCGACCGCGAAGCCCGCGAATGGTATTTTCAGCGCTATATCCAGCACTTGCCGGCCGCAGGGGAAATCGTGTTCTTCGACCGGTCGTGGTACAATCGCGGGGTGGTCGAACATGTGTTTGACTTCTGCACGCCCGAACAGCGCGCGAAGTTCTTCGACCAAGCCCCGGATTTTGAACAGATGTTGGTCGATGATGGCATCCATCTGGTGAAGATCTGGCTGACCGTCAGCCGCCCGGAACAGGTCTCGCGCCTGCTGGCACGCGAAGAAGACCCGCTAAAGCAATGGAAAATCAGCTGGATTGATGTCGAAGGCCTGAAGCGTTGGGACGCCTATTCCGAGGCGATCGGCGAAACCCTGGCGCGCACGCACACCGCCCATGCCCCTTGGACCGTGCTGCACAGCGACGACAAGCGCCGGGCGCGGTTGTCGGCCATTCGCACCGTTCTGCAAGGGCTTGACTATACGCAGAAAAACCCCGCCGTGGTGGGCGCGCCCGATCCCCTGATCTGTGGCGACCCGTCGCTGTGGCCCACCCCGCGCATGGCGCAAACCGACGGGTAGCATGGCAAAACGCGGCTATCATCACGGCAATCTGCGGCAAGCCCTTGTCGAAGCCGCCCTGCGCCTGATCGAGGAAAAGGGCCCCACGGGCTTTACCCTGTCGGAAGCGGCGAAAAACGCCGGGGTGACACCCGCCGCGGTCTATCGGCATTTTTCGGGGCGCGAGGAATTGATCGCCGAAGCCGCCTTGCAGGGGCACCATATCTTTGCCGACCTGATGGCCTATGCCTTTGACAGCGGCGGACCGTCGCCCCTGGCCGCGTTCGAAGCGACCGGGCGCGCCTATCTGGCCTTCGCGCGCAAGCATCCGGGGCATTACATGGCAATGTTTGAATCCGGCATCTCGAACAACGCCAATCCCGATCTGGCGGCGGCGGCGGCGAAATCCTCGGCGGTGTTGGAACGCGCGGCCAAGGCCTTGTCGGAACAATTGCCGCCCGACCGCCGCCCGCCGCCCGCGATGTTTTCCGCCCATATCTGGGCCATGAGCCATGGCGTGGTCGAGCTGTTCGCGCGCGGCGCGCCGGGGTCCAAAGCGCCCTTTCCGCCCGAAGATCTGCTGGAGACAGGGATCGGCATTTACCTGCGCGGGCTGGG
>CAZIKH010000121.1:0-6730 GCA_964539755.1 uncultured Dinoroseobacter sp. | reverse complement strand
TCAAGTTGAAAAGCTGTTGCCAGCTTATCCTTGACGTTCGAACCTCTGCACATCGATTGGTTGTTCAAACCAATCAGTCATCTGTTTGTTGTGCTTCAGTTTCATAAGAAACCGAAAGCCGTCCAAACAGTGAAGCTGACCCTCACATCATCGGCCGAAGCCTAGTGAGGTCGATATGAGAGGTAGATCCATCGAAATGAACCAAACCGCCCTCATATCTCTTCAGTGTTCTATCAATTTCAAAGAGCGTGGAGACAAAAACAGCAGGAAGTCGCCAATTTTCTTTGGCGCATCCCAGCGTCATCATCTCCGGTAATTTGCTTCCCTTCCGTGTCTTGCGACCCTTCCGGTGCCCCGTTGGAGCGTCGCCGCCCCTTCGGTGAAGCGGTGTTTACGGATACTGGCTGGGGGCCGCAAGAGCTTTTTTGCAGAAAGATGACATTTTTTGCGCCGCAGCATTTTTCCCTGCAAAATCTGGTGTTTTTAAGGGGTTCCGCCACAAGAGCCGCTGATTTTCCTTGGCAAGCCGCCCGATTTTCCTGTCGAAACCCGACGAAGCGGCAGTGTTCGCGGCGTTATCCACAGACTCGTCCGCCGCGCCGCACCCGATTTACGTCAGCTGACCTTGGGTCAAGCACCCAGATTCCCATCCAGACGCGCTGAATCGGTGGCCTCCCCCGGTGACTCGCGCCCCTTGGAACGGAATCGAGTCGCCTGATCCCTTCAGGCGACTCGAGTCTGCCCATGAATTGGGCGGCTTTCAGGGGCATCTGCTTACGTGTGGGCTGCACGCCAATTCTGTAACTTGATCCGCAGCAACAGCAGGCCGACGATTCCTGCCAGATAGACCAGCGGTTCAGTCTGCCAGGTCTTCACGACCATGACGTAATGCAAGCCACCCGCAAGGACCGCCAGATAGCTAAGCTTGTGCAGCTTCTGCCAAGCCGCCGCCCCCATACGCCGGATCGCACCATTCCACGAAGTCAGCGCCAAGGGCACCATCAACACCAATGCGACCATGCCGATGGTGATCGCCGGTCGCTTGACGATGTCGCCCCAGATCTCACCCCAGCGGAACTGGATGTCGAGGCCCAGCCAGATCAGGAAGTGTCCCAGTATATAGAAGAAGGCCAGCAGACCGAGCGCCCGACGATATTTCAGCAGGTTTAGCCCGACATGTTTGCGCAGTGGCGTGATGATCAGCGACGCGATCAACAGCTGCAAGCCCCAAAGCCCCATCTGGTGTTCCATGGCCTTGACCGGATCGACGCCCAGCGCCCCCGTCACCGCCTGATAGAACAACCAAACCGGTGGAAGCGTCCCAAGCAGATACAGCGGCCATGCCGGGACCTTGCGCAGTGCGCCGTTTATCGTGCTGCGGACCGTCATCAATAGAACTCGGCCAGATCCATACCTTCATAGAGGCTGGCAACCTCGTCTTCATATCCATTGAACATCAGGGTGTCGCGGCGCCGGGCAAACAAGCCATCCCCGATGCGGCGTTCCGAAGCTTGGCTCCAACGGGGATGGTCCACGTTCGGGTTCACATTTGAATAGAACCCATACTCGTTTGGCAGGATCTGGTTCCACGAGTTTTCCGGCTGGTCGGCGGTCAGTGTGATCTTCACAATGCTCTTGATCGACTTGAACCCGTATTTCCATGGCACGACCAAGCGGATCGGGGCCCCGTTCTGGTTTGGCATGGGTTCGCCATAAAGCCCGGTCGCCATCAGCGTCAGCGGATGCATCGCTTCATCCAGACGCAACCCTTCGCGATAGGGCCATGGGACAGTGGCACGCTGCTGGCCGATCATCTCTTCCGGGCGCACCAGCGTTTCAAACGCTACATACCGCGCATCCGATTGCACGCCGACCTGTTCCAGCAGCTGCCGCAGTTCGAACCCTTGCCACGGCACGACCATCGACCATGCCTCGACGCAGCGCAGGCGGTAGATACGGTCCTCGATCGTCTTGCCCGCGACGATATCTTCAAGGCTGTAGGTGCCCGGCTTGTCGACAAGGCCGCCGATCTCGATCGACCATGGCGATGTGGTCAGTCGATGCGCGTTCTGCGCGGGATCGCCTTTGCCCGTGCCGAATTCGTAGAAGTTATTGTAGGTGGTGATCTCTTCCCACGTGTTGGGGGTTTCGCCGCCCGCCATATCGATGCCCGGCGCCTGATCCGGTGTGCGCGCGACGGACATGCCACCGATCCCCCCAGCGGCCAAGGCCGTGAACCCAGCCATGATCTGGCGGCGATTCAGATACAGATGCTTTGGCGTTACATCGTCGGATGTCAGGCGGCGGGGCATGGGCGGTCTCCTCTAACTGTTGACCGACTATATAGGGACGTGCGCCTGTAACCGCTTTCACGTCTCTGTCACGTCATCGCGGGGGACTGAAACATGTCCGACCGGCCCGGATAGATGGCGCTCATCGGGGCGCTGGTGCCATCGGGCTGCACGATCCGCACATGGGCGCGGGTCAGTTGGCGCGGTTCCGCCACACCGACCGAATGGGCAATCGTCTCGACTTCGTGGATGATGGCTTCGGCGTAATTCTTGACCCGCAGATACTTTTCTTCGACCACCAAGCCTTGCTGCAAGCGCGCGTTGTGGGTCGTGATCCCGGTCGGGCAGGTGTTCTTGTTGCACTTCAACGCTTGGATGCACCCCAAGGCGAACATGAAACCTCGCGCCGAAGTCACGAAATCGGCCCCTGCCGCCAAGGCCCAAGCAACATCCCCCGGGTTCACCAACTTGCCAGCTGCGATCAGCTTGATCCGATCCTCCAGCAGATACTGTGCCCGCAGATCGGCCACTTTGGGCAAGGCTTCGCGGATCGACATACCCACCAGATCCATCAAGGGCATGGGGGACGCGCCGGTTCCGCCCTCGCCGCCATCCAGCGTGATGAAATCCGGTGCCGCGTGATCCCCCCGCGCGCGGATCAGTTCGAAGAATTCGGCAATCGGCTCCAACGTGCCGACGCACAGCTTTATGCCCACCGGTTTTCCGGTGACGCGGCGCACATGGTCGATCAGGTCCAGAAGATCCGCCCAATTGTCGACTTCGATATGTCGGTTCGGGGAATAGGATGTCTGCCCGACCTGCAACCCGCGCACACGCGCGATTTCTGGCGTCACTTTCGCCCCCGGCAGAATCCCGCCCTTGCCGGGCTTGGCACCTTGGCTCAGCTTGATTTCGAACATGCGCACCTGTTCATGCGCGGCGATAGCAGCCAGCTTGGCGTCATCCAGCCGCCCTTGGTCATCGCGCACCCCATATTTGGCCGTGCCGATTTGAAAGACGATGTCCGCGCCCCCTTTCAAATGCCAATCGCTCAGCCCCCCTTCCCCGGTATTCATCCAGATCCCGGCCGCCTTTGCCCCCTTGGACAAGGCCAAGACAGCCGGGGCCGAGATCGCACCGTAACTCATGCCGGACAGGTTGAAGATGGACTGGGCGATAAACGGATGGCGCGTGTCCGGACCGATCATCATGGGCGGGGCGGGGTTGGCCTGATCATCCAATGGCGGGAAAGCCGCATTCACGAAGATCGGTGTTCCCGGCACCCGCAGATCGCGGGTCGACCCAAATGCGACCGTATTGCTTTCGCCCTTCGCGGCGTGATCCACCCAATGCCGCTGTGCGCGGTTGAACGGCAATTCTTCCCGGTCCATCGCAAAGAAGTACTGTCGGAAGAACTCGCCCAAGGTCGTGAACAGATGCCGAAAGCGCCCGATCACCGGATAGTTTCGGCGAATGGCGTCCCGGGTTTGCACCCGATCCACCACCAACATCACCAGCACCACCGCGACAACAATCCCGATCGCCAAGACGAAGGCGTAGATCAGCCCGGTCACAACATATTCTGTCCATTCCATCATCTGCGTGACCCTCGATCGGTGATGGGTCCAACCCTATGCCCCGTCCCGCTTCAGCACGAGGCCCTTTTTGCGGTTGCCGACGGACGAATGCAGCACCGGATCTTCACAAGCCGTCACTAGGATGTGATGCGACAGACCAAAACAGCGGGGCTTAGCGAGTGCAGGTTCCGCTTCAAGCAGCTCAACAGAAATTTGATGTAAATCCGAAACATCATTTCGTCCGTTCTCCGGGCATCCTCGCCAATGCGGCGGGGCTCAAAGCATAAGCAGGAGGACATCCACATGCTTCGTAGAACTTTTGTCGCAATGACCGCAGCGGCCAGCCTGTCCTTTGGGGGCGCGGCTTTTGCCGGCGGCCACGCCAAGGATATCGTCGACACCGCCGTAGATGCGGGCACCTTTGAAACCCTGGTCGCGGCCGTCACCGCCGCGGGCCTTGTCGACACGCTGAAAGGCGAAGGCCCGTTCACCGTCTTCGCACCCACCGATGAGGCCTTCGCGGCCCTGCCCGAAGGCACGGTCGAAGCCTTGTTGCAGGACATTCCCGCCCTGACGGCGATCCTGACCTACCACGTCGTCCCGGGCAAAGTGATGAGCGGTGACCTGTCCGATGGCATGACCGCCGCCACGGTGAATGGCGCCGAAGTGACCATTGGCACCATGAACGGTGTGACCGTGAACGGGGCAAATGTCGTCAGCGCCGACATCGAAGCCACCAATGGTGTGATCCACGTCATCGATGCCGTGATCCTGCCGCCGGAAAACTAAGATCGGCTTCTCAGGCGCGCCCGACCTAGGGCGCGCCACCTTTATTTCATGCGCTCGAAACCATTCCCCAAACGGAAGGACACCCCAATGGACCGCCGTAATTTCCTGATGACCTCCGCCGCAGCCGCTGCGACGGGCCTCAGCGCCCCCGCCTTTGCCATGGGTGGCAAAGACATCGTCGACATCGCCTCGGAAGCGGGCACCTTCACCACCTTGGTCGCCGCCGTATCCGCTGCGGGCTTGGTCGACACCTTGAAAAGCCGCGGCCCCTTCACCGTCTTCGCGCCCACCGATGCGGCTTTCGCACGGTTGCCCGCCGGAACGGTCGAAGGCCTTCTGAACGACATTCCAGCCCTGACCAACATCCTGACCTATCATGTGCTGCCCGGACAGTTCGACGCCTCGCTTCTTTTGGGACGTCGGGGTCGCCTGATCACGGTGCAAGGGGATTCCATCCTGTCGGACGGCCGTTCCGGCGCGGTGCACCTGAACGGGAATACCGCCGTGACCACCCCGAATATCATGGCCTCGAACGGGATCATCCACGTCATCGACCGTGTGCTCTTGCCCCATTAAGGGTCATACATCCCCAAACGGACAGGCCCGGCACCCGTTGCCGGGCCTTTTTCATGGAACATGCTGATCGATCAACACCGGGTTTCCATCAGGGTCCATGACAACAAAGCTTGCAGGACCGGTCGCTTCGTCCAGTCCCGTTTCCTGCATCGTTTCGAAACCCGCCGCGTGTACGGCCTTGTAGATGTCGCGCACGTCGTCGCCGGGGGTCGGGGCGGCATCCTGCGTCCATTTTGGATTGAAGGTCAGCATGTTGCCGTCGAACATGCCTTGAAAGAGGCCGATCAGATGATCGCCATTCTTCAGAATCAGATACCCGTGATCGGGGTGTCCCGCGAAGACGGAAAACCCGAGTGTTTCATAGAACACGCGGCTGACCTCTAGGTCCTTTACCCCAAGGCTGATCGAGAACGCACCAAGTTGCATCGCGTTTCCTTTCTTTCTGGCGCAAGCCTAGCACAAACACTTCCTTTGCGGGTCATTCCCGTCCATCACTGGGCCAAATCGGGAGGACGACATGACCAAAACTGCCATCGTCACTGGGGCTGCACGCGGAATCGGGCTGGCGACAACAAAGCTGTTTCTTGAAGAAGGCCGCAGGGTGGCCATGATTGACCGGGACGCCGAGGCCCTGTTGGCCGAGGCCGATAAGCTGGACGATGTGTTGCCGGTGATCTGCGATGTGTCCGACCCCGAGGCAGTGGCAGAAATGATCGCGACGGTGATGGACGGATTCGGACGCGTCGACGCCTTGGTCAACAATGCGGGCGTCGCCGATTTCGGACCGATCGAACAGACGACATTCGAACGCTGGCGGCGGGTGATGGAAACGAACCTCGACGGTGTTTTCCTGACGACACAAGCCTGCCTGCCCGCCTTGAAGGCCTCGAAAGGGGCGATTGTGAACATCGCCAGCATCTCGGGCTTGCGGGCATCAACCTTGCGCGTCGCCTATGGCACCTCGAAAGCGGCGGTGATTCAGTTGACCCTGCAACAGGCGGTGGAACTGGGGGAATATGGGATTCGCGCGAATGTGGTCGCGCCGGGTCCCGTGCGCACGAAACTGGCCATGGCCGTTCATTCCCAAGAAATCATTGATGCCTACCATGATGCGATCCCACTGAACCGCTATGGCAGCGAGGACGAGATCGGCCATGTGATCGTGTTTCTTTGCTCGGACAAGGCCAGCTATGTGACAGGACAGTTGATCGCGTCCGATGGCGGGTTCGAGGCCACAGGGATCGGCCTTCCAGCCCTGCGAAGCTGACCCTGCCGGCATCCGGAATCCGGAATCCGGAATGGGCTTTCAAGACCTTGTCGTAAAAAGGAAAAAACTGCTGTCAGGCCAGCAGCCAGGACTGGCGCTCAGATCCTTTCAGTTAACCTTAACGGGCGGCGTTAACCTTAACGGGCGGCGTTAACCTTAACGGGCGGCGTTAACCCTCAGAATGAAATTCTCGCAACTGTGGGTTTGGGGCGTCAAGCAAGGGATGTACT
>CAZIKH010000120.1:0-6856 GCA_964539755.1 uncultured Dinoroseobacter sp. | reverse complement strand
GTGGTGCGGATCGGCCTGCGCTATGGGTTCATCTTCTTCATCATGTCCGAAGTGATGTTCTTCGCGGCATGGTTCTGGTCCTTCTTCAAGCACGCGCTTTACCCGATGGGTCCGGACTCGCCCGCCGTTGATGGTGTCTGGCCGCCGGTTGGGATCGAAACCTTCGATCCTTGGCACCTGCCGCTGATCAACACACTGATCCTGCTGTGTTCGGGGGCCGCCGCGACTTGGGCGCACCACGCGCTGGTTCATGAGGAAAACCGCAAGGACATGGCCAATGGCCTGCTGCTGGCCGTCGGGCTGGGCATCGTGTTCACCTTCTTCCAAGGGTACGAATACGTCCACGCGGGCTTTGGCTTTGCCGGCAACATCTATGGTGCGAACTTCTTCATGGCGACCGGCTTTCACGGCGCGCATGTGATCATCGGCACCATCTTCCTGTTCATCTGCTACCTGCGGGTGCGGGCAGGCCATTTCACCGCCGACAAGCATATCGGCTTCGAAGCCGCCGCTTGGTACTGGCACTTCGTTGACGTGGTGTGGCTGTTCCTGTTCGCCTCGATCTATATCTGGGGCAGCTAAGGTTCGCGCGCGGCCCGCGCGACCTAAATGAAAACCTACAAGGGCGCGGGCACGGTCTGCGCCCTTTCACGTCGGAGACCCCGCATGCGTTTCGTCTGGCCCCTGATCTTCGGGATTGTCGGCACCGCCATCCTTGTCAGCCTCGGCTATTGGCAGTTGCAGCGCCTGACGTGGAAAGAAGGGGTGCTGGCGCAGATCGACGCGCGGATCGCCGCCGCCCCGATCGATCTGCCCGCCACCGCGACCGAAACCGCCGACGAATACCTGCCCGTGCGCGTGTCCGGCCGCTTCACGGATCGCGAGATCGACGTGCTGACCAGCATTCAGGGCATCGGGCCGGGCTACCGCATTATCTCGGCCTTCCAGACCGACGACAATCGGCGCATCCTTGTGGACCGGGGCTTTATCCCGCAGGCCGAAAAGGCCGCCGCCCGCCCCCCGGTTCAAGCCGTCGTCGAAGGCAATCTGCTTTGGCCGGACGAGGTCGACAGCTTCACCCCGGACCCGGATCTGGACGCCAATATCTGGTTCGCACGCGATCTGCCCGCCATGGCGGCGCATCTCAAGACCGAGGAAATTCTGGTCGTTCTGCGCAGTTCGACGGAAATTGACAGCCCGATGACGCCCTTGCCCGTGACCTCGGCTGGAATTCCCAATAATCACCTCGAATATGTTGTCACCTGGTTTGGTCTTGCGGCTATCTGGGTGCTGATGACCGGCTATTTCCTCTGGCGGCAGCGCCGTCGCCCGATCTGAAAGTTTGAACGATGCACTATGTCTCGACCCGTGGCGCGGCCCCGGCTTTGCCCTTCCACGAAGCGATGCTGACCGGGCTGGCCCGGGACGGGGGCCTCTATGTCCCCGCCGAGGTGCCCCACCTGTCGCCAGCCGATATCCGCGCCATGGCGGGCTTGCCCTATGAAGACATCGCCTTTCGGGTCATGCGCCCCTTTCTGGGCGACAGCTTCACCGACGCCGAATTCGCCGAAGACATCGCCGCCGCCTATGCAGGCTTTGCCCATCCCGCGCGCGCGCCCCTGAAACAGCTTGGACCGAACCAGTTCCTGCTGGAATTGTTCCATGGACCGACCCTGGCCTTCAAAGACTTCGCCATGCAGATCATCGGGCGGCTGTTCCAACGCGAACTGACCCGGCGCGGCAGCCGCATCACCATTGTCGGGGCAACCTCGGGCGATACCGGGTCCGCCGCGATCGAGGCGTTTCGCGGCCTCGATGCCGTGGACGTGTTCATCCTCTACCCGCATGGCCGCGTGTCCGAAGTCCAGCGTCGCCAGATGACCACGCCGACCGAAGCCAATGTGCGGGCCTTGGCGCTGCACGGCCATTTCGACGATTGTCAGGCCCGCCTGAAAGACATGTTCAACGACTTCGCCTTCCGGGACGAGGTTGCCCTTGCCGGCGTCAACTCGATCAACTGGGCGCGGGTGCTGGCGCAGGTGGTTTACTACTTCTCGGCGGCCACCACCTTGGGCGCGCCGGACCGCGCGGTCAGCTTCACGGTGCCCACCGGAAATTTCGGCGACATCTTCGCGGGCCAGATCGCCAAGCGCATGGGCCTGCCCATCGACAAGCTGGTCGTGGCCACCAACCAAAACGACATCCTGCACCGCTGCCTGACCACGGGCGACTACCGCACCAGTCAGGTCCACCCTTCGATCAGCCCTTCGATGGACATTCAGGTCTCGTCGAATTTCGAACGGGCGCTCTTTGACGCCTATGACCGGGACGGGGCCGCCGTCGCGCAGCTGATGGACGAACTGAAAACCCAAGGCGGCTTCCGCGTCAGCCAAGGTGCGCTGCAAGCCTTGCGCGAAACCTACAGCTCGGGGCGCGCCAGCGAAGAAGAAACCAGCGCCGAAATCACGCGCAGCCTGTCCGAAACGGGCGAATTGCTGTGTCCGCACAGCGCCATCGGGGTGAAGGTGGCGCGCGAAGCGGCGGACCCGACCGTGCCCATGGTCACGCTGGCCACCGCGCATCCCGCGAAATTCCCCGCCGCCGTGCAGGCCGCCACCGGCGTGCATCCGCCCCTTCCCCCCCATATGGAAACCCTTTATGAGCGCCCCGAACGCGTGACCGAGGTTCCCAATGACCTGCACGCCCTCGAAACCCTGATCCGAGAAAGCCGCGCCGCGTGACACCCCGTATCGACACTTTGCCCAATGGGTTTCGCATCGTCACCGAAACCATGCCCGCGCTGGGATCGGCCGCGATCGGCGTCTGGGTGCTGGCGGGCGGTCGCCACGAAACCGCCGCGCAGAACGGGATCGCCCATTTCCTCGAACACATGGCGTTCAAGGGCACCCAGACCCGCAACGCCGCCCAGATCGCCGAAGAAATCGAAGACGTGGGCGGCTATATCAACGCCTATACCTCGCGCGAGGTCACGGCCTATTACGCCCGCGTTCTGAAAGACGATGTGCCCTTGGCGATGGATGTGATCGCCGACATCCTGCTGAACCCGATCTTCGATGAAACCGAAATCGAGGTGGAACGCGGTGTCATCTTGCAGGAAATCGGGCAGGCACTGGATACGCCCGACGATGTGATCTTCGATTGGTTGCAGGAAAAATGCTACGGGGATCAGCCCTTGGGCCGCACCATTCTGGGGCCTGCCGAACGGGTGCGCAGCTTCAACCGGGCCGATCTGGCCGGGTTCGTGGCGCAGCATTATGGCCCCGGGCAATTGATCCTGTCCGCCGCGGGCGCCGTTGATCACGACGACATCGTGCGCCGCGCCGAAGCCTTGTTCGGCCATCTCGCCCCAAGGGCGGAAACCCCGGCGCATCAGGCGGTCTTTACCGGCGGCGAACGGCGCGAAATCAAGCCGCTGGAACAGGTGCATTTTGCCTTGGCGATGCCGTCGCCGGGCTATCTGGCCGACGATGTCTATGTGGCGCAAATCCTGGCCACGGCCTTGGGCGGCGGAATGTCGTCGCGGCTGTTTCAGGAACTGCGCGAAAAACGCGGCTTGTGCTATTCCATCTTCGCGCAGGCCAGCGCCTATGCCGAAACCGGCCTGATGACGGTCTATGCGGGCACCTCGGCGGCGCAGATCGCGGATTTGGCGGACCTGACCGCGCAGGAATTGCGCCGGGCCGCCGACACCCTGACCGAGGCCGAAATCGACCGGGCCCGCGCCCAGTTGAAGGCAGGTTTGGTCATGGGGTTGGAATCGCCCTCCAGCCGTGCGGAACGCCTTGCCCGCATGGTGGGCATCTGGAACCGCGTGCCCGATCTGTCGGAAACCGTTGCCCGGATCGACGCCGCCAGCCTTGCGGATGTGCGTGGCTTTGCGCAGGACATGCTGCAATCGGGGGCCGCGCTGGCGCTCTATGGCCCGGCCGAACAAGCCCCCGACCTCGCCCGATTGCAGGAGCGTCTGGCAGCCTGATGTTTGGCCAAAAGCGGACCGTCCGGATCGAGACCGAGCGCATGACGCTGCGCCCCCCGGTTCATGCGGATTTCCGTCCATGGGTCGCGCTGCGCGAAACCTCGGCTGACTTCCTGACCCCTTGGGAACCGACCTGGGCCCAAGACCACCTGACGCGCAAAAGCTTCACCAACCGGGTCTATTGGGCCGGGCGGTCGATCCGCACCGGAACCGCCTATCCGTTCTTTCTGATCCGTCGGGGCGACAATGCGCTGTTGGGGGCGATCACGCTGGACAATCTGCGGCGCGGTCCCGCGCAGTCGGGCACTTTGGGCTATTGGATCGGCGAACCCTTTGCCCGGCATGGCTATATGACCGAAGCCATCGCCGCGCTGACCCATTATGCCTTTGCCAAACTGGACCTTTCGCGGATCGAAGCGGCCTGCCTGCCGGAAAACGCCGCGTCGCGCGGGGTGCTGGAAAAGGCGGGCTTCAAATACGAAGGCGTCGCGCAAAGCTATCTGCAAATCGCCGGACGCTGGCGCAACCATGTCCTTTACGCCGCGCTGCGCCATGATCGCCGGGGGCGGGCCCCCTTGGATCAGAACTACGTCTGACCCTCGCCCAAAGGCGCAAACGTGCTACCATTCGCTGGCCCCACCCCAGCAGGGAGCCCGCCATGATCCGACTGACCCTCGCCCTTTTGATGATCGTATCGGCCGGTGCGGCCACAGCCCAGGAACGCCGCCCGTCCCATTGCATCGCGCTGGCCCAAGCGCCGGGGCTGGAATACGTTCACCGCGCCAGTTTCCGCGCGCCCTTGGAAGACTTCACCGTGCGCCTGAACTACGTCGCGCACGCGACCTTCCTGATCGAAGTGCCCGACGGCACCACCATCGCCACCGATTACACCGGGTTTCTGGGAACCACCGACCATGTGCCCACGGTCGTGACGATGAACAACGCCCACGGCACCCATTACACCAACAATCCCGACCCGCGCATTCCCCATGTCCTGCGCGGCTGGTCCGAAACGGGCGGACCCGCCGATCATTATGTCGAAATCGGCGAAACGCGGGTGCGCAACGTGCCCACCGATATCCGGTCGCGCTTTGGCGAGGTGTCCCGCCCGCTTGGCAATTCGATCTTCGTGTTCGAAGTGGCCGGCTTGTGCATTGCCCATCTGGGACATCTGCACCACATCCCGACCGAAGCCCAGTTCGCCGCCCTTGGCCGCATGGATGTGGTGATGGCCCCGGTCGATGGGGGCTATACGCTGGATCTGGAGGCGATGATCGGCGTGCTGAAACGCACCCGCGCCTCGGTCGTCATCCCGATGCATTGGTTCAACGATCTGGGCCTGACCCGGTTTCTGGAAGGCATGGCGGATGAATTCGTCATCGACCGCACCGGGGACGCCTTTACCGAAGTGTCCTTGCGCAGCCTGCCGGACCTGCCGACCGTGCGCGTCCTGCGTCCCGGCTATCTGCGGGATGCGGACTGACTTGCGCCCGGCCCCATGTTGGGGCACCCCTGCGCCATGACACGTTATCGCCCCGCAGATGATGCCTTCGCCGCGTCCTTGGCCTTGCCGCCACAGGCCTTCCCGACCTTGTCCCCGGCCTATCTGGAAGAACCGCGCGGGCGCTATCAGGGCACGGACGGGCTGTTGATCGCGCCCGCCTCGACGGACGAGGTGGCGCGCGTGCTGCGCGCCGCGCAAGACCAAGCCGTTGCCGTGGTGCCTTATGCGGGCGGCACGGGCCTTGTCGGGGGGCAGATCGCCCAGAACCTGCCCCGCCCGATCATCCTAAGCCTTGAACGGATGCGGCAGATCCGGTCGGTGCATGCGGCGGAAAACGTGCTGGTGGCCGAGGCCGGCGTGATCCTGGCCGATGTGCAGGCCGCCGCAAAAGAAGTGGACCGCCTGTTTCCCTTGTCGCTGGCCTCGGAAGGGTCGGCGCGGATCGGCGGCGTGCTTGCGACCAATGCAGGCGGGGTCAATGTGCTGCGCTACGGCAATGCGCGGGACCTGTGCCTTGGGATCGAAGCGGTCCTGCCCACGGGCGAGGTTCTGAACACCCTGACCCGGCTGCGCAAGAACAACACCGGATACGATCTGCGCCATCTGCTGATCGGCGCGGAAGGCAGTTTGGGGATCATCACGGCGGCGGCGCTGCGGCTGTTCCCGCGCCCGGCGGCGCGCGGTGTGGCGCTGTTGGCCGTGCCGGACCCGAAAGCCGCGCTGGACCTTCTGGCGCTGGCGGGCGATCTGGCCGGCGGCACCGTGTCCGCCTTTGAACTGATGCACCGCCAAGGGTTCGACTTCTTGCGCCAGACCATGCCCGACACGCGCCAGCCTTGGCCCGACCCGCCCGACTGGACCGTGCTGGTCGATCTGGGCGGTCCGCAAGGCTTCGATCCGACCGACACGCTGCTGCGCTTGTTCGAAGCAGGGTTGGAGCGTGGTCTGGTCACCGATGGGCTGATCGCGCAATCGGATCGCGAGGCGGATCAATTCTGGGCGGTGCGCGAAACCATCCCCGAGGCCAATCGCCGGATCGGATCGGTGTCGTCGCACGACATCTCGGTGCCCCTGTCGGAAATCCCGACCTTCATCGCGCAAGGCACCGACGCGATTGCCGCGCTGGGCCCGTTCCGGATCAACTGCTTTGGCCATGTCGGGGATGGCAATCTGCATTTCAACATCTTCCCCGATCCGGGCAAGACCCGCGCCGATTACGAAGACCTGCGCCCGACCGTCAAACGCACGCTGCATGATCTGGCGCACAGTCTGGGCGGATCGGTCAGCGCCGAACACGGGATCGGGCGTTTGAAGGTGGCCGATCTGGAACGCTATGGCGATCCGGCGAAACTGGC
>CAZIKH010000119.1:0-6860 GCA_964539755.1 uncultured Dinoroseobacter sp. | reverse complement strand
CAAGTGGCCGATCTGACCAAGGTCGAGGCGTAGGGCGGGGTTCACCCCGCCCCCTGCCGGCCCCCACACCCCGCGCGACAAACTCGCCCTTGCCCGGTCAACGTGCATGCCTATGCTGCGCTCAGCCCCAAGGAGTGCCGCAGTGCAGAACGGCGTCGATTTCATCGAGATCACCCCAACCGTCGCCATGTCCGACGCCAGCCATGGCGTCCGGGCGAAATGCCTGCAACGCCTGATCCGCCTGAACCTGCCGGTGCCGCCCACCGTGGCGCTGTCGTTTCAGGCCGTGCGCAAGATCGCCAGCGGCCAAGCGGTCGAAAGCACGGCGATCTTGGCGCTGTTCGGCAAGATGCCCTTGCTGTCGGTGCGCCCCAGCCCGGAAATGAGCGAATGGGGCGGACCCGGCGCGGTGCTGGACATCGGCATGAACGACGCCCAATTGGTGCGCCTGTCCGACAAGATCGGCCCTTCGGCGGCGCGGCGGCTGTATATGCGCTTTATCCATGCCTATGCCGTCGATGTGGCGCGGCTGGACCCGGATGATTTCCCCATGCCGGATGATCCGACCAGCGCCGATCTGTCGAACGCGCTGGCCCGCTATGCCGAGGAGATGGAGGAAGAATTCCCCCAAGACCCCGCGCAGCAATTGACCCAAGTGCTGCGGTCGATGGCCCGGGCGTGGGACGGGACCAGCGCGCGGTTGCTGCGCCAAGCGCGCGGGGCCCCTGACAGCGCCGGGCTGGGCCTTGTGGTGCAACAGATGATCCCCGGTCTGGGCGGGGCGGATTGCGGGTCGGGCGTGATCCAGTTCGTGTCCAGCGATGCGGGCCATGCGAAGATCACCGGACGCTATCTCAGCCAAAGCCAAGGGCGCGAAGCCTTGGACGATGATGGGGCGTGGTATCTGACGCGCGACACGCGCGGCCCGTCCTTGCAGGATGCCGCCCCGGCGGTCTTTGACGAACTGCACGCGATGGGGGCGACCTTGCGGCAGGCCTTGCGCGAAGAAATGCAGATCGAATTCACCCTCGATCAAGGCAAGCTGTGGGTGCTGGACGCGGTGCGGGTGCCGCGCAGCAACCGCGCGGCGGTGCGCATCGCGGTGTCGCTGGCCGAACAGGGCATCATCAGCCATCAAGACGCGCTGTTGCGGATCGAACCGCGCGCGCTGTCCGAGCTGCTGCACCGGCAGGTGGACCCGAAAGCCGACCGCACGGTTCTGGCGCAGGGGATCGCGGCCTCGCCCGGGGCGGCGACGGGGCGGCTGGTGTTTTCCGCGACCGCCGCGCAGGAAGCGGCCGCGCGCGGGGAAGCCAGCATTCTGGTGCGGCGCGAAACCTCGCCCGAAGATATCCGGGGGATGCATGCGGCCCATGGCGTGCTGACCGAACGGGGCGGCATGTCCAGCCATGCGGCGGTGATTGCGCGCGGGTTGGGGGTGCCCTGTGTTGTCGGCGCGGAGGGCGTGCAGATCGACGGGCGCAAGAAGACGCTGATGCTGCGCGATGGCCGTGTGCTGCCCGAAGGCACCGAGGTCACGCTGGACGGATCGGCGGGCACCGTGCTGGAGGGGGCCGTGGATTTGGTCGAACCGGCCTTGGACGGCGCGTTCCGCACCTTGATGAGTTGGGCCGACCAAGCCGGGGACATCCGGGTGCGCGCCAATGCCGACACGCCCACCGATGCCGAAACCGCGCGGCGGTTCGAGGCAAGGGGGATCGGCCTGTGCCGCACCGAACATATGTTCTTCGAGGAAGGCCGCCTGACGGTGATGCGCGAGATGATCTTCGCCGACAGCGCCGAGGGCCGGTCCTATGCCCTCGACCGTCTGTTGCCGATGCAGCGCGAAGACTTCCTGCAACTGTTCGAGATCATGCGCGGCCAGCCTGTCTGCATCCGGCTGTTCGACCCGCCCCTGCACGAATTCCTGCCCCATACCCGCGATGGCATGATCGAATTGGCCGATGCGCTGGACCTGCCCCTGTCCACCGTCACCCATCGGATCGACGAGTTGCAGGAATTCAACCCGATGCTGGGGATGCGCGGGGTGCGGCTGGGCATCGTCATGCCCGAAATCTACGAAATGCAGGCCCGCGCGATTTTCGAAGCCACCGTTCTGGCCGCGCGGCGCGGTGCGACGGTCACGCCGGAAATCATGATCCCGCTGGTGTCCGCCAAGCGCGAGGTGGAACTGGTGCGGGGCCGGATCGACGCGGTTGCCGCCGCCGTTCGGGCCGAAGACAAGACCGATTTCACCTATCGCTTGGGGGTCATGGTCGAAACGCCGCGCGCCGCCCTGAAGGCGGGCGAGATCGCGGAACTGGTCGATTTCCTGTCCTTTGGCACCAATGACCTGACCCAGATGAGCTATGGGTTGTCGCGTGACGATGCGGGCCGCTTCATGGGGGCCTATGTCAATCAAGGGGTGTTTCCCGAAGACCCGTTCCACACGCTGGATGCCGATGGCGTGGGCGAGTTGCTGAACATCGCGGCCGAGCGCGGACGCAATACCCATCCCAAGATCACATTGTCCATTTGCGGGGAACATGGCGGCGACCCCGATTCGATTGATTTCTGCCGGAAAGCGGGCTTCACCTATGTCAGCTGTTCGCCCTTCCGGGTGCCCATCGCGCGGCTGGCAGCGGCCCATCTGGCGCTGACCGATACGGCGACAAACGAAAAACCACGTCGTTTCAATATTTTAGGCCGGGTCTTGGCGCTGGGAGGGCGCGCCGAGGCGGACTGACGGCTTGTGACGCCTTTGTCACAATTGGGCGGAATGGCCGTGATCTCGTCTAGCGGGTGCCGCATTGCGTCTTTAGACGTCTTAGTCAAGCTGCATTGGGGGATGTCAGCTTCGGTGAAATAGAACCGAGGATACATTGTGAGACTTCTGCACACGATTGCTGCCATCGTGGGCTTCAGTTTGTCGGTAAGTGCTGCCACGCTTGCCGAAGCCGACGTGACTGCCAGCTCGTCCACGAACCCGTTTGCGTCGCTTGACGCACAGATCGGCTCGCTTCTGGGTCAGGAACGCACCCGTCTTGGGGCGTTGCCACGCGGGCATCTGCCCAGCCTTGCCGCCCCGCGCGGCGTGCCCTCCGTGACCCCGCAGTATACGGTCGCCTGGTTGAACAGCCAGCCCCCCGCCAGTGGCGATGCGGAATGGCAATGCCTGACCGAAGCGCTGTATTTCGAGGCGCGCGGCGAAACGCTGGAAGGTCAGGCCGCCGTGGCCGAGGTGATCTTGAACCGCAAGGCCTCGACCCGCTATCCCGACACGATCTGCGGCGTCGTCAATCAGGGCACGGGCCGAAAATATGCCTGCCAGTTCACCTATACCTGCGATGGCAAGCCCGAGGTGGTCGAAGAACCCGGCGCTTGGGAAACCAATGGCAAGATCGCCCGCGCGGTGATGAACGGGGCCCCGCGCCTGCTGCCGCAGGACGTCACCCATTATCACACCACCGCCGTGAACCCGCATTGGGCCAGCCAGTATCAGCGCATCGGCCAGATCGGCGTGCATGTGTTCTACCGCCCGCATTATCCCGGGCGCACGGCATCGCGCTAGGGCTGCGACAGCGAACCGTCGCTGACCAACCCTGAAACGACGAGGGCGGGCTTTCGGGCCTGCCCTTTTTCGTGGCAGTCAGGCGCCAGATGTTGCGAAGGACCCTGCCCCTATGACCGAAGATCCTGCGCTGGCCTTTGCCTTGCCCGAAGCCCGCGCCGCCGCCACGCCCATGACCGACAGCCCGCTGGACCGGATTTCCCTGCGCGACCATGTCCGGTCGGTCGAGATCGGCGCGTTCCAAGCCGAACGCGGCGTGCCGCAGCGATTGCGGTTCAACCTTGTGGTCGAGGTCCAGACCTTGGCCGGGGCCTTGGGGGACGATGTGGATCAGGTCGTGTCCTATGATGCCTTGACCGATGCCATTGATCTGGCGCTGGCCGATGAACGGCTGGACCTGCTGGAAACGCTGGCCGAACGGATCGCCGCGCTGGTTTTGCGCGACCCGCGGGCGGCGCGCATCTTCGTGCGGATCGAGAAGCTGGACCGCGGCCCGTTTGCCTTGGGGGTCGAAATCGTGCGCCAATCGGGTCAGGCCGCGCCGACAGGACTGGACACCGCCCCGGTGCAGCTTGTGCTGGTGCCGCCGGACCTTGGGTCGGGCCTTGGGGCCGCCTTGGATCGGCTGGCGCAGGACCCGGTGCCTGCGGTGCTGTTTGCCCTGCCCGCGCCCGACATGCCCCTGCCACAGGCCGCCCATCCGCTGGCCAAACGGCGCATCGCGCTCTTGGGACTGGATCAGGCGGCGTGGGTGCTGGGCGGGCGCGATCCGCGCTGTCTTGTCGTGTCCAGCCGCACCGAAATCGACTGGGCCGCGCGCCAAGGTCAGATGACCGTCTGCGCGCCATCGAAGCTGGTGCTGGACGCGGTCGGCACCGCACCCGAAGACGTGACCGATGCCCGGGCCTTGGCCCGGTGGCTGGCAGAGCATCTGAACGCAACCGCGCTGCAAGACCTGACCGCGTCATGATCTATCCGCGTCCCCTGATCTGCGATCCGGCCACGCCGGGGGCACAACGCTTGGCGGGCGGCTGGGCCTGGTTTGCGCAGGTCGAGGTGCTGTCGCGCACCGCCCCGCCCACGATCCTTGCCGCCACGGACCTGCCCGACGACGTGGTCGCGCGTCTGACCGCGCCCCGCCCGGCCATCGCCGGGCTTGGGTTCGACCAGCCGCGCATCATGGGCATTCTGAATGTCACGCCGGACAGTTTCTCGGATGGTGGGGCCTATCTGGCCCCCGATGCCGCCTTGGCGCGCGCCCGCGCCATGGGGCGGGCCGATCTTCTGGACATCGGCGGGGAATCCACCCGCCCCGGCGCGACCGAGGTGCCCGTGGCCGAGGAAATCGCGCGCACGGTGCCGATCATTGCCGCCCTGAAGGACAGCCTGCCCCACCCGATCAGCATCGACACCCGCAAGGCCGCGGTCGCCGCCGCCGCGCGCGATGCCGGGGCGGCCATGGTCAACGATGTGTCGGGCCTGTCCTTCGACCCTGCCATGGCCGGGTATCTGGGCCAGACCGCCTCGCCCGTCTGTCTGATGCACGCGCAAGGCACGCCCGAGACGATGCAGCAGAACCCGCGCTATGACGATGTGTTGCTGGACGTGTTCGACGGACTGGCCGCCGCGCGCGACACGGCGCTGGCCGCCGGGGTGCCTGCGGATCAGATCCTGCTGGACCCGGGCATCGGCTTTGGCAAGACACAGGCGCATAACCTTGCCCTGTTGCGGGGCATTGGTCTGTTTCACGCGCTTGGCTGCCCCCTGCTGCTGGGGGTGTCGCGCAAAGGGTTCATCGGCACGCTGGGCGCTGCGCCGAATCCCGCCGACAGGGCGCCGGGATCCATCGCTTTGGGCTTGATGGCGGTCACGCAAGGGGTTCAGGTCTTGCGCGTTCATGATGTAGAAGAAACCGCGCAGGCGCTGGCGCTGTGGCGCGCGCTGACAGGGGGAACGACATGACGCGCAAGTATTTCGGCACAGACGGCGTGCGTGGCCGTGCCAACACCCATCCGATGACGGCGGAATTCGTGCAGCGCCTGGCCGCTGCCGCCGGGCGCTATTTTCGCCGCGACGGGGACCACAACCATCAGGTCGTGATCGGCAAGGACACCCGCCTGTCGGGCTATATGTTCGAAAACGCCTTGGTGGCCGGGTTCACCTCGACCGGGATGAATGTGCAGTTGCTTGGGCCGGTGCCGACCCCGGCGGTGGGGCTGATCACACGGTCGATGCGGGCCGATCTGGGGGTGATGATCTCGGCCAGCCACAACGGGCATGAAGACAACGGCATCAAGTTTTTCGGTCCTGATGGATACAAGCTGAGCGACGAAGCCGAATTGGAGATCGAGGCGATCCTCGATGGCGAAATCCAATTGGCCCAACCGCAGAATATCGGACGCGCCCGCCGCATCAATGACGGCATCGGGCGCTATGTCGAACGGGCGAAATCCACCGTGCCCCCCGATCTGGCACTGGACCCGCTGAAAGTGGTCATCGATTGCGCCCATGGCGCCGCCTACAAGACCGCGCCCATGGTGCTGGCGGAACTTGGGGCCGAGGTGATCCCGCTGGGCGTGACCCCGAATGGCAAGAACATCAATCTGGGCTGCGGTTCCACCAACCCGCAATCCGCCTCGGATCTGGTCCAAGCGCATGGCGCGGATCTGGGCATTTGTCTGGACGGGGATGCCGACCGGGTGATCCTGATCGACGAGACCGGCAAGATCGCCGATGGCGACCAGATCATGGCGCTGTTTGCCGAAAGCTGGGCGCGGGACGAGCGGTTGAAAGGGGGCACGCTGGTGTCGACGGTCATGTCGAACCTTGGCTTGGAACGCCACCTTGCCGCGCGCGGTCTGACGCTGAAACGCACGCCCGTGGGCGACCGCTATGTCGTCGAAGCGATGCGCGCGGGGGGCTGGAACCTGGGCGGGGAACAGTCCGGCCATATCGTGATGACGGATTACGCAACCACGGGCGACGGGCTGATCGCCGGGCTGCAATTCCTGGCTGAAATGGTGCGCAGCGGCAAACCGGCCAGCCAATTGGCGCAGGTCTTCGACCCCCTGCCGCAACTTCTGCGCAATGTGCGCTTTGGCGCCGGGGCGCTGCCTTTGAAGAACGACAAGGTCAAAGCCGCCATCGCCCATGGCGAAGAGAAGCTGAACGGGCATGGGCGGCTTTTGATCCGCAAATCCGGGACCGAACCCCTGATCCGCGTGATGGCCGAGGCCGAAGATGCCGCGCTGATGGAAGAGATCGTCAGCGATATCTGCGCGGCGGTCGA
>CAZIKH010000118.1:0-6883 GCA_964539755.1 uncultured Dinoroseobacter sp. | reverse complement strand
GCTATCCGGGGGCGGGGCTGGTGCGGGCCTTCGAAAAGCTGCGCTTCTGGCTGCAATCCAACACCAAGAAGCAAGCCCGCAAGAACATCAGCCACCACTACGATCTGGGCAATGATTTCTATCGGCTGTGGCTGGATGACACGATGACCTATTCCAGCGCGATTTTCGAGACCGGGCAGGAAAGCCTGGAAGCGGGCCAAACCGCCAAATACGCCAGCATGGTCGATCAGATGGGCGTGCAGCCGGGCGATCATGTGCTGGAAATCGGCTGCGGTTGGGGCGGCTTTGCGGAATACGCTGCCAAGGAACGCGGCCTGAAAGTGACCGGTCTGACGATCAGTCAGGAACAGTTTAACTATGCCGTGGAACGTATTGAGAAAGCTGGACTTTCCGATATGGTCGAATTCAAGATGCAGGACTACCGCGATGAACGCGGCCTGTATGACGGCATCGCATCCATCGAGATGTTCGAAGCGGTGGGGGAAAAATACTGGCCCGCCTATTTCAACACCGTGCGCGACCGGCTGCGCCCCGGACGCCATGCGACCTTGCAGATCATCACCGTGCAGGATGCAGTGTTCGAACGCTACCGCAAAGGCGTGGACTTCATTCAGAAATACATCTTCCCGGGCGGCATGCTGCCGGGGCCGACCGTGCTGCGACGCGAGGTCCGCAAGGCCGGGCTGGAAGTCAAAGGCTCGATCGAGTTTGGCGAAAGCTACAGCCAGACCCTGCGGCGTTGGCACGAGACCTTCAATGACCGCTGGTCCGAGGTCGAAGCGATGGGCTTCGATGATCGGTTCCGCCGGATGTGGAACTTCTATCTGACCTCCTGCGCATCCACCTTCCACTACGGCAATTGCGACGTGACCCAGATCACGATCACAAAGCCCGCCTGATGTCGGTCCGCACCCGCAACCAGATGCCCACCGCGGGCCGCTTGTTCGGGGCGATCGTGTTCGGGGCAACGGGGGGCGGGGCGGCCTATGTCGGCATCCCGACCCTGCCAGAGGAGGTGGTCCCGGGGTATCTGTTGCCCTTCTCGGCGGTCGTCGGTGTCTGGCTGGGTTGGAGCCTGATGGGCGCCAAGGCAGGCCAACGCTGGGCGGTCGCGGTCACCCAAGGCATCGCAACGGTGGTCATGATGACCGTGACGGTGATCTTCGGGGTGGCGTTCTGGGACATGATCGAACGGTCGATGCGGTTGCGCTATGACGGGCCGGGCGAGGCGGTGTTGGATACGGCAAACCTGATGTGGTTCTACGCCCAGTTTCTGGCGGTCGCGCCTGTGATCGGCGTGCTTGTGCTGGGGGCGACCTTGGGCGCGAGTTTGGTCAATATCGCAGGGCGTATCTGGAAGTGACGGCGCTGTTTTTCTACGGCACCTTGCGCGATCTTGATCTGCTTGCGACCGTTCTGGGGCATCCGGTTGGGTCCGCCGTGCCCGCGCGTTTGCCGGGCTATCGCGTGGTTTGGGCGCAGGGCGAGGCGTTTCCGATGGCGCTGCCCGATGCGAATGCCGAGGCCGAAGGCCTGCTGGTCGATGGGCTGGACGCGCAGGACCTCGCGCGACTGGCCTTCTATGAGGGCGGGTTTTCCTACGCGACCGTGACGGTGCAGGTCACAGCTGACGGGGCGGTGCGGCACGCGCAGGTGTTTTTGCCTGAACCCGGCCTTTGGCAGCCGGGCGCGCCTTGGTCGCTGGCAGATTGGCAGGATCGCTGGGGGGCGGTGGTCCGGATGGCCGCGACCGAAGTGATGGCCCAGTTCGGGCATATGTCGGTAGAGCGGGTCAGCGCGCTTTATGGACCGATGCTGACCCGCGCGCAGGCGCGATTGAATGCCAGAGCCAGCAAGGGGGATTCGCGTTCCGATCAGATAGAGGTCATCGAAAAAACAACGCCTTACACCGGGTTCTTTAACCTGCAAGAAGCAACGCTGCGGTTTCCGCGCTTTGACGGCAACCTCAGCGCGCCCGTGCATCGGGCGGTGTTTGAAATGGCGGATGCCGTGACGGTCTTGCCCTATGATCCGGCGCGCGACCGGGTCTTGCTGATCGAACAGTTTCGCGTGGCGCCCTTCTTGCGGGGCGATCCTGCACCGTGGCTGCTGGAACCCGTCGCGGGCCGCGTCGATGCGGGCGAGGATTACGCACAAACCGCGCGGCGGGAAGCCGAAGAAGAAGCCCGCCTGACCGTGACCGACTTGGTGGAAATCGCGCGGCAATACCCGTCGCCGGGGGCGGTGACCGAATACCTTGTGTCCTATATCGGGATTTGTGACCTGCCGGATGATGCGATCGGGGTGGGGGGCTTGGCCTCGGAAGCCGAAGACATAAGGTCCCATATCTTCGATCTGGAAACCGCGCTGAACATGGCCGATTCTGGACAAATCCGCGCCACGCCCTTGCTGATGAGCCTCTATTGGCTGTCACGGCATCGGGATCGACTGCGCGCGGGGCCTCCCTTGTGATCCTTTCGCGGCTTGCCTACACCTGAGGCAAGGAACGCGAAGGACAGACAATGACCATTCACAAGAACCTCGCCGAGGCGATTGGCAACACCCCCCTCATTCGGCTGAACGCCGTGTCCGAGGCGACGGGCTGCGAGATCCTTGGCAAGGCGGAATTCTTGAACCCCGGCCAATCGGTGAAAGACCGCGCGGCGCTTTACATGATCAAGGACGCCGTGGCGCGGGGCGATCTGCGGCCCGGCGGGACCATTGTCGAAGGCACGGCGGGCAATACCGGGATCGGCTTGGCGTTGGTTGGGGCCTCGATGGGCTTCAAGACCGTGATCGTGATCCCGGAAACCCAAAGCCAGGAAAAAAAGGACATGCTGCGTCTGGCGGGGGCCAATCTGGTGCAGGTGCCCGCAGCCCCTTACAAGAACCCGAACAATTATGTGCGCTATTCCGGGCGCTTGGCAGCCGAACTTGCCAAGACCGAACCGAATGGCGCGATCTGGGCCAACCAGTTCGACAACGTCGCAAACCGGCAGGCCCATATCGAAACCACCGGACCCGAAATCTGGACCCAGACCGATGGTAAGGTGGACGGCTTTATCTGTGCGGTCGGGTCGGGTGGCACGGTTGCGGGGGTGGGCGCGGCCTTGCAGCCCAAAGGGGTCAAGGTCGGCTTGGTCGATCCGATGGGATCGGCGCTTTATAACTTCTACACGCATGGGGAATTGAAGGCCGAAGGCGGCTCGATTTCCGAGGGGATCGGGCAGGGGCGCATCACCGCCAACTTGGAAGGGTTCCAGCCCGACTTCACCTGCCAGGTGTCGGACGACGAAGCCCTGCCGATGGTCTTTGATTTGTTGGCCGAAGAAGGTTTGTGCCTTGGCGGGTCGTCGGCGATCAATATCGCGGGCGCTGTGCGCATGGCACGGCATATGGGGCCCGGCCATACGATTGTGACGATCCTGTGTGACTACGGGACGCGCTATCAATCCAAGCTCTACAATCCAGACTTCCTGCGGGAGAAGGGCTTGCCGATCCCGGCTTGGCTGGACGGGGCGCCTGCACCCGTGCCGTCGGTTTTTGAAAGCTGATCATGGTTGTTTCAACGTTCCAGACGCTGCTTCTGCGGCCCTTGGTTGGCGTGATCCTTGCCCTGTTGATGGGCCTCTCCCCGGCGGCGGCGCAAAGCGATGACATCGACTATGACGCGTGGTCCCGGCTGGCCGAACGGGCGGAAAGCGTGGTGGCGGCGGCGCGCGCTTCGACCCCGGCCTTGGAGGATCTGCGCGCCCAGTTGGTCGCGTTCCGCACCTTGTTCGCCGAAGCCGAAACCCAGAACGCCGCCCGGATTGCGTCGCTGCAATCGCAATTGGAGGTTCTGGGTCCCGAAGCCTCAGGCACCGAGGCCGAACCCGAAGCCGCCGCAGCGCCGCCTGAGACGACAGAGCCGCCACCCGCAGAAGGTGCCGAACCCGCCCCCGAAGACCCCGCGCCGCCCGTTGCCGACAGCGTTGCGCCGCAAACCGATCAACTGGCCGAACGGCGGGCGGAATTGGTCGCGCAGCTGAACGCGGCCCGGGCCCCGGTCATTCGGGCCCAAGAAGCGTTTCGCCGCGCCGACGGGCTGATCCGCGAGATCGACGTGATCATCCGCGACCGCCAGACCGAAGAATTGCTGGAACGCGGTCCGACCCCCTTGTCGCCCTTGGCATGGGGCGAAGCCTTGCTGGCCTTGGAAGGCAGCGGGCGCAGCATCCTGACCGAAACCGCCGATCTGTGGCAGGTCCGCGCCAGCCGCGTGAACGACAACGATTGGCTGGAAACCCTGCTGTTTCTGGCATTGGCCTTGGTGCTGGTGGTGCGCGGACGGCGTTGGGTCAAGCTGTTGACCGATTGGCTGGCGCGTCAGGATGGGCGGGGCCAGCCCATTGCAACGTTCCTTGCGTCGCTTGGGGAAATCGCCGTGCCCTTCCTGGGGGTTCTGGCCCTGACGGCGGCGTTGACGGCAACGGGCCTGTTGGGCGTGCGGGGCAGCTTCGTTCTGGACCTTGTGCCCGGGTTCGCGCTGACGATCCTGATTGCGCGTTGGGTCGGCGGGCAGCTTTTCTCATCCCACAGCCCCTATCTGGACCTGTCTGAAACGCAATTGCGCGAAGGGCGGTTCTATTCGGGGATCATCGGTTTGGTGCTGGCGCTGGAACTGGTGGTCGAAGCGTTGGCCGATTTCGAACGCTATGCGCCCGGTGCGGTTGCGGTGATGGAAGGGGCCTTGGTTGTCACCGGGGCGCTGATGCTGCTGCGCATCGGCTTCATGCTGCTGCGGCACGCGGCCTCGTTCCAAGGCGGCGCAACCGAGGCTGACAGCGAAACCGACGATGCCGCGCGTCCTGACCCTGAAGAAGGCGGCAGCCCAACCGCCCCCGTGCCCGGCCTGACCGAAGGCGGCTTCCGGCTGCGGCTCGAGCGTATGATCGGGCAGGCCTGTGTCGCCATCGCCGTGTTGGCCCCGTTGGCGGCGGCGGTAGGCTACAGCGCCTTGGCCAGCTTTTTCTTGTTCCCGATGCTGGCCAGCCTTGGGGTGTTTGCGTTCCTGCTGATCCTGAACCGCTTGACCCGACAGGTCTACGGCGCGATCCGCAACGTGTCGCCCGAGGCCGTGCAAACCGCGCTTTGGCCTGTCTTGGTCGATGTGATTTTCCTGTTTGGCGCATTGCCGATCCTGGCCTTGATCTGGGGCGCCCGCGTGTCGGACCTGACCGAGCTTTGGACGCGGTTCCTGTCCGGGGTGTCCATCGGCGGCGTGCAAATCTCGCCCTCGAACTTCCTGACCTTCGCGGTGGTTTTTGCGGGCCTTTATGCTGCCACGCGGTTGTTGCAGGGGGCCTTGCGCACGACCGTTTTGCCCAAGACCAAGATCGACCCCGGCGGTCAGGTCGCGGTCATCTCGGGGTTGGGCTATGTCGGGGTGTTCCTGGCGGCCCTGGTGGCGATCACCGCCGCCGGGATCGACCTGAGCAACATCGCGCTGGTCGCCGGGGCCTTGTCGATCGGGATCGGCTTTGGTCTGCAAACGATCGTGTCGAATTTCGTGGCGGGCATCATCCTGCTGATCGAGCGCCCCGTTGCCGAAGGCGACTGGATCGAGGTGAACGGCACCATGGGCTATGTGCGCGATATCTCGGTCCGGGCCACCCGGATCGAAACCTTTGACCGAACCGATGTCATCGTGCCGAACGCGGACCTGATTTCGGGCATGGTCACGAACTGGACCCGGGGCAACCTGACAGGGCGCGTAATCGTCCCTGTTGGCGTGGCCTATGGCACTGACACCAAGCGGGTCGAACGCATCCTGCGCGAAATCGCCGAAGCCCATCCTTTGGTGATCCTCAAGCCGCCGCCTGCGGTGGTGTTCCAAGGGTTCGGGGCGGACAGCCTTGATTTCGAAATTCGCGCGATCCTGCGCGATGTCAATTTCATGCTGTCGGTAAAGTCCGAGTTGAACCACGCCATCGCGGCGCGGTTTGTCGAAGAAGGGATCGAGATTCCCTTCGCGCAGCGCGATGTCTGGCTGCGCAACCCCGAAGCCCTGACCGCCAAACCGCAGGCCGACACCCCATGACCACGCCCCTTTATCGTGACGCCTATTTGCGACGGGCCGAAACCCGGATTGTCGGACGAACCGAGGACGGCGGGCTGATCCCGGCGGCGTCGGTCTTCTATCCGACAGGCGGCGGACAGCCGGGCGACAAAGGGGTCTTGCAATGGGACGGCGGCACGGTCGCCATCGTTGACACGCGCAAGCATGAAAACGGTCTTGTCCTGATCCCCGACGCCCCCGTGCAAGGGCTGGAGGTCGGCGCGGCGGTGTCGATGACCCTTGATTGGGACCTGCGCCACCGTCATATGCGCGTCCACACCGCGCTGCATCTTCTGTCGGTCGTGCTGCCCTTGCCGGTGACGGGCGGGTCTATCGGTGCAGAAAAGGGTCGCCTCGATTTCGACATGCCCGACGCGCCCGAGGACAAGGACGCGCTCGAAACCGTCCTGAACGATCTGATCCAAAAGGATCTGCCCGTGACCGAAGACTGGATGACCGATGAAGAATTGGCCGCGAATCCGGGGCTGATCAAGACCATGTCGGTCAAGCCGCCCATGGGGCAGGGGCGCGTGCGTCTGGTGCGGATCGGGCAGGGGACGGACCAAGTGGACCTGCAACCCTGCGGGGGAACCCATGTGGCCCGGACGGGCGAGATCGGCCCAGTGCGGATCGGCAAGATCGAGAAAAAAGGCCGTCAAAACCGCCGCGTCAACCTGCACCTCGAAACCTGATCTGGTGCCTTGCCCCCCCTTGGTGCTTTGACTATACCCGCCCGTGGACAGGTGGCCGAGTGGTCGAAGGCGCGCGCCTGGAAAGTGCGTA
>CAZIKH010000117.1:0-6905 GCA_964539755.1 uncultured Dinoroseobacter sp. | reverse complement strand
ATCCAAGATCTGGTCGAAAGCATCCGCGTGCCCAAGGGCGCAGGCGCTGCGGTCGATCACTAAGACCCGGTCGGGCGCATATGTCTCGCAGCATTGCGCCCGTCCTTTGCCTAAAACAGACGCGTCCCGGTTGTGTGCCGGGGCGCGTTTTCACGTGAGGCTTTCATGGCAGACACCCCGGCCGGCATCGCCGCTTTTCTAGCGCATAGCCATCCCTACGACACCTTGCCAAAATCGGAACTGACCGAACTGGCCGGGCGCATTCACCCCCGGCGCGTTCAGGCGGGCGAACCGGTCTATGCGATCGGACAGGCGCTGGAAGGTCTGTATCTGGTCGCAAGCGGTCAGATCGACATCTATGACGAACATGGCAATGCCCTGTCGCATCTGGGACCCCATAACAGTTTTGGCGAGCGTGGCCTGTCGCGCGATGGGCTGGCGGTCACCGGGGCCGAGGCGTCCGAGGATGCCTTGCTGTATGTTCTGCCTTCGGCGGAATACCATCGCCTGATCGACACCCACCCAACCGTGGCGCAGTTCTTTGACCGCACGCGCAGCGCCAGCCCGCGCCAAAGCGATCTTGCCACAGCCCGCATCGCGGATTTGATGACCCCGAACCCCATCACCGTTGGCCCATCGGCCAGCATCGCCGAGGTCGCAGGGCTGATGCGGGATCGCCATGTTTCTTGCGTGGCGGTTGAAGCGGATGGTGTTCTGACGGGCATTGTCACGACGCGTGACCTGACGAACAAGGCCTTGGCGGAAGGCCTGTCCCCGTCGCGCCCCATCACCGAGGTGATGACCGCCAACCCCCTGACCCTGCCCCCCAGCGCCTTGGGATCGGATGTGCTGCACGCAATGCTGGAACGGCGCATCGGGCACCTGCCGATTGCCGAAGGCAAGCGTTTGGTCGGGATTATCACGCAAACCGATCTGACGCGGTTTCAGGCCACCTCGACCGCGCAGATCATCTATCAGATTGTCGGGGCGAAGGATGCGGCGGGGATCGCGGAAGGCACCGCGCGTCTGCCCAAGCTGCTGGCGCAACTGGTCGGGGCCGGCAACCCGCACGAGGTTGTCACCCGCTTGATCACCGATGTGGCCGATGCCGCCACGCGGCGCCTGCTACGACTTGCCGAAGATGTGCTGGGCCCGCCCCCGGTGCCCTATCTTTGGCTGGCTTGCGGCAGCCAAGGACGGCAGGAACAAACCGGTGTCAGCGATCAGGACAATTGCCTGATCCTGCACGACGACTTCACCCCTGACATGGACGGCTATTTCAAAGCGCTGGCGCAGTTTGTCTGCGATGGGCTGGATCATGCGGGATACGTCTATTGCCCCGGGGACATGATGGCGACGGCGGATCGCTGGCGTCAGCCGTTGCGGGTTTGGAAGCAGTATTTCGACGGCTGGATCGCCAAACCCGATCCGACCGCGCAGATGCTGGCCAGCGTCATGTTCGATCTGCGCCCCATCGGGGGGGACACGGACCTTTTTGACACGCTGCAAACTGAAACGCTGAACAAGGCCGCGGCCAACAGTATTTTCGTGGCGCATATGGTGTCGAATTCGTTGAAGCACCATCCGCCGCTTGGGTTGCTGCGCGGGTTTGCGACGATCAAGTCGGGCGAACACAAGAATACACTGGATCTGAAACACAACGGGGTCGTCCCGATCGTGGATCTGGGGCGGGTCTATGCCCTGCAATCGAAACTGACAGCGGTGAACACCCGCGCACGGCTGGAAGCGGCCGAAGCGCAGGGGGCCATTTCGGCCAGCGGGGGGCATGACCTGCTGGATGCCTATGACCTGATCGCCGAGACCCGTCTGAAACATCAGGCGCGGCAGATTCGGGCCGGAAAACAGCCCGACAATTTCATGTCGCCGTCGACCCTTAGTGACTTTGAACGCTCGCATCTGCGCGATGCCTTCGTGGTTGTGCGCACCATGCAATCCGCGGTCGGGTCCGGTCGCGGGGGATTGGGCTGACCATGTTTATCGAGCTGATCACAACCTTCATCGTCGGGCTTGCCGCCGCTGGCAGCTTCCTTCTGGTAAACCGCACCATCGGCGGGCGCTTGCCGCGTTTCTTGCTGCCACTGGCCGCCGGGGCTGCGATGATCGGCTTTGCGATCTACAGCGAATACACTTGGCATGCGCGCACCGTCGGCACGCTTCCCGACGGGTTCGTCGTGATTTCACAGAATGAAAGCCGCGTGTTCTTCCGGCCTTGGACCTATTGGCGGCCATTCGTGGATCGCTTTGCTGCCGTGGAACCGGGTGCCGTGATGACCAATGACGCCGTGCCAGATCAACGGATCGCGAATGTGTATTTGTTCGGACGCTGGCAGCAGCCCGCGCGTGTTCCGGTCTTGGTCGATTGCGCAGGATCAAGGCGCGCGGACCTGATTGATGAAACAGATCTTGATGCGGCAACGGCGAATTGGCGGGACTTGCCCCCCACCGATCCGTTGCTGTCGGCGCTGTGTCCCGAAGCATAGGGAGGCTTCGGATCAGGGCACCGAACGTTCAGTGGAGGGGACGACATGGTGCATCGGTTGAGCTTGCGTTTGCGGGTCTTCCTGTTCTTTGCCTTGGTGGCGCTGGGCGGGATTGCGGCGGTCTTTGGCGCGTTGATCGTCGGCTATCAGCGACTGGACGCGCCGCCCGCTGAGGTCTTGTCTGCCTTTGTCATCAGTGGGGCGATTGCGGGATTCGTCATCCTTGGATTGGTCACATGGGTCTGGATGCTGTTTGACGAAAACGTCGCCCAAGCCGTGGAACATCTGGCGCATGACATGCGGGCCCGGGCCCATGCCGACCTTGATGCAGACCTCGATCACAGTCGGGCCCGGTATCTGGGCGATCTGGCCCCGGCTGCGGCGGCAGTTGCGTCCAACCTGTCCGAAATGAAGAACGCCGTCGCCGAAGTCGTCGGGCGGGAAACCGCGCGCGTGTCGGCGGAAAAGGCCTCGCTTGAAACCATCCTAAAGGATCTGCCGACCGGGGTGGTCTTGTGCAACGCGGCCCATCAGGTGGCGTTCTACAATGGGCGCGCGCGGGCCTTGTTCCCGGCGGGGGCCCTAAGGCTGGACCGGGCACTGACGGATCTTGTGGACCCGGTGCTGCTGCGCGAAGCCTATGATCGGCTGTGCGGCTGTGGCGCGGCCGCGACCTGCGCTGACTTGCGCGTCGATCTGCCGGATGCCTCGGGGCGGTTGGCGCTGGGAATGCGCCTGTTGGAAGCGGTGCCGGGATCGGAAACCGCGCCGGGCTATGTGCTGACCATCCGACCTGCCGCTCTCGGGGATGTTGCGGGCCCGGACGCCACCACCATCCCACGCGAAGCCATCTACGACTTCGACCTTCTGCATGCCCGCGCGTCCAGCGACATGATGCAAACCCCGTTGGACCGCCTGACCTTCGTCGTGTTCGATACGGAAACCACAGGTCTGATGCCGGACCGAGGGGACGAGGTGTGCCAGATCGCCGCCATTCGGGTCGTAAACGGGAAGCGCGTTGCGGGCGAAGTGTTCGACACATTGGTCGATCCCGAACGCCGTATTCCCCAAGCGGCGACAAACATTCACCACATCACCGATGACATGGTGCAAGGGGCCCCGCGCATGGCCGAAGCGGGCAAAGCCTTTCACGACTTTTGTCAGGATTCGGTGCTTGTCGCGCATAACGCGCCATTCGACATGGCGTTCTTCTATCGGCGGCAGGATGAAATCGGCGCGCGCTTTGACCACCCGGTCTTGGACACCGTTCTGCTAAGCGCGATGCTGTATGGCCAAACCGCCGAACATTCGCTGGATGCCATCGCGGATCGTCTGCAGGTGACAATTCCGGATGATGTGCGCCACACCGCCTTGGGCGATGCGGTCGCCACAACCGATGTGTTCCTGAAGATGTTGCCCATGCTGAAGGCGCAGGGGGTGACCACCTTTGGCGATGCCATTGCCGGGATGAAGAAGCACAAACGCCTTTTGGCCGACCTGAACTGACAGCTTGCAAAACCCCCGTTTGCTTCGTATATGCCGATCAACAGCGGCGTGCTGGGGTCCACACCCGGCACCCACCGGAAATTGAACACGGGCCGCGCGCCCGTTTTTTTGTGCCTGAACGAAAGAAACCCCGCATGAGCGACCTGATCGCCAAGACCCCAATGGACCAGCGCCTTGCTGGGATCGTCGGCCCGGTCATCGAAGACCTGGGCTACGAACTGGTGCGCTTGCGGCTGATGGGCGGCAAAACGGCGACCTTGCAGATCATGGCGGACAAACCCGATGGCGGGATCGAAGTGGATGACTGCGCGCTGATCTCGACCAATGTGTCGGCGGTCTTGGATGTCGAAGACCCCATCGAAGACGAATACACCTTGGAAGTGTCCAGCCCGGGCATCGACCGTCCTTTGACCCGGCTGAAGGACTTCGACGTCTGGTCCGGCTATGAGGCGAAGATCGAAACAACTGAACTGATCGACGGACGGCGACGCTTCAAGGGCGAACTGGCCGGGATCGAAGAGGACGAAGTGCTGCTGACCCTGCCCGAAGGCACCATCGGGCTGAAATTCGACTGGCTGAGTGATGCCAAGCTGGTGCTGACCGACGATCTGATCCGGGACATTCTGCGTGCGAAGAAAGCTGCGCAGGTCGAGGACCCGACAAAATTTGACGATATAGAAACCGAAGACGCCTCGGAGGAGGACTGACCATGGCGATTACCTCTGCAAACCAGTTGGAGCTGTTGCAAACCGCCGAAGCCGTTGCCCGCGAAAAGATGATCGACCCATCGCTGGTCATCGAGGCGATGGAAGAAAGCTTGGCCCGCGCCGCCAAGTCCCGCTACGGCGCGGAAATGGACATCCGCGTGTCCATCGATCGCAAGACCGGGCGCGCGACCTTCACCCGTGTCCGCACCGTGGTTGAAGAAGACGAGTTGGAAAACTATCAGGCCGAGTTCACCGTCGAACAGGCCAAGCAATATCTCGACGACCCGAAGGTCGGCGATCAGTTCATCGAAGAAGTGCCCCCGGTGGAAATGGGGCGGATCGCAGCCCAATCGGCCAAGCAGGTGATCCTGCAGAAGGTCCGCGAAGCCGAGCGTGACCGCCAGTACGAAGAATTCAAAGACAAGGCCGGCACCATCATCAACGGGCTGGTCAAGCGCGAAGAATACGGCAACGTCATCGTCGATGTGGGCGCGGGCGAAGGCGTGCTGCGCCGGAACGAGAAGATCGGGCGCGAAAGCTACCGCCCCAATGATCGCATCCGCTGCTACATCAAGGACGTGCGCCGCGAACAGCGCGGCCCGCAAATCTTCCTGTCGCGCACCGCGCCGGAATTCATGGCCGAATTGTTCAAGATGGAAGTGCCGGAAATCTACGACGGCATTATCGAGATCAAGGCGGTTGCACGCGATCCCGGGTCGCGGGCGAAGATTGCGGTGATCTCGTATGACAGTTCGATCGATCCTGTGGGCGCTTGCGTCGGCATGCGCGGCAGCCGCGTGCAGGCGGTCGTCAACGAATTGCAGGGCGAGAAGATCGACATCATCCCATGGAACGAAGATCAGCCGACCTTCCTTGTGAACGCGTTGCAGCCGGCCGAGGTGACAAAGGTCGTTCTGGACGAAGACGCCGAGCGGATCGAAGTGGTCGTGCCGGATGAACAACTGTCGCTGGCCATCGGGCGGCGGGGTCAGAACGTGCGTCTGGCATCGCAGCTGACCGGGTTGGACATCGACATCCTGACCGAAGCCGAAGAATCCGAACGCCGCCAAGCCGAATTCGCCGAGCGGACACAGATGTTCATGGACTCGCTCGACGTCGAAGAGGTGATCGCCCAGTTGCTGGTCACCGAAGGCTTCACCACGTTGGAAGAAGTCGCCTATGTCGAACAGGACGAATTGTTGGTCATCGAAGGCTTCGACGACGACACGGTCGACGAATTGCAGGCCCGCGCCCGCGATTTCCTGGAAGAACAGAACCGCAAGGCCCTGGAAGCGGCCAAGGAGATGGGTGTCGAAGACAGCCTTGTTGAATTCGACGGCCTGACCCCCCAAATGCTGGAGGCCTTGGCCAAAGACGGCGTCAAGACGCTGGAAGACTTTGCAACCTGTGCCGATTGGGAACTGGCGGGCGGCTGGACCACGGAAGGTGGCGAACGCGTGAAGGATGATGGTATCCTTGAACCGTTCGATGTGTCGTTGGAAGAAGCGCAGCTGTTGATCATGACCGCGCGGGTGCAACTGGGCTGGGTCACGGCGGAACAACTGGAAGCGGACGCCGCCGCAGATGGCGAAGCCGATGCCGAAACCGAAGAAGACACCACGGAGGGCAGGGCCTGATCTCAGGCCCTGATGTGCGCCCCTGACGCTTGGCGGACAGGATAAGGACCGCGCAACCGGTCCCGAGCGACGCTGCATCGCAACGGGAGAGGTGCGTCCAAAACCCGAACTGGTGCGCTTCGTGGTGGGGCCAGATGCGCAGATCATTCCGGATATCCTTGGGCGGTTGCCGGGACGGGGTATCTGGGTTCGCGCGGATCGGTCCGCTATCGAGCAGGCCAAAAAGAAAAAAGCCTTCGGTCGGTCGGCCCGGACCCAGGTGGTCGTTGGCGACGATCTGGCCGATCAGGTCGAAGACCTGCTGCTGGGGCGCGTGACATCGTTGCTGGCGCTGGCCCGCAAGGCGGGCGACGCGATTGCGGGCTATGAAAAGGTCAAAGGGGCGCTGGCCACCGAATGGGCCTGCGTTCTGATCCAGGCCAGCGATGGTTCCGAGCGGGGCAAATCGAAACTGCGCCCGCCCGACGATGGCCATTTCATCGGCTGTCTGACTGCGACCGAATTGGGTTTGGCATTCGGGCGCGATCATGTGATACACGCTGCCTTAACGGCTG
>CAZIKH010000116.1:0-6933 GCA_964539755.1 uncultured Dinoroseobacter sp. | reverse complement strand
AGCTCCTGTTAGCGCCAAACTGCGACCCTGACAGCATATTGCCCTAAGCCCACCCAAGGCGATAGGCCAATGCGCAGGGATGACGGAGGAGAAGACCCCATGAGCTATGCCGAAATCTACAGCGCTTGGAAAGCAGACCCGGAAGCGTTCTGGATGGACCAAGCCAAGGCCATCGATTGGGTCAGCCCGCCGTCCAAGGCGCTGTTCGACGAAAACGCCCCGCTTTACGAATGGTTCTCCGATGGCATGGTCAATGGCTGCTGGAACGCAGTGGACCGCCATGTCGAAGCGGGCCATGGCGACCGGATCGCCATCATCCATGACAGCCCCGTCACCCAGTCTGTCCACAAGATCACCTATGCCGAGTTGCAAACCCGCGTTGCCAGCTTGGCCGGGGCCTTGCGCGCCAAAGGGATCGAAAAGGGCGACCGCGTCATCATCTACATGCCGATGATCCCCGAAGCGCTGGAAGCGATGCTGGCCTGTGCCCGTCTGGGCGCGGTGCATTCGGTCGTCTTCGGCGGGTTCGCGGCGCATGAACTGGCGGTGCGGATCGACGATGCGCAGCCCAAATGCATCATCGCGGCCAGCTGCGGGATCGAACCGGGCCGCGTCGTGCATTACAAACCGCTGCTCGATTCCGCGATTGACCAGGCCGATCACAAGCCCAGCTTCTGCGTGATCTTCCAGCGCGAACAGGAAGTCGCCCATCTGGAAGAAGGCCGCGACGACGATTGGCATGCCTTTCAATACGGGGTGGAGCCTGCAGACTGTGTGCCCGTTGAAGGCAATCACCCGGCCTACATCCTCTACACCTCGGGCACCACGGGCGCGCCGAAGGGCGTTGTGCGGCACACCGCCGGGCATCTGGTGGCGCTGAACTGGACGATGAAGAACATCTACGACATGAACCCCGGCGAGGTGTTCTGGGCCGCCTCGGACGTGGGCTGGGTCGTGGGCCACAGCTATATCTGCTACGCGCCGCTGGTCCACGGAAACACCACCATCGTGTTCGAAGGCAAGCCCGTCGGCACCCCCGATGCAGGCACGTTCTGGCGCGTGATCCAAGACCACAAGGTCAAATGCCTGTTCACGGCCCCCACCGCCTTCCGCGCGATCAAACGCGACGACCCCGAAGGCAAGCTGGTTGGCGATTATGACCTGTCCAGCCTGGAATCCTTGTTCCTGGCGGGCGAACGGGCCGACCCCGACACCATCAAATGGGCGCAAGCCAAACTGAATGTCCCCGTGATCGACCATTGGTGGCAAACCGAAACCGCTTGGGCGATTGCCGCAAACCCGCTTGGCATCGAACCGCAGCCGGTCAAGATCGGCTCGCCCTCGGTCGCGATGCCGGGCTATGACGTGCAGATCCTCGATGAAGGCGGCCATCCCGTCGCGGCGGGCGAACTGGGCGCGATTGCGGTCAAACTGCCCTTGCCACCCGCAACCCTGCCGACGCTGTGGAATGCCGAGGACCGGTTCCGCAAATCCTATCTGACCACCTTCCCCGGCTATTACGAAACCGGCGATGCGGGCTACAAGGACGAAGACGGCTACCTTTACATCATGGCGCGCACCGATGACGTCATCAACGTGGCCGGGCACCGCCTGTCCACGGGGGCGATGGAAGAAGTTCTGGCCGCCCATCCGGACGTCGCCGAATGCGCCGTGATCGGCGTGGCGGACGACTTGAAGGGCCAGTTGCCCATGGGCTTTTTGTGCCTGAACGGCGGTTCGACCCGCGACCATGCCGAGGTCGTCAAGGAATGCGTGACGCTGGTGCGCGACCAGATCGGCCCGGTCGCGGCCTTCAAGCTGGCCGTGGTGGTGGACCGTCTGCCAAAGACCCGGTCGGGCAAGATCCTGCGCGGCATCATGGCCAAGATCGCCGATGGCGTGGACTACAAGATGCCCGCCACCATCGACGACCCGGCCATTCTGGACGAAATCCGCGCGGCCGTGACCACCTTGGGGTACGCCAAGTCGTAAGGGCCTGTCCTTTTAGGCAGGTTTTCACCGCGGGGGATCTTGGGGTACAACGCCGACAACACAACCTTTGCGCGATAATGCCCTGACCAACGCAACGCAAAATAAGAAGTCTCCCCCCGTGACCAAGCCCGATGGGCCGGGGGGCCGACCGCCTCGGGCCTTGGATGAGCGTTTGTCGATGCTCAACCATGACGTGCGCGCCGCGATGTCGGATGTGATCGGCGGCTTGCGGTTGATTGATGCCACGCAACTGGACCCAAAGCTGCGCGCGCAGATCGACCGCGTGCGCAGTTCCAGCGAGGTGCTCGCCCGCCTGCTGGAAGAGGCCCTGACCGCCTTTTCGGACCTGCCCGGATCGGGGCCTGCGGCCATGTCGAACCTGAATCTCGACCGCTTCCTGCACGATCTGGAAATGCGCTGGTCCGGGCGCGCCTCGGCCAATGGGCTGGCCCTGACGGTCGATGCCGCCAAGGACCTGCCGCGGGTGATCTTCGTGGATCGCATGGCGCTGGACCGGATCCTGTCGAACCTGATCAGCAATGCCATCAAATATGCCGGCAAGATCGGCGTTTCGGTGACCGTGGACCTGCTGGAAGGCGAAGACCTGCGGCTGCGCGTGCGCGATGACGGTCCGGGCTTTTCCGACGCCGCGCTGGCGCAGCTCTTCGAATTTGCCGGACGCCCCGAAAACTCCGCCAAGCCGGGCAGCGGGCTGGGCCTGCACATCGCCAAGGATCTGGCCGACCGGATCGGCGGGCGGTTGACGGTCAGCAATGGCAGCGATGGCGGGGCCGAAGTCACGCTGATCCTGCCGCGCGACGCGTGGTTGCCGCCCCACCGGGCCGAGGGCGACGACGACACCTTGCCAGACCTGACCGGCGCGAAAATCCTTGTCGCCGAAGACAATGAAACCAACCAATTGCTGACGGCGCAAATGCTGGAAACGCTGGGCGCCGAATATGAAATCGCCCCCAATGGGGTCGAGGCGCTGAACTGGATCGAACGCGAACGCTTCGATCTGGCCCTGATCGACATCGAAATGCCCCTGCTGAACGGGATCGACGTGATCCGGGCGGTCCGCGCCGGACCGGAACCCGATGCCCGCCTGCCGCTGGTCGCGCTGACGGCCTATGTGCTGAAACCCAACCGCGATGCGATCTATGCGGCGGGCGCGGACGGGATCATCGCCAAACCGATCATGAGCCTGCATATGTTCGGCCGCGCCTTGCGCGACCACCTGGACCGGGTCCCGCCAACCGGCGATCCGACCGCCGTCCCGGCGTTGGACCTGTCCGGGCCGGTGATCGATTGCAGCCGGGTGTCGGAATTGCTGGACATCGCGGGGCCGGGATCGGCGCGCGAATTGCTGGTGCGGCTTTGCGCCGATCTGGCCCGCGTCAAGGGCGCGCTGTCGGCGGCCTGCCCCAAGCTGGACCAAGCCCAGATCCGCGCGGAAACCCATGTGCTGATCTCGCTGGCAGGCGCCATCGGGGCGGGCCCGCTGCACAGTCTGGCGGTGGCGCTGAACGCCGCGGCGCACCATAGCGACGCAGGGCGTATCCCGAACCTTTGCTGGGAAACCGTTGCCATGGTAGAGGCGGTGGTAAACCGTCTGGGCACCAAGCTTCAGGCGCTGGACGACCCAAGATGACGACCCCTGAACTGCTTCTGATCGAAGACACCCCCAGCCTGCAATTGGTCTATGCCTCGGTTCTGCGCAATGGCGGACACCGCGTGCATTGCGCCTCGGACGCGGCCGAAGGCGCACAGCGCTTTCGCCAGATGCGGCCCCCGGTCGTGATCCTCGACCTGATGCTGCCCGACCGCGATGGGTTGGAATTGATGCGCGACATGCTGGCCGAACGCCCCGATACGCGCGTCGTGGTGGTCACCGCCAATGGCTCGATCAACAAGGCGGTCGAAGCGATGCGGCTGGGGGCCTATGAATTTCTGGTCAAACCCTTCGATGAAACCCGGTTTCTGTCGGCGGTGGACAATGCATTGGCCGATTATGCCCCGAACACGGTCCCAGCCCATACCGTGCCCGAAAGTCCCGCATTGGCCGGGTTCATCGGCACATCCGCCCCGATGCAGGACATTTATCAGCGGATCGTGTCGGTCAGCCGGTCGATGGCGACGGTGTTCATCACCGGCGAATCCGGCACCGGGAAAGAGGTCTGCGCCCAAGCCGTGCATGATGCGTCGAACCGGGCGGACAAGCCTTTCGTGCCGCTCAATTGCGGGGCCATTCCCAATGACCTGCTGGAATCCGAGGTGTTCGGTCACCTGAAAGGCAGCTTCACCGGGGCCATTCAGGACAAGATCGGGGCCGCCGCCGCCGCCGATGGCGGCACGCTGTTTCTGGACGAAATCTGCGAAATGGACCTGAACCTGCAGACCAAGCTGCTGCGGTTCCTGCAAACCTCGACCATCCAGCCGGTGGGGGCCCCGCGCCCGCGCAAGGTCAATGTCCGCATCATCTGCGCCACCAACCGCAACCCGCAGGAAGAGGTTCGGCGCGGTCGCTTCCGCGAGGATCTGTATTTCCGGCTGCAGGTCGTGCCCATCCACCTGCCCCCCCTGCGGGATCGTGGCGAAGACGTGATCCAGATCGCCCGCAGCGCGCTGACCCAGCTCAGCGCCGAGGAAGGCCGCAGCTTCACCGATCTGGCCCCCGATGTGCAGGACCTGTTCCGGTCGCTGCCCTGGCCGGGCAATGTGCGGCAGGTGCTGAACGTGCTGCGCAACATCGTGGTCCTGCATGACGGCCCCATCGTGACCCGCGAAATGCTGCCGCTGGAAATCATGCATCACGGCGACGGGGGTCAGACGGGCAGCCCCGCCGCCGGTCTGGTGGCCGCCCCCCCCAAATTGGCGCTGAACGGCTTGATCGGGCGCACGATGGCGGAAATCGAACAATTGGTTATCGAAGAAACCATTGCCCAGCATGGCGGGTCGGTCCCCAAGGCCGCGCGGGTGTTGGACCTGTCGCCCTCGACCATCTATCGCAAGCGGGAAAACTGGACCAAGACACAAGGCTGACGCGGCACGCCGCTTGCCCGATCCCTAACAAAATTAGGGACACCTCCGGTTTTCGCATGATCTTGTGGGCGGCGCGCCCCCAAACCCCAACATATCCACACAACCCTAAGAAAGTTAGGCGTGTTAAGGGTTTGTTAACCGTCACGCCCCCGCAGCGGCGTCAAAAATCCGCGCCCCTGCCCCGCGCTTGGATCACGAAAACTGTTCGGAAATCAGCCGTTCTTCCAGCCCATGCCCGGGATCAAACAGAATGCGATGCGCGATCCCCGGTTCGCTTTCGATTTCCACCGAAACGACGTTCTTCACCGCCTTGGCATCCGCCTCGGCCATCACCGGCCGCTTGCCCGGTTGCAGCACGTCGAACCGCACCTTGGCCCCTTTCGGCAACAACGCCCCCCGCCACCGCCGGGGCCGAAACGCCGCCATCGCCGTCAGGGCCAGCACATCCGACCCGATGGGCAGGATCGGCCCATGCGCCGAATAGTTATAGGCCGTCGATCCCGCCGGCGTCGCCACCAGCGCCCCGTCGCAGACCAGTTCGGACAGTCGTTCCTTGCCATCGACGGAAATGCGCAGCTTCGCCGCCTGCGGCCCGGCGCGCAGCAACGACACCTCGTTGATCGCCAAGGCCTCGTGCCGGGTGCCATCCGCCCCGATGGCGACCATACGCAGCGGGTTGATCACCTCTTCCACGGCGGCGGCCAGCCGGGCGGTCAGCCCCGATTCCGCGTATTCGTTCATCAGGAATCCGATGGTGCCGCAATTCATCCCATAGACGGGCGCGGGCAAGGCCTGCGTGCCGTGCAAGGTCTGCAACATGAACCCGTCGCCCCCCAGCGCCACGATCACATCCGCCGCATCCGGTGCGCATTGCCCATAGCGCTGCGTCAACGCCCGCAACGCGTCCTGCGCAATGGGCGCGGGCGAGGCAAGAAAGGCAATGCGGTCGCGGCTGGGCATGGGGCGGTATCGGCTTCCGGGGCGGTCTGCTTGCACCCTGCACCGCGCCTTGGCCCAATGACAAGCATGGCATCATGCCTCGGCTCAACTTCATTGTGACGTTTTCGAGGTTTTGAAGCGCGCCGAATTCCTCTAAACCGCGCCCAAAGCTGCCATTGGTCACGTCAAGGAGGCCCGCGCCATGAATGCTCCCCAACCCCGTTTCTCCGGGTTCTTCACCGACAAACTCGCCGACAGCGACCCCGAGATTTTCGCCGCCATGCAGGCCGAACTGGGCCGCCAGCGCGACGAGATCGAACTGATCGCTTCGGAAAACATCGTCTCGGCCGCCGTGATGGAGGCCCAAGGCGGCGTGATGACCAACAAATACGCCGAAGGCTATCCGGGGCGGCGCTATTACGGGGGCTGCCAATTCGTCGATATCGCGGAAAACCTCGCCATCGACCGGGCCAAGCAATTGTTCAATTGCGGCTTCGCCAACGTCCAGCCAAATTCCGGCAGCCAAGCCAACCAAGGCGTGTTCACCGCGCTGCTGCAACCGGGCGACACCATTCTGGGCATGAGCCTCGATGCCGGCGGTCACCTGACCCATGGCGCCAAGCCGAACCAGTCGGGCAAGTGGTTCAACGCCATCCAATACGGTGTGCGCCGTGACACGTTGGATGTGGATTACGACCAGATCGCAGCGCTGGCCGCCGAACACCAGCCGTAGATGGTCATCGCGGGCGGCTCGGCCTTTCCGCGCCGCATCGACTTCGCCAAGATGCGCGAAATCGCCGACAGCGTCGGCGCTTACCTGCTGGTCGATATGGCCCATTTCGCGGGCCTCGTGGCGACCGGGGCCTATCCGTCGCCCTTCCCGCATGCTCATGTCGCCACGACGACCACGCACAAGACCCTGCGCGGCCCGCGCGGCGGCATGATCCTGACCGATGACGA
>CAZIKH010000115.1:0-6983 GCA_964539755.1 uncultured Dinoroseobacter sp. | reverse complement strand
AAAGAAAAGGCCCTCCATCACAAGAAGGAGGGCCAATCCCGTTAGGATAGCCGTGCCCACGCGACTTAGTTCCCGGTCGCGCGCAGGCCTTGGCTGCCATCGAGGAATTCGAAGAATTCGCTGTCCGGCGTGATCACCATCGTCGAATTGGTGCCCCGCAACGCCCGTTCATAGGCCGTCATGGACCGATAGAATTCGAAGAATTCCGGGTTCTGACCGAAGGCCTGCGCAAAGATATTGTTGCGCTGCGCATCGGCTTCACCGCGCGTGATCTCGGCTTCGCGCTGCGCATCCGACACCAATTCAACGACCGTCCGGTCCGCTTGGGCCCGCACCCGCTGGGCGGCTTCGTTCCCGCGCGCGATCTCGTCGGTGGCTTCCCGTTCGCGTTCTGCGCGCATCCGCGCAAAGGTCGCTTCAAGGTTCTGCGCGGGCAGGTTGGTCTGCTTCAGACGCACGTCCAGCACTTCCAGACCCAGCGGCAAGGCACGTTGCCGGGCCTGTTCGGTGATACGCTGCATCAAGGACGCCCGTTCTTCCGACAGGATCGTGTTCGACGTCACACCATCGGCACCCAGAACCGCGCGGATCTGCGGGTTCAGGATCCCTTCCAGACGGTCTTCGGCGGCGCGCAGACCGCCAACGCCCACAGCCTGCCGGAACTGCACGACGTCCGAGATGCGGTAGCGCGCGAAGGCGTCCACCACCAGACGCCGATCATCCGACGGGGTGACTTCGATTGGGGCGGTGTCCAGCGACAGGATCCGGTCGTCATAGCGCACGACCTCTTGGATCAGCGGGATCTTGAAGGCCAGACCCGGCTCTTCCTTGACCGCGGCGATCTGGCCGAATTGCAGCACCAGCGCCTTTTCGCGTTCATCCACGATGAAGATCGAGCTAAGGCCCAGCGCGCCCAGAATGACGATCACGGGCAGAATGAAAGTTGCTTTCTTCATCAGTTCGAGCTCCCGGCCTGGTTGGTGCCACGGCGCAATTCATTCAGCGGCAAGTACGGCACAACGCCTTGTCCGCCTTCCCCGGACGCATCGCTGTCGAGGATGATCTTGTCGACATCCCCCAGCACGCGTTCCAGCGTTTCCAGATACAGACGCTTGCGCGTCACGTCCGGCGCATTTTCGTATTCCGCCAAAACGGCAAGGAAGCGGGACGCCTCCCCTTCCGCTTCGTTCACGACCTGCGCACGGTAGGCTTCGGCTTCTTCCAGCAACTGCGCGGCTTCCCCGCGCGCGCCGGCCAGAACCCGGTTGGCATAAGCATCCGCCTGACGTTCCAGACGGTCGCGTTCCTGTTCGGCGGCCTGAACGTCCCGGAAGGCGTCGATCACCTCGGCGGGCGGGTCGGCCCGGTCAAGGTTCAGACGCACGATGTTCACGCCCGCGTCATAGCTGTCCAAGGTCGTCTGGATCAGCGTTTGCACGTTGTCCGCAATCACTTCGCGGTCCCGGTTCAGGATGGGCGCCAGTTCCGATTGCGCGATCACTTCGCGCATGGCCGCTTCCGACACCGCGCGAATGGTCGCTTCGGCATCCCGCAGGTTGAACAGGAATTTCGCCGGATCGTTGATGTTCCAGACCACTTCGAAGTCGATATCGACGATGTTTTCGTCGGTGGTCAGCATCAGCCCGTCGCCCGCGCGGCCCACACCGATCTGTTCGGTGTTTTCGCGCGTGACCGGGATAACCTCGGCTGTCACGATCGGCCAAGGCGCAAAGTTCAGACCCGGGTTCCCGATGGCCGAAAATTCGCCAAGGAACAGTTCCACGGACTGTTCTTCCGGACGCACGGTGTAGAAACTGGTGAAGACCCAGACACCGACCGCGGCCAAACCCGCCAGACCCCATTTCGCCGGGGTCATCCGGAAGCCATCGCCGCCGCCGCCGGGACCACGCCCATTGGCCCCGCCGCCGCGTCCGCCCATCAGGACGCGCAGCTGTTCTTGGCCCTTCTTCATGATTTCGTCGATCTCGGGGATCTGCGGGTTATCCCCACCGCCCGGAGGTCGCCGCCCACCATTGCCGCGATTGTCACCGCCGCCGGGACGATTACCGCCGCCGCCCCCCCAGGGGCCGCCGTTATTTCCAGCCATCCGCTTTCCTTGTAGCTATCATCTAAAGGTTACCGTTTCAGATGGGCGTTTGCCCAATTTTATCAAGCGACACCACCGCCAATCGGGTCGATTTCACGCGGTTCTGACCGGTGATTTCATCGTCACCAGTTCTTCGGACATGGTTGGGTGAACCGCGCAGACCCGATCAAAATCTTCCTTGGTTGCGCCCATTTTCACCGCAACCCCCGCAAGTTGTATCATTTCCCCGGCACCGGGGGCCACGATATGGCAGCCCAAAACCTTGCGGGTTTGCTTGGACACAACCAGCTTCATCAAAACCCTGTCAGATCGTCCCGCAAAGGCCGTCTGCATGGGCCGGAACGAGGTGCAGTAAATCTCGACCGGTTCCTGATCGCGGGCGTCTTCCTCGCTCAGGCCGATCGTGCCCATTTCGGGTTGGGTAAAAATCGCCGACGGGATCAGGTCGTGATCAACCGGGGTCGGGTTGCCTTTGAAGACCGTTTCGACAAAGGCCATGCCTTCGCGGATCGCCACGGGCGTCAACTGCACCCGGTTGGTCACATCGCCAATCGCGTAAACGGACGGCACCCCGGTTTGGCTGAACTGATCCACGATCACCTCGCCGCGCCGCCCGACGGCAATGCCCGCCTCCTCCAGACCCAGGTTTTCGGTGTTCGGACTGCGCCCGGTGGCGAACAGGACCGCATCATAGACCGCCGCATCCCCGTTTGTGCCCTTGACCCAGACCGGGCCGGACTGCGCCGTGCTGGCCGGGACCCGTTCGCCCATGGGGGTCCCCATCCCCTCCATCGGGGCATCTTCGGCGGCGCACATCTCGACGATATTGGTCCCAAGATGCAGATCGACGCCGTTTTCCTTCATCATCTCGGCCACAAGGCCCCGCGCTTCGCCATCAAAGCCGCGCAGGATCTGCGCCCCGCGATAGTATTGCGTCACCTCAACCCCAAGTCCGTTCATGATGCAGGCGAATTCGCAGGCGATATAACCCCCGCCAATGATCAGCATCTTCTTGGGCAGCTCTTTCAGATCGAAAATATCGTCCGACACGATCCCCAGATGCGCGTTCGGGATATCGGGGCGCACCGGGCGACCACCGGTGGCGATCAGGATATGTTTGGCGGTGATCTCCTCGCCCGTGGACAGCGTCACGGTATGGGGGTCCTTCAATCGGGCGCGCGCATCGTAAATCTGAACCTTCGATCCGCCCAGCAGGTTGCGGTAGACTTGTTCCAGACGCGCCAGTTCGGTGTGCAGATGGCCTTGGAACTTCGGCCAGTCGAACGCCCCCGCCGTGACATCCCAGCCGTAGCTTTGCGCATCCACAAAGGTTTCACGATATTCGCTGGCGAAAACCATCAGCTTCTTGGGCACACAGCCCCGGATGACACAGGTGCCCCCCATGCGGCTGTCTTCGGCCAAAGCCACTTTGGCGCCTTCTGCCGCCGCGACGCGGGCCGCGCGCACGCCACCCGACCCCCCGCCAATCACGAAGAGATCGTAGTCAAAACTCATATCCGGGGCTCCTTGGTCGTTCGCGCCGAAACGGACCTTACATATCGGTGAACAGGTTGTCGGTCTCGGCCAGTTCGATCTTGTCTTGCGTGACCGTGCCATTGTTGATGTCGCGCATTTCGACCGTGCCATCCGCATGGCCGATCACAACGACATCACAAATATCGATGAACAGGCCGTTTTCGACCACACCGGGGATCTGGTTCAAGACCAGACTGACCTGACGCGGATTGCCGATCCGGCGCAGGTGCAGGTCCAGAATGAAATTGCCTTCATCCGTGCGATACGGGCGGTCGCGGTCCAGACGCAAGGCACTGGACCGCCCCATCACATCCAGATTGATCAGGGTTTCTTCGATCAGGGTCTTGGTCGTCTGCCAGCCAAAGGGGATGATTTCGACGGGCAAGGGAAACGCGCCCAGCGTTTCAACCTGTTTCGAGATATCGGCGATCACGACCATCTGGTCCGACGCGGTCGCGACGATCTTTTCTTGCAGCAATGCGCCACCACCCCCTTTGATCAGGTTCAGGTTGGCGTCGTATTCATCGGTGCCGTCGATGGTCAGGTCCAGCCATTTGGCTTCGTCCAAGCTGGCCACACGAATGCCGACCTCTTGGGCCAGCGCGGCGGTCCGGGTCGAGGTCGGCACACCCGTGATCTGCAAGCCGTCCTCGCGCACCATCTCACCAAGGCAACGCACCATCCAAGCCGCCGTCGACCCGGTGCCCAGCCCGACACGCATCCCGTCCTCGACGAATTGCACGGCCCGCTTGGCCGCGATGAACTTGGCGCGGTCGATGGGGGAAAGATCAGCCATCAGGCCCTCCGGTCTTGTTTGGTCGGAAAATAGGCGGTTTCACGGGCAGGTGCGACCCCTAATCCGCACGCGGCGGCCAAGCCGCCGGGGCGGTCGTCATCCCGGTCACCAACGCCCCAAGATGGGCCACCGGCAAAATCACCAGCAAACCCGGCGCATCGACCGACAGCCGCACCGGACCTTCCGCCGCTTCGTTCGATGTGCCGATCTTCACACCGGGCGCAAGGTCCAACCCGTCGAACGACCAGCGCAAACCCGCCCCGTTGGCCCGCACCGCCCCCAATGGAAACAGCGACACCCGGGTGGTTGGCGGCAGGTCCAGCTCCATCTGCGGCGGACAAAGCGCGATCACGTCCAGTTGCGCGATCAGGATGCAGCGCCGATCCGGAAACCGCAGCAGCCCGTGAAAGGCGGCCAGCTCATGATCCCGGCGCAGGCCCGTGAACCCCACCCCGAAGGCCAGGGGGGTATCCACGCGGCCAAGCGTTTTTTCGAAATCCGTGCTATCCTGTTCGTGTATCTGATGCAGCCGCGATGGCGGCACGCGGGTGGCCACGTCCGGCGGAACCGAGTCGAAATCCCCGATCACCGCCACTGGCTCCAGCCCATGGTCCAGCGCGGTCCGCGCCCCGCCATCGGCGGCCACCAGAATCGGCGCAAAACGGGTTGCCAGCGCCAGTTCCTCGGAAGTCACTGATCCGGCACCCAAAAGTGTCAAAAATGTGGGGGATTGAACAATCGGGTCATCCATAAAATATTAATCGTCTCAAGGGAAACAAAGCGCAACCAAAGCCCGGAAAAGTCCGACGCAAAAAGGCGTTTTTGTTTGTGATATGGAAATCTGGCAAGGTATTCTGCCTGTGCTGGGTCTCGGGGGAGAAAGTGAGCTGGCAATGGTTGGTACGAGTAAGATCCTTACCGTATCGTATGGGACGTTCTCCTGCACCCTGGAGGGCTTCGACGATCCGTTCGCAACCATGCGTTCGATCGCGGAATATTTTCGGGACCTCGCAGCCGAGGACCGGTACTTCGGGGCGGAACCGCCGACCCCGGATGTCGGACACCTGCATGCGCTGGCCCAGAAGTCCAGCCCCAAGCCCATCGCGGCCCAAGTTCAGGAAAACGGTCTGCACCTGACCCAGACGCAGGACGACGCCCAAGCCGATGCCGACGCCACCCAGTCGGACCGCGCCGCGGCCCCTGTCGACACGTCGCCCGAACCGGACCCCGCCCAGCCAGCCCAAGGGTCCGACGAAGCTGCCCCGCCCGCCCGTCAAGCCGCAGCGCCTGCTGCCGCTTCGGTCCCATCCGTCCCGGTGTCTGCACCGCCCGCGCCCGCTGCTGCCAGCCCCGTGGCGTCGGTGGACCCCGCAGACACCGCTTCGGCCCCCGATCTGCTCGGCGGGGACCCGAAGGAACCGATGGATGAAGACCATGCGCTGCTGCTTGACGGGATCGACGAGGATGACATCCCCGAACTGGAAGACGACGGGTATGACGAAGATCTCGACGACGAGGACGTGAACCTGTTCGACGCCGATGCCGTGCTCGAAGACGACGCCCCCAAGCCCGCCTATGATCCGCGCGCGGCCATCGCGGCCAAGCTCGAAGCAGCCCGGCAAACCGTCGCCGCCGCGGAAACGACCGAGGCCAAGCGCCTGCGCACCCCGCAGGTCAGCGAAGACGATCTGCAACAGGCAGCCGGGATCGCGCCCAACCGCTCGATGAAACGCCCGGATGCCTTCCGCGACGATCTGGAAAGCCTGAACGCGGGCCAGTCCGATCTGTCCGACGAAGACGAGGCCGATCTGATCGCGGAACTGGAAGCCTTGGACCGCGAACAGGACGAATCTGCCCCAAAGGCCAAGGAAGGCCGCGCGATCCTTGAATCCGATCTGATCGAACGCGAAGAAGCCGCGCTGGACCGCTTGCTGGCCAAGACCAACAGCAAGTTGAACGACGATGATGTCGAACAAAAGCGGGCCGCCCTGTCGCATATGAAGGCCGCCGTTGCCGCGAAAATGGCCGATGGCAGCGAACCGGTCGATCACGAAACGGATCGCAAGGACCCCGACAGCGCCTATCGCGACGACCTTGCCAAAGCGGTTCAGCCCAAACCCAAGCCTGCACCACTGGTGCTGGTCGCGGACCGTGACGCGAAACCCGCGCAACCCGCCGAAGCCAAACCCAGCACGGTGCGCCCGCGCCGGGTCGACACCAAGGCGAACGCGCCCGCGCGGCAGGACACCGATGCCGGGTTCGCCGCCTATGCGGAACAGGTCGGCGCGACGGAACTGACCGATCTGCTGGAAGCCGCCGCCGCCTATCTGAACACCGTCGAGGGCGCGGACAGCTTCACCCGGCCCGAGGTGATGCACATGGTCTTGCGTCAGGAACGCGGCAAGGACTTCACCCGCGAAGACAGCCTGCGCAGCTTCGATGCGCTGCTGCGCAAAGGCATGATCCACAAGGTCGGGCTGGGGAAATTCGCGATCCACGAAGACTCGCGCTACGTGTCCTAAGCCAGTCAAGACACCCTGGGGG
>CAZIKH010000114.1:0-7022 GCA_964539755.1 uncultured Dinoroseobacter sp. | reverse complement strand
ACGGTCGCGTCCGGCACATAGGTCATCTTCGCGTCGCGGGTCAGCATGTGATACCACGTCGATTTGTCATCGCCCGACAGGAAGCGGAACCGCCCCCACAGCCAGTGGTCCAGATGGTCGGCCTCGATCGTGCGGATGAATTTCTCGCTTAGCATGTGCTGGGCGCGGAACACGCTCATGCGCCCGGTCAGGGTCAGCACCTTGTCGGACAGGGCATGGCTTTGCATCGCCAGCCGCCGCTGGGCAAAGCGCATGTCCAGCCAGTTGGCGATCCATTTCGGCCCGTAGCAGATCACCTCTTCATTGGTGGTCAGCGCCTGAAGCTCGGGGTCGGCCCCGAACATCGACAGGGTCTTTTCCATGACGTCATCGCCATAGAGCGCGTCGCCATCCATGAAGATCACCAGATCGTCCGGATCGACCCCGTTGCGGTTGATCGCGCGCACGATCAACCCGATGGCCATGCGCTTGCCGGGCTGGTTCTGGCGAATGAAAACCAAATCGGCCAGATCGTCGGGGATGTCCTGCGCGTGGGTTTCGACGAAGGACCGGATGATCATTTCGTCATAGCTGGACCCGGTCCCGATATAGAGCGTCGTTGGAATGCGTTCGCGCCGGATCTGGCTGAGGATCGAGCCGATCACCCGCTTGGTGATCGCGGGTTCCTCGTAATAGGTGGTCATCTGGATATGCAGGCGGCGCGGACGCCAGCCTTCGGTCCACAGCTGCGTGGCGCGCGCGCGCATCCCCGGCCATTTCAGGCGCGCATAGGTTTCGGCGCGCACGGCATGGGTGAACCACCAGCCAAAGCGCCACAGGCCCAGCAGGCCCAGCGTGACGGTCACATGCATCACATCGGGGTTCAGGAACCGGTTCGGCGTGAAGCTGAGCAGCCACAGAAGCCCCAGCAACATGCAGGCGACAAGGAAAAGCTGGCTGGCCGACCACTTGGCCAGACCCTGCCGCACCGGGGCCTTCAGCGCGCGCAGGCGCGTCGTCAGGTCCTTGTCGAAGGCGTAATCGTTTTCGGGCGCGTACATCTCAGGACCACCATGCCCGGAAGGCGACGACATAGGGCGTCAGGGCCCAGCCGCGGTCGGCGCGCATGTCCACGGGGGCACCGGGGCGCAGTTCGGCCCGGTTGCGGTCCAGATCGGTCTGGTCGGTCTGAACCGTCACCACGACCCCGAACTCGGCCGGGCGGTCCGGATCGACACCGGCCTGGGTATCGACGACCGTGCCGCCAAGGCTGCGCGAGCCATCGGCCCCCGTCACGCGCAGGCGCACGCGCTGGCCGACATGCACGCTTTGGGAAGCCCCTTCGCTGATCCATCCGACCACCTGACGCGGTGTGTTTTCCTCGACCACGGCGGCCAGCGTGCCGCGCGCATGGTACAGGTCTTCGACCACCGGCACCTCGCGGACGACACCATTGACGCTGGCGATGATGCTGATCGCGTCATAGGCGTCCTTTACGTTCGACAGATCGCGTTTCAACTGGCGCAGTTCCGTGTCACGCTCGTCGCGCAGGGCGATCAACTGGGCTTCCAGATCGTCGAATTCCAGCGCCATTGGGTCGCGCAGGTCATCGAAGGCGCGCAGGGCGGCCAGCGCCGCCTCGACCGCTTGCAGGTTCCGCCCGGCCAGAAATTCGGGCACCTGCCGACGGGCGACCTCGGCGGCCAGCTTGCGTTGCAGGTCCGCCCGGTAGGCCGCGCGCCGCTCGTGCAGCCGCGCGATCCGGCCATCGGTGTCCGCGATCCGGTCTTCGGCCTGCCGGATGGCAATGCGCACCGCATCCAGATCGCGATCCCGGCGGGGGCTGTTCAACTGCACCAGCACATCGCCCACGCGCACCGACTGGCCGGGGGCCACAAGGACCTTTTCGACAAAGGCATCCTCGCCCAAGCGCAGCTCGGTCACCGGGGCCACCACGCGACCTTGCAGGATGCGCACGCCGCTGAGGCGGTCGTAGATGGTGCTGCCGACGATGCCGAAGACGACGAAGGCCAGCATGGCATAGAACAGCCCGTTCCACAGCACGCGCAAAGACCTTGGCGCCTTGCCCGCGGTGGCGGCGGCCTTTTCTTCTTCCTTCTCGCCCATCGGCACCAGATCGACGGGGGTATCGAGGCTGGTGATGATGTCCTCGGTGCTGGCCATGCGGCCCGACAGGATCGACCGATAGAAGATCGCCAGCGTTTCGCGCTGCCGCCCGGTCAGGTTCTCGAAGGTCAGGACGCGGGGTTCGGGGCCCGGGCGCAGGGCCACGTCAAACCGGATATCGACACCTTGAAAGGGGATGGACAGCACGCCCTGACGCGGCAGGATGTCGGACTCGCCGGGGAAGGTGAAGCCCGACAGCGACCATTCCTCGATCACGACGCGCTCGCCGCCGGAAAGCTCCAGCTTCAGCGGGGCGCGCACCTGATAGGACAGGTCTGACATGGGACGTTCGTGGCGAATCTTCATCGGTTTCGCTTTCTGCGGTGATGCGCAGGATCTACGAAATCGGAGGGGCGGTGCCCCGCCCCTCTTTCGTATAGGGGATGGCGCAGAGGGGGTGCCCCCGCGCCAACCGGATCGTGCCTCAGTTGGTGGCCGCTTGGGTCCGGTGCAGGGACAGACGCAGCGCCGCCGCCTCGACCCCGTTTTTCGGCTCCACCTCGATCGCGGTGATCGCGGCGGGCAAGGCCAGCAGCGACGCGGCCAGAACGGTGCCGCGCATCTCGGCCGGAACCCGGTCGTTGCGGCGCAGCTTGATCGACTGGCGGCCCCCATCGGCCAGGCGGATATTGACCCGCAGCTCGGCCGCGTCGGTCGTGCCGGTGTCGATCAACAGCAGGTCCGGCTGCTGCGCGCCGATCTCCAGCGTGCCCGCGCCCTGGGCTTCGGCCAGCCGGGTGGCGTCGGTCGCATCGACCGCCTGCAAGGCCCCCAGCAATTGCCGCAGGTCGCTGGGGGAATTGAAGCTTTGGGTATAGGGCGTTTCCCAGATCACGAGGTCGGGCTTGCGGTCCAGACCGCCGCCGCGCACGAAGCCTTCGATCATCCCGATCATGCCAGTGCCCGAGGCCGAGATGTTTTCGACCGGACGGTCCAGCGCCCAGGACATGGCTTCGCCCACGCGGTAGAAATCGGTCTTGTAGCGGTTGGAAAAGCTGGTGCCGAGCAGCACGATGGACGGATCCTCGGAGCCGCCGCCCAGCAGATCGCCGGTTGCCGCCGGCAGATCGGCCAGCAAGAACGGCTCGCGGTCTGGCTCGCTTTGGCACACATCGCGCAGGATTGCGGCCAGCGAACCTTTCTCTTCCTCGGCCTCGGTCCCGATGCCCGGCAGGTCGGCGGGCACGATGCCCAGCGCCGGGGCCATCGCCGCGATTTCCGCGCTAAGCGCCTGCGCGCTTAGGGCCGCCCCACGCGCCGTCCAATGGGTATCGCGCTTGAAATAGAACGCCGCGCGGATGTCGTCGGTCTGGGTGGCGGTGGCGGCAAGGTTCGGCGCAATGGCCCCAGCCCCCCGCAACTGCGCCACAAGCGCCTCGAAGCTGGCTTGCGCGGCGGCAACGTCCAGCGCCCCTGCCCCGGCGGTCGCATCGACGATGGCCTGCCCGGCCACAACCGGGCGCGGCGGGGCCACGACGATGGCCAGCGGAATGTCCCGCCGGGTGAAGCTGGCGACGATGGCTTCGACCAGCGCAAGGTTGCCATCGTCCATCGCGTAGGCTTCGGACATCATGTCCTTGGTGAAGACCCAACCCGTTTCTGTGCTGGAATGGATCGGCGCAAGACGCGCGTATTTGCCGGGCAAGGCGTCCGCATCCAGCAACGCATCGCAATAGGGGGTCGCGGCTGCACCGATGGGCAGGGCGGCAAGGGCAAGGGCCAAGGGAAGGGTCTTCAGGGTCATGTCTCTCTCCGTGTGGTGATGTAGCGTTCCGGGATCTCCCAGATGACGGTGCGAAGCGGGGTGAAGGTGGGTTCGGGCGACGCAAGGAAGCGACGCATCGGGGCGAACGGGCCTTGGCCCTGTTCGGACAGGTTCAGGACATCCTGACCCAGCGCGGATTTCAGGAACCCGTCGAAATGCAGGTCCCCGCGCGCCGAAAAACTTGTGCCGATCAAGGCAACCGGGATCTCGGCATCGCCAAAAAGACCCATATCCGATCCGGTCGATACGGTTTCGAACCGCGCGATGGTTTCAGGCCGGGGTCCGACCCATGCCGCGAAAGGGCCGGTGTCCACAAAGACGGTCAGGTCGCCCTCCAGCGCCTGCACACCATCGGGCCGGGTCACGTAGGACTCGCCGGGCTGGACGAGGTCCGGCAAGGCGCGCGCCAATGCTAGGGCTGTGGCTTGCGCGCCCTGCGGCGACCAGTGGGTGTCGGTGCGCAGGTAGGCGGTCGGGCCAAGCGGTGCCAGCGCAAGGCGGGTGTCGATCGCTGGCAGGCCAAGTTCGGCCAGCACGCCAAGGGCCGCGTCAAAGCGATCTTCGATTTCGGCGGCGCGCGGGAAACGGTGCAGTCCCTGCACCATCCGCGCCTTGTCCGGCACGATCACTGGCACCAGCGCAATGCCCCGTGCGGCAAGCTGATCGCGGGCATAGGTCAGCTCAGTCGCAAGGTCCGGCGCATCCTGCGGCGCAACGAACTCCTCCAACGTGAACAACCAGCCCTCGGCCCCCACCAACGCGCCCGCCTGCGCCTCGCCGAAAGCCGCCAGCCGCAGCGCGGACCAGCCCTGTTGGGCGAAATTGCGGAACGGCAGGGCCGCTTCGAACCGATCCTCGTAAAGCCGCTGATAGGTGCCCGGGAACAGGTCCCGCAGCGCGCCGCGCGGATCGGCTTGGCGCAGGGCCAGCACCCCCGAGGCCAGCACAAGGGCCGAGGTCAAGGCAGGCAGCGCAAGGGCGGAGAAGGTTTCGCGAAGGCGGGACATGGTCAAACCTCAGAACTGGAAATAGAGGAACGGGCTGTCGCTGCGCGCCTGCATCAGCATGAAGCTGAGGGTCAGCATCAGCGCGAAGCCTGCGGTGGCGAAGGACTGCGGCAGATGCCAGCTGCGGCGCGCCGGAAGCGGCAGAACAAGCGCGATACCGAAGGCAAGGAACAAAAGCTCGGTCGTTTGGGTCGACACCAGCGTCTCGGCGCGCGGGGCCAGACCGTTCAGGCCCAGCATCCCGGCATAGATCCCCAGCGCCTGCGTCAGGCTTTCGGCGCGGAACACCACCCATCCCACCAGAACCGCGACCATCGTCATCGGCCACGCAAGGACCCCATGCACAAGCTGGCGCTTGCCCTTGATCCCCAGCGCCCGTTCCACCGCCATCAGGCCGCCATGCCAAGCGCCCCAGACGATGAAGGTCCAGTTGGCCCCATGCCAGAACCCGCCCAGAAGCATGGTCAGGACAAGGTTGCGATAGGTCTTCAGCGCGCCCGCGCGGTTGCCGCCCAGCGGCACATAGACATAGTCGCGCAGCCAGTTCGACAGGCTGATATGCCAGCGCTGCCAGAATTCGGTGATGGACCTTGCGTGGTAGGGCTTGTTGAAGTTCTCGACAAAGCGGAACCCCATCATCAGGCCCAGCCCGACCGCCATGGCGGAATAGCCGGCAAAGTCGAAGAACAACTGGATCGCATAGGCGACAGCGGCCAGCCAAGCCTCAGACAGGCTTGGGTCGGGCAGCGCAAACAGCCGGTCGGCCAGCGGCGCGACGCTGTCGGCGATGACCAGCTTCATGCTGAGACCCAGAATGAAGCGCCGCAATCCGGCATTGAAGGCGGCAAGGCTGTCTTCGCGCCGCGCGAACTGGTCCGCCAGATCCTTGTAGCGCAGGATCGGGCCCGCGATCAGCTGCGGAAACAGCGTCATGAAGGCAAGATAGTCCAGAAGGCTGTTGGCTTCGGGCACATCCCGGCGGGTGACGTCAAGGATGTAGCTGATCGACTGGAAGGTCAGGAAGCTGATCCCGATGGGCAGCAGAACCTCCCATGTCGGCAGATCGGCCAGACCCACCATGCGCCCGGCCTCGGCCAGATTGGAGGTCAGGAAGAACGTGTACTTGAAGTATCCCAGCAAGGCGACATTGCCCACGACCCCCAGCACGACCCAGCGCCGCGACCAGACGGGCGCAGCCCGCAAGGCCAGTCGCGCAACGCCAAAGCTGAACAGCGCCATGCCCAGCACCACCGCAAGGTAGGTCAGCTTCCACCAGCCGTAGAAGATGCAGCTTCCCAGCAGGATGATCGCCGACCGCCACGCGCGCGGCGCCAGATGATAGACGACCAGAAACGCGGGCAGGAAGGCGAACAGGAAGATCGGGGACGAGAACAGCATCGGTCCGGCTCAGTTCGGGGTGAAGACAGGCCCGAAGGCGTTTTCGATCAGGCGCACGCTGTCGCCTTCAACCACGAAGCTCAGGTTCTGCCCGCGCCGGAGGCTCAGATCGAAGGTCGCAAGCGTGCCGCCCTCGGTGACCACCGACAGGCGCGCCTCGACCGGGTTCACGCCACGTGCGCGGGCCTCGCCCGGAACGGTCGAACCGACCACTTCGGCCCCGTTTCCGGCCACGACCAGACGCGCCGGGGCCCCGTCGATGTTCAACAGGATCAGGTGAACCTTGGTGGCATCGGCCCGGTCCGGTTCAGCGATGGTGACCGCGCCCATGCGGGAATAGAAGCGCCCGGCCTCGGCCCCCGTCAGCGCCGCAGCCGAGATCGGGATGTAATCGGTCTGCGCAGTCATCTCGGCCTTTAGCGCCAGCCCGAACGCCTCGGGCCGGTCGGCGGGGGCCAGCCACCGGACGAACACGGCGTCCTCGGGGATCGCGGCCCCGTAAAGGGCGTCGTTGTCGGCGGTGGCGGTTTGGGTCGCAGCCAGCAGCAAGGCGGCAGCGAAGGAGGCGGGCAGGCAAAAACGGTTCAACATGGCAGGTCCTTTCGGTTGCCATGGGTCTGTCAGAGGCCAGATTGAAACGCGAAGGTGCAGCGGTAGGGTTGGACTATCCTGACGGATAGTGCCCC
>CAZIKH010000113.1:0-7073 GCA_964539755.1 uncultured Dinoroseobacter sp. | reverse complement strand
GTCCACATGAAGATCAGGCCGAACATCAGCACCGCCTCGACCGAGATCGACCCGGTGGCGGCGACCCAGCCGATCAGCGGCGGGAAGGCCCCGGCGGCACCGCCGATCACGATGTTCTGCGGCGTCCAGCGCTTCAGCCACATCGTGTAAACGACGGCGTAGAAGAAAATGGTAAAGGCCAGAAGGGCGGCGGCCAGCACGTTTGTCGCCAGCCACAGCATGATGACCGACATGCCCGACAACGCCAATCCAATGGCAAGCGCTTCGTCCGGCGTGACCTTGCCCGCCGGGATCGGGCGCTTGGCGGTGCGCTTCATCACCTGATCGATATCGGCATCCCACCACATGTTCAGCGCGCCCGAGGCCCCTGCCCCGATGGCGATGAACAGGATCGCGGAAAAGCCGATCATCGGATGCACGCCAACCGGTGCCACCAGCAGACCCACCAGGGCGGTGAACACGACCAGCGACATCACGCGCGGCTTCAGCAGGGCGAAATAGTCGCCGAACTGCGCCTCGCCTTCGCGGGCGAGGCTGTGTCCGTTGATGCTTGCGTCGCTCATATCGGTCTCCGGTGGGGCCGGGGGAAGGAAAGAAAGCGGCTTAGTTGGAGGCCAGCTGGATGTCGCTGGTCAGCTCGCCCATATGGCCGCCGAACACTTCGATGGTTTCTTCCATCCATGCGGCATAGGCTTCTTCGCTGACCACTTTGACGGTGATCGGCATATAGGCGTGGTCCTTGCCGCACAGTTCCGAACACTGGCCGAAATAGACGCCTTCGCGTTCGGCCTTGAACCACAGTTCAGCCAGACGCCCCGGCACGCCGTCCTGTTTCACGCCAAAGGCGGGGATGGTCCAGGAATGGATCACGTCGGCGGCGGTGACTTGCACGACAACGGTTTTGTTGACCGGCACGACCATCGCCATATCGGTGGCCAGCAGGTAGTGTTCGGGCGCATAGCCGTATTCTTCCAACTGTTCCTGCGGCAGCATGAACGCTTCGTAGGACAGATCGTGTTCGGGGTATTCATAGCCCCAATACCACTGATAGCCGGTCGCCTTGATGGTGATGTCCGCTTCCGGGATTTCCTGTTGCTTGAACAGGATCGGCAACGAGAAGGCCCCGATAAACACAAGGATCACGATCGGCACGACGGTCCAGGTGATTTCGATCGGGGTGTTGTGGGTGAAGCGCGCAGGGGTTTTGTTGACCCGCTCGTTATACTTCAGGATGCACCAGACGATCAGGGCGGTCACGAACAGCGTGATGATCGTGATGATCCCCAGAAGCATGCCGTCGAGCCATTGCAGATCGCGCGCCAGTTCGGTGGCGGCGGGCTGGAAGCCGGTGCCTGCCGGAACCGGCACACCGACGACCTCGAGGTCACCGATGGCTTGGGCGGAGGCCCCGCTTGCAAATGCAAAGAACGCTGCGTTGATCGAGGCCACTGCCCCGGCGACCCGGTTGGTCAATGCCATGTCGTAATCCTGTTCGCTGTTCAGCCGGGACCGCGCACCCACACGCAGACCCGCCGTTGTGTCTTGGGCGTCATGTTCCATATTAGGGGTAGTGAGACAAGCTTCGCCCCTGCGATTTTCCGTCGCTGTTTGACCCAGATCAAGGACCGCACAATGGCCGATATGCCCTTTCGCCCGTTTGAAACCCATCTCGATCCCGACGCGACGCTGCGCATCCTGCGCGCTGCTGTCGCAGGGGCGGATGATGGCGAGGTTTTTCTGGAACGCGCGCGGTCCGAATCCCTTGTGCTGGATGACGGACGGATCAAATCGGCCAGCTACGACGCGTCCGAAGGGTTCGGCCTGCGTGCGGTGCGCGGCGAAACAGCCGGATACGCCCATTCGACCGAAATCAGCGAAGCCGCTCTGACCCGCGCCGCTGAAACCGCGCGCCTTGCGGTCGGCGATGGCGGCGGCGTGCTGGCCGCCCCGCCCACCGGGACCAACACGCGGCTTTATACCGATGCCGATCCGATGGCCGATGCCAGTTTCGGGGTGAAGATCGAGACGCTGCGCGAGATCGACGCCTTTGCCCGCGCGCTGGACCCGCGCGTGGTGCAGGTCAGCGCGTCGATGGCGGCCTCGTTGCAGGAGGTCGAGATCCTGCGCCCCGAAGGCGGGATCACCCGCGATGTGCGGCCCCTGACGCGGTTGAATGTGTCGGTCATCGTCGAACAGAACGGGCGGCGCGAATCCGGCAGCGCGGGCGGCGGTGGGCGCTATGGCTTGGCCAGCCTGCTGCCGCGCACGCATTGGGAAGGGATCGCCCGCGAAGCCCTGCGCATCGCGCTGGTCAATCTGGACGCCGTGCCCGCCCCCGCGGGCCAGATGGAGGTCGCGCTGGGATCGGGTTGGCCCGGGATCTTGCTGCACGAGGCAGTGGGGCATGGGTTGGAAGGCGATTTCAACCGCAAGAAGGCCAGTGCCTTTGCGGGGCTGATGGGCCAACGCGTGGCGGCAAAGGGTGTCACGGTGCTGGATGATGGCACGATCCCGGATCGGCGCGGGTCGATCACGGTCGATGATGAAGGCACCCCGAGTTCCAAGACCACGCTGATCGAGGACGGGATTCTGGTGGGCTACATGCAAGACCGCCAGAATGCGCGCCTGATGGGCGTGGCCCCGACAGGCAATGGACGGCGGCAAAGCCATGCGCATCTGCCGATGCCACGCATGACGAATACCTACATGCTGGGCGGCGAAGCCAGCCGCGACGACATCGTGGCCGACCTGAAAGATGGGATTTGGGCGGTCGGCTTTGGCGGCGGGCAGGTGGACATTACCAACGGCAAGTTCGTTTTTGCCTGCACCGAGGCCTATCGCGTGAAGAACGGCAAGATCGGCGCGCCGGTGAAGGGGGCGACCCTGATCGGGGATGGACCGACCGCGATGCAGCAAATCCGGGCCATCGGCAACGACATGGCGCTGGACCCCGGCATGGGCACCTGCGGCAAGAACGGGCAATGGGTGCCTGTGGGCGTCGGGCAACCGACCTTGTTGATGGGCGGGCTGACCGTGGGCGGATCGGCCACCTGACCGGACTGCGGTGGCCGCTTACGGGAAAAAAAGTGGGACAGGCACAATTTTAGGTCATTCGTTTACCTCTCGTTAAGGTTGATTGGGGTAAACCGAATTCAGGCCAGACGGGTCGGCGGGACAGACGGGCTTCACAGTCAACCCCACCCACCCTCGCACCACCTCAGGCTTGAGGCCCCTTGCCGCTTCGTCTGGCCCACCCCCCTTCTTCTGCCGCGAAGACCGCTTATGCCCGATCCCCTGCCGCCCCCACCGACCACCGATGCCGCGCGGCGCGATTGGCTGCGCCTGATCCGGTCCCCGCGCGTCGGTCCGGTCACCTTTCGGCGGTTGCTGGCGGAACACGGATCGGCGGCGGCGGCCTTGCAAGCCTTGCCCGATATCGCGAAAGCCGCAGGCGTGGACAGCTATACGCCCTGCCCGCTGGACAAAGTGGATGCGGAACTGGCGCGGGGGCGAAAATCCGGCGCGGCCCTGCTGGCCTTGGGCGAAGACACCTACCCCATCGGTCTGACGGACCTTGCCGACGCGCCGCCTGTGCTTTGGGCCTATGGCGATCCCGGCCTTGGCCAGCGCGCCAGCGTGGCGGTTGTGGGCGCGCGCAATGCGTCCGCCTTGGGACAGCGCATGGCGCGCACCCTGTGCGCGGGGCTGGGCAAGGCGGGGTATGTCGTCGTTTCGGGTCTGGCCCGGGGGATCGACGCCGCCGCGCATCGGGCCGCCCTTGAAACCGGGACCATCGCGGTGATGGCCGGGGGGGTGGATGTGCCCTATCCGCCGGAAAACACCGAACTGGCACGGGCGATTTTTCGCGGCGGATTGATCCTGTCGGAACAGCCGATGGGCCTGCAACCGACCGCGCGGCATTTTCCGCGCCGCAACCGATTGATCGCCGGGCTGGCGCGTGGGCTGGTCGTGGTCGAAGCGGCGCTGAAATCCGGCAGCCTGATCACTGCCCGCGATGCCTTGGATCAGGGGCGCGAGGTGATGGCGGTGCCAGCCCATCCGTTCGACGGGCGCGCCGGGGGCGCAAACCAATTGATCCGCGACGGGGCCAGCCTTGTGCGCCATGCCGACGATGTGTTGGAGGTTCTGGGCCGTCCAGAGCAGGTGTCCCCGAGCGGCCCTGTCGCCACCCCGGCCCCCGCCATGGAAGACACCGACCTTCGGGCCGCGATCCTGTCGGCCTTGGCGGTCGATCCGGTGGCCGAACACATTCTTGGCGAAACGGTGCGCGCCCCGGCGGACCGCATCGCGCGTCAATTGACTGAATTGGAACTGGACGGGCTGATCAGCCGGCAAGGGGGCGGGATGGTCAGCCGGGTCGCCTGACCCGTCTGCACGCCCCCCGCGACACCCCATCCCGATCCGATCCCAGACTTGCCATTGACAATCCTTGCGCGGCTTCCACATCTTGCGCGCCATTCGCTTTTGCCCCAGTGCCGAGGATTATCATGCCCGTTGTCGTTGTTGAGTCGCCCGCTAAGGCCAAGACAATCAACGCTTATCTGGGCAAGGATTACACCGTTCTGGCCAGTTACGGGCATGTGCGCGACCTGCCCCCGAAGGATGGATCGGTCGATCCCGAACACGGCTTCGACATGAAATGGGAGGTCGCCAGCGACAGCCAGAAGCATGTGCGCGCGATTGCCGAAGCGCTGAAAGACGACCCAAACCTGATCCTTGCCACCGACCCCGACCGCGAGGGCGAGGCGATTTCGTGGCACCTTGAAGAAGCTTTGCGCAAGCGAAAGGCGCTGAAGAAGGACACCCCCGTCAGCCGGGTGGTGTTCAACGCCATCACCAAGGCGGCGGTGACCGAGGCCATGCAAAACCCGCGCCAGGTCGATATGGAACTGGTCGAGGCCTATCTGGCGCGCCGTGCGCTGGACTATCTTGTGGGCTTCAACCTGTCGCCGGTCCTGTGGCGCAAGCTGCCCGGGGCCAAATCGGCGGGGCGGGTGCAGTCGGTCTGCCTGCGGCTGATCGTCGAACGCGAAATGGAAATCGAAGCGTTCGATGCCCGCGAATACTGGTCGGTCAGCGCCGATCTGACGACCCCGCGCGGGCAGCCCTTTGCCGCGCGCTTGGTGTCGCTGGGCGGCAAGAAGCTGGAAAAATTCGACCTTCAGGATGCGACCGCCGCAGAACTGGCGGTGTCGGCGATCCGGGCGCGGGACCTGTCGGTCGCCTCGGTCGAGGCAAAGCCATCCAGCCGATCGCCCGCGCCGCCCTTCATGACCTCGACCCTGCAACAGGAAGCCAGCCGCAAGTTCGGCATGGGCGCGCGCCAGACCATGAGCACGGCGCAGCGTCTCTATGAAGCGGGGCACATTACCTATATGCGGACCGACGGCATCGACATGGCGCCCGAAGCGGTGAGCGCCGCGCGCGACGCGATCAAGGATCGGTTCGGGGCGGCCTATCTGCCTGACACGGGCCGGGTCTATAAGAACAAGGCCAAGAACGCCCAAGAAGCGCATGAATGCATTCGGCCCACCAACATGGACAAGGATGCCGACGCGCTGAACCTGATGGATGGGGACCAGCGGCGGCTGTACGATCTGATCTGGAAACGCACGCTGGCCAGCCAGATGGCCAATGCGCGGCTGGAACGCACCGTTGTCGAAATCACCAGCCCGGACGGCGAGGTCGGCTTGCGCGCCAATGGGCAGGTGGTTCTGTTTGATGGGTTCATGGCGGTTTACACCGAAGGGCGCGACGAACAGACCGAAGACGACGATGACAAGCGCCTGCCGCAAATCACCGAAGGCGATGCCACGGCGAAACAGGCCGTCACGCCCGAACAGCACTTCACCCAACCGCCGCCGCGCTATACCGAAGCGACGCTGGTCAAACGGATGGAAGAACTGGGCATTGGCCGCCCGTCGACCTATGCGTCCATCGTCACGACGATTCAGGACCGGGGCTATGTCATCAAGGACAAGAACCGCCTGATCCCCGAGGACAAGGGACGTTTGGTGACGGTCTTTCTGACCAATTATTTCCGCAAATATGTCGGCTATGACTTCACCGCCGATCTGGAAAACCAGTTGGACCAGGTCAGCGCAGGCGAAGCGGATTACAAAGTGGTGCTGGAACGATTCTGGCGCGACTTTTCGGCGGCCATTGCCGAAACCGCCGATCTGCGCATTGGCGAAGTGCTGGACAAGATCAATGAGGTGCTGGAGCCGCACCTGTTTCCCCCGACCAAGGACGGTGGGGACCCGCGCCTGTGTCCCAATTGCGGGGAAGGCCGGCTGAGCATGCGCACCGCGCGCACCGGCGGGGCGTTCATCGGATGCTCGAACTATCCCAATTGCCGCTATACCCGGCCCTTTGGTCCCCCCGGTCAGGAAGATGCCAGCGGCATTCCGCCCGAAGGCAAACTGTTGGGCGAGGATGCGGGCGACAAGATTTACGCCTTCAAGGGGCGGTTCGGTCCCTATGTGCAACGGGGCGAGGTCACCGAAGACGTGCCGAAACCCCCGCGCCAATCCATCCCCAAGGGCTGGGCCCCCGAAGAGGTGGACCTTGAAAAAGCGGTGCGCCTGCTGGCCCTGCCGCGCGAGATCGGGCCGCACCCGGAAGACGGCGTGATGATCTGGGCCAATATCGGGCGCTATGGGCCGTATCTGAAGCACGCAGACTCGATCAGTTTCAAGGGCGGGACCAACGCCAATCTGGAAACGGTCGAGGACGTTTGGGAGATCGGCATGAACCGCGCGGTCGAGGTTCTGGCCTCGAAACCCAAACGCGGCAAACCGGCCCCGGCAACGCCCTTGGTCGAACTGGGCGAACACCCCGAATTCGGCGGCCCGGTCAATGTCATGAAGGGCAAGTACGGGCCTTACGTGAAATGGGACAAGATCAACGCGACCTTGCCGGATGCCATTGAACCCGATCAGCTGACGATGGCGCAGGCGGTGGACCTGATCGCCGAGAAGGCCGCGAAGTCAGGCAAGAAACCTGCGAAGAAGAAGGCCGCGCCCAAAAAGAAAACGGCGGCGAAGAAAAAG
>CAZIKH010000112.1:0-7105 GCA_964539755.1 uncultured Dinoroseobacter sp. | reverse complement strand
TCAGCCCGCCCGCGCCCCGGCGGTGCCGAAGGGGGCCAGCGTGATCCCGGCGGCTTCGAGGCCCGCGCGCACCGCCCCGGCCAAGGCGACCGCCTCGGCGGTGTCGCCATGCACGCAGATCGTGTCCACCGCGACCGGCAAGTGCCCGCCCGACAGGATCGGCACGGTCCCGGTTCGGACCATATCGACGACGCGGGCGGCGACGGTGTCGGGGTCGCGCAGGATCGCGCCGGGCTGGCCCCGCGCCACCAGCGTGCCATCGGCGTTATAGGCGCGATCCGCGAACACCTCGCCCACCCAAGGCGCGCCAAGGGCGCGGGCGGCGGTTTCCATGCCGGTGGCCGATTGCACCATCAGGACGGCCCCGGGGGCGACGGCCAGCGCGGCGGCATAGCAGGCGCGCGCCAGATCGGCGTCTTCGGCGGCCATGTTCGACAGCGCGCCATGCAGCTTGATATGCTGCAAGTCCCCGCCCAAAGCCTGCGCCATGCCTTGGGCCGCGCCCACCTGATAGCGGATCAGGTTCACGATTTCGGACCGTGACAAGGGCAGGCGGCGGCGGCCAAAGCCCTGACGGTCGGCAAAGCCGGGATGCGCGCCGATGCCCACGCCATTGTCCAAGGCCAGTTGCATCGCCTGCGCCATCACATCGGGATCGCCCGCATGCCCGCCGCAGGCCACATTGGCCGAGGTGATGATCGACATCAGCGCCGCATCCTCGCCCATCGTCCAGGGGCCATAGCCTTCGCCCAGATCGGCGTTCAGATCGACGGTGCGGGTCATGCGGTTACTCCTCGTCCCAAGGGTCTTGGGTGGCGGATATCACACCCCCCACCAGTTGATAGCCAAGCAGATCGGGAATGTCGCCCGGATCGCGGTGCAAGGGGTGCCGCTTGCGGGGCAGGGCGGCCTGATCGGCCTCGGCGGCGCGCTGGATCGCCACCGCTTCGGACCGGGAGACGCGCTGAAACCGGATCGGCACGCCCGGCCCGGCCTGCGCCACGCGCGGCAGATCGCAGGGCAGGACGGTGCCCAGCCGGGGATAGCCCGCCGTGGTCTGGGCTTCGACCAGCAGGATCGCGGGGGCGCCATCGCCGGTCATCTGGATATCGCCGGGAATGGCGAAATCCGACACGAGGCTAAGCTGGTCCTCGGCCTGAAACGCCCCGCCCGAGGCGGCGTCCCATGCCAGCCGCACCCCCATGCGATTGGCGCGCGCATCGCGCTGAAAGACGGTGGCATAGAACCGCGCCTGCATCTCGGGCGCGAAAAGCGGGGTCTGAAAGGTGTCAAGGACGCGCAAGACCCCGCCTTGGGTGCGGTCGGGGATATCAAGGCCCACATCCACGGGCCCGCCCGGATCGCGGCCCAAGGGCAGGCTGTCGCCGGCCTGCAAGGCGCGCCCCAGCCCGGCCAGCAGATGCGTGGCGCGCGCGCCCAGCAACGGGTCCGTGTCGATCCCGCCGCCGACATGCAGATAGCCATAGACGCCGCGCGTGACCGCGCCGATCTGCAAACGCGCGCCCTTGGGCAGGGCATGGGCCGCGTTCCAGCGCAGCGGGCGCCCGTCCAGCGTGGCGCGCATCGGTGCGCCGGTCAGGGCGATGCGCAGGTCTTGGGTGGCCTCGAACAGGCCGCCCAGCCCGGCCAGTTCCAGCGCCGCCAGGTGGGGCGATTGGCCCAGCAGGGCGGCCCCTTCGACAAGGGCCAGACGGTCCGCCGCGCCGCCTTCGCCCACGCCTTGGCCCAAGCGGCCCAAACGTCCGGCATCCTGCACCGTGACCGATGGCCCGGCCTGATGGATCAACAGGCGCGCGGTCACAGCGGGGCCGCCGTGGCGGGGGTGGTCAGCCCGTCTGGATCGGTCGGGGCAAAGCGCACCTCGTCGCCGGGGCGCAGCGGGAAGGGGTCGGCGGCATGGCGGTCAAAGCAGGTAAAGCGCGTCTGGCCGATATGCCGCCAGCCCGTGGGGGACGGATTGGCGAAGAGCACGAATTGGCGCACCGCGATCACCAAGGCCCCGGCAGGCACCCGGTCGGTCACGCCGGTCAGGCGCGGCAGGTCCCAGCGCGGCGGCAACAGCCCCAGATAGGGCTGGCCGGGGGCAAAGCCCAAGGTCAGGACGCGCACCCGTTCTTCCGCCAGCGCCTCGATCGCTTGGGCTTGGGTCAGGCCGACCTCGGCGGCGACCGCGTCCAGATCGGGACCCAGCGCGCCGCCGAACACCGTCGGAATGGTCCAGAGTTTGCGCCCCGAAGGCAGCGCCGGATCGGACCAGTCGCGCGCCGCCAGCCAATCGGTCAGCCGCGCGATCAAGGGGGCCTCGTTATGGCGCACAAGGTCCACGCGCAGATAGACCGAGGCCAGCGCGCTGGCGGTTTCGGTGACCTCGGGCCAGTTTTCGGCCTCTAGCGCGGCGCGACAGGCCAAGGCGGCGCTGTTGGCGGACGCGGTCAACCGGTCGCTGAAGCGGATCAACAGACCCGACAGCCCCATGGTTTGCACCCTTGGCCAAGTCGTTGCCGGTTCTTCCACCTTATGCCCCCGCTGCCCCGTCCAGAACGGTCCCGTCCTTGACCGCCTGCATGGACACATGGGTAGAGGTTCCCGCGACATGGGGCAAAGCGGAAATGACCTCGCCCAGCACCTCGCGATAGGCGTGGATGTCGGGGGTGCGCACCTTCAGCAGGTAATCGAACGCGCCCGCGATCATGTGGCATTGTTCGATCTGCGGCACCGTTTGGACGGCGGCGTTGAAGGCGCGCAAGGCCGCTTCGGTGGTGTCTTTCAGGCGCACCTCGACAAAGGCGATGTGGTCCAGCCCCAGCTTGGCGGGGTCGAGCACCGCGCGAAAGCCAAGGATATAGCCTTGGTCCTGCAAGCGCCGCAGCCGCACTTGGCACGGCGTCTTGGACAGGCCGACGCGGTGCGCCAGTTCGGTGACGGGCAGGCGGCCATCCCGGGACAGGTGATCCAGAATGGCCAGATCGTATCGGTCAAGTTGCCCTTTCGGGGCCGAATGAAGGATGTTTCGCACTGAAAACCTGCCCTTCTTTGGGTGATCTGCCTTCGTTCAGGGCAAACTAAGGCAGATTGCCTGTCTGGGCTAGGGTAATCTGGGTCAAATCCCTTGCCTTGGTGCCTGCCATGACCCTGACCGACCTGCGTGCCGCGATCCGTGCCCAACATCTGCGCCCCGATGCCGAAGCGCTTGCCCCGCTTCTGGCCCATGCCCCTGCGCCCGAGGCGCGCGCGCAGGCCTGCGCCGAGGCCGCCCGCTTGGTGCAGGCAATCCGCGCGGATCGCAACCCCGGCCTGATGGACGTGTTTCTGGCCGAATACGGGCTGTCCACCCGCGAAGGCGTGGCGCTGATGTGTCTGGCCGAGGCGCTGTTGCGGGTGCCCGACGCCGACACGATGGATGCGCTGATCGAAGACAAGATCGCGCCGTCCGAATGGGGGGCGCATCTGGGCAAGTCCAGCAGTTCGCTGGTCAATGCCTCGACCTGGGCCTTGATGCTGACCGGGCGGGTGCTGAAGGACGGCGATGGCATGGCGCATGTGCTGCGCGGCGCGATCAAGCGGCTGGGCGAACCGGTCATCCGCGCCGCCGTGGGCCGGGCGATGCGCGAAATGGGCGCGCAATTCGTGCTGGGCCAGACCATCGCCGAAGCGGTGGCGCGCGGGCGCGGTCAGGTCGAAAAAGGCTATACCTATTCCTATGACATGCTGGGCGAGGCGGCGATGACCGCCGCCGATGCGCGCGCCTTCCAGACCGCCTATCACGACGCGATCAGCGCGCTTGCGGCGCAGGCCGTGGGCGAGGATCTGCGCGCCAATCCCGGCATCTCGATCAAGCTGTCGGCGCTGCATCCGCGCTATGAACAGACCCAGAAGGCGCGGGTGATGTCCGAACTGGTGCCGCGCGTGCTGGATCTGGCCCGCGCTGCGAAGGCCGCGCGCATGGGCTTGAACATCGACGCCGAAGAAGCCGACCGTCTGGACCTGTCGCTGGACGTGATCGAAGCGGTTCTCGGCGATCCTTCCTTGGCGGGATGGGACGGGTTCGGGGTGGTGGTGCAGGCCTATGGCAAGCGGGCCGGCCCGGTTCTGGATTGGCTTTATGCCTTGGCGGAGCGTCTGGACCGCCGCATCATGGTGCGCTTGGTCAAAGGGGCCTATTGGGACACCGAAATCAAGCACGCGCAGGTCGAAGGGGTCGCGGGCTTTCCGGTCTTTGCGCGCAAGGCGGCCACCGATATCAGCTACCAATGCTGCGCGGCCAAGCTTCTGGGCATGACCGACCGCATCTATCCGCAATTTGCCACCCATAATGCGCAGACCGTGGCGGCGATCCTTGCGATGGCCCCGGACCCGGACGCGTTCGAATTCCAGCGCCTGCATGGCATGGGGGGCGCGCTTTACGAGATCTTGCGCAAGGACCGCGATGTGCGCTGCCGCATCTATGCGCCCGTGGGCGCGCATCGGGACCTTCTGGCCTATCTGGTGCGGCGGCTGTTGGAAAACGGCGCGAACAGTTCCTTCGTGAACCAGATCGTCGATGCCTCGGTGCCCGTCGAACAGGTGGCCGCCGATCCGTTTGCGCAGCTGGACAGCGTGGCGGCCCCCAGCCCGGTGACGCTGCCCGCCGATCTTTACGGCGCGCGGCGCAACGCGGCGGGCTGGCTGGTGAATGATCCGGTGGATCTGGAGCGGATCGAAACGGCGCGCGGCCCGTGGCGCACTGCGCGCTGGCAGGCCGCCCCGCGCCTTGCGGGGACGGGTGCGGCGGGGCCTGCGCGCGCGGTCGTCAACCCTGCGCGGCCCGAGGACCGGCTGGGCACGGTGCAACTGGCCACGGTTGCGGATGTGCAAACGGCGTTTGACGCGGCGGTCCCATGGCAGGCCCCGGCGGCGGACCGGGCGGCGGTCCTGCGCGCGGTGGCCGACGCGTTCGAGGCCGAAACCGGCCAGATCTTCGCCCTGCTGGCGCGCGAGGCGGGCAAGACCCTGCGCGACGCCGTGGCCGAACTGCGCGAGGCGGTGGATTTCCTGCGCTATTACGCCGATCAGGCCGAAGGGCTGACCCAGCCCGCGCGCGGTGTCTTCGGCTGCATCAGCCCTTGGAACTTCCCCTTGGCGATTTTCACGGGCCAGATCGCGGCGGCCTTGGCGGCGGGCAACGCCGTCTTGGCCAAACCCGCCGAAACCACGATGCTGACCGCCGATCTGGCGGTGGCGCTGATGCATCGGGCGGGCGTTCCGGCGACCGCGTTGCAATTGCTGCCGGGCGAGGGGGGCGATATCGGCGCGGCCCTGTCGGCGCTGCCCTTGGCGGGGATGTGCTTTACCGGATCGACGGCGACCGCGCAGCGGATCAACCGCGCGATGGCGGCCCATGCCGCGCCGACCGCGCCCCTGATCGCGGAAACCGGCGGGCTGAATGCGATGATCGTGGACAGCACCGCGCTGCCCGAACAGGCGGTGCGGGACATCGTGGCCTCGGCCTTTCAATCGGCGGGGCAACGCTGTTCGGCCCTACGGGTGCTCTATGTGCAGGAAGACGTGGCCCCGTCCGTGCTGAAGATGCTGTTCGGCGCGATGGACGAATTGCGGTTGGGCGACCCGTGGGAGGTCAGCACCGATATCGGCCCGGTCATCACCGAGGCCGCGCGCGCCGGGATCGACGCCCATATCGCCCAAGCCCGCGCCGAAGGCCGGGTGCTGAAGGCGCTGTCGCGGCCCGCCAAGGGGCATTTCGTGGCCCCCACGGTGCTGAAGGTGGACGGGATCGCCGATTTGCAGCGCGAGGTCTTCGGCCCCGTCCTGCATGTCGCCACCTACCGCGCTTTCGAACTGGATGCGGTGGTCGCGGCGATCAACGCGACGGGCTATGGGCTGACCTTCGGGATGCACAGCCGGATCGACGACCGCGTGCAGCAGGTCGTGGGGCAGGTGCGGTGCGGCAATATCTATGTCAACCGCAACCAGATCGGGGCCATTGTCGGCAGCCAGCCCTTCGGGGGCGAGGGGCTGTCGGGCACAGGCCCCAAGGCGGGCGGGCCGCACTATGTGGCGCGCTTCACCGATCCGGGCCGCACGGTGGTGCAGGCCGAACCGGGCGCGCCGACCGCCGATCTGGCCGCGCGCGTGGCGCAGGCGGGCCGGGCGGCCCCGGGGCCTTTGAAGACCGTCGCGCTGCCGGGGCCGACGGGGGAATTGAACGTCCTCAGCCATCATCCGCGCGGGCCGATCCTGTGCCTTGGGCCGGGCGCGGCGGCGATGCAGGCGCAGGTGGCGGCGGTGCAGGCGGCGGGCGGCGTGGCGGTCGCGGCTTCGGTCCCGGCGGCGGATTTGACGGGGCTGCCCGGCGTCGATGCGGTGGTCAGCTATGCCCCCGATGCCGATTTGCGCGCGCTGCGGCAGGCGCTGGCGGACCGGGACGGACCGCTGGTCCCGCTTTGGGCCGAGGGCGATCTGTCCGACCGGGTGGTGCTGGAACGGCATCTCTGCGTCGATACCACGGCGGCGGGCGGGAATGTCGCGCTTCTGTCGCAAAGCGGCTAGTCCGGCGGGGGCCTGCGCGCAATCCTGCCCGTGACCAAGGACAGGGGACGCGCATGGCACAGATCGCAGAGTATTGGCAGAACTATATCGACGGGGCTTGGGTCGATGGCGGCGCGGGGCGGCTGACGGTCGAAAACCCCGGCACGGGTCAGGCCTTGGCGACCCATGCCGTCGCCGATGCGGCGGATGTGGACCGCGCCGTGCAGGCCGCGCGCCGCGTGCATCTGGCGGGCGACTGGGCGGGGCTGCGCCCGGTGGAACGTGGCCGGATGGTGCGCAAGATGGGCGAATATCTGTTGGCCAACATAGATACGATCGCGCCGGTCCTGACCTTGGAACAAGGCAAACCCCTGTGGGAGGCGCGGATCGAAATCGAAGGCTCGGCCCGGTATTTCGAATATTACGGCGGGCAGGCCGATACGGTCGAAGGCCGCTCGATCCCCTTGGGGGCGGGCTATCTGGATTTCACCACCCATGAACCCATGGGCGTGTCGGCGCAGATCATCCCGTGGAACTATCCGGTCGAAATGACCGCGCG
>CAZIKH010000111.1:0-7110 GCA_964539755.1 uncultured Dinoroseobacter sp. | reverse complement strand
AAATGCTTCTCTTTCGAGAACATGTGCATGGAGCCGCCCTTGCCCTTGGAATAGCCGCCTTCGCGGCCCGTCAGCTCGGCCATCACGCCCTTGGGGTCCATGCCGCAGGCCAGCATGTGGCCGTGGTCGCGATACGAGGTGACGCGCTTGTCGCCTTCTTCGGCGGCGGCTTCCAGACCGACCACCACGGCTTCCTGACCGATATAGAGGTGGCAGAACCCCCCGATCAGGCCCATACCGTAAAGCTGGCCTGCCTTTTCTTCGAAGCGGCGGATCATCAGCATTTCGCGGTAATGCGAAAGAAGCTCGTCCTTGCTGACATTCGGCTTCGCCTTGGAAGCCGCGGTCTTGCGTGTCGCCATTGGGGGTCCCTCCCGGTGCCGGCAGATGGTTTAGCGTTGAACTACATGCAGCGGCGGGCTGATTCAAGAAAAAGAAAAGGGCGATTCCGCGCACCCCCGCCCCCGGCAGGGGCGGCGTGGCAGGGCCAGATTTGCAAGGGGTTTAGCGGATCACAAGCTCGTCCGGGCGCAACATGCCAAGAACATCGCGGGCGCGTTCGTCCAACAGATCAAGGTCGAGGCTGCCATAAGACAGCCGCTTGGTCTGGTTTTGCAGGATGGCCAGTTCGGCCTTCAGCGCATCGCGTTCCGCGATCAGGGCCTGTTCATCGGCTTCGATCTGGACCCGGCTGAACAACCCATAGTCGCCTTGCACGGCGTGGAACGCAAAATACAACCCCATCGCCAAGGCGAGACCGCCGACGAGCGCGCCCTGAAGGGCCGAGGATTGAGCGTTCTGAGACACGGATGCGGACTGCCTGCTTGCCCCGTTTTTCGAGGTCTGGGGCAATTCTGCACCAAAGTGATTCGTTTGAAAAGCCCTTGTGGGGCAAGATGTTGTCAGCCGGCGATGCTGGCCGCGTGAATGCTGTCGATGGCTTCGGCGATGGCGGCATTGAAGGCGTCGTCCGATTGCTGGGCGGACAGGCCTTCGGTCAGCGCGCGGCTGAAGCTGGCGATCACGCCCCGGTTCTGGGCCAGAAGGGCGTTCGCGTCGTCCCGGCTGTACCCGCCCGACAGGGCCACAACGCGCATCACCTTGGGGTGATCGACGAGGGGGGCGTAGAAATTCGCCTCGGTCGGCAGGGACAGTTTCAGCATGATCTGCTGGCCGTCGGGCAGGGCGTCGAGGTGCCGGAGGATCGCGTCACGCAGGATCGCTTCGGCTTCGGCCTTGTCGGGGATGGTGATCGTGACCTCGGGTTCGAGGATCGGCATCAGGTCATGGGACAGGATTTGCGCGCCGATTTCGAATTGCTGGGCGACATTGGCGGCGATCCCGGTGGGGTTGGCGGCGTCGATGACCGACCGCATCTTGGTGCCGAAGATGCCCAGCCCCTTGGCGCGGGCCAGCGTGTCGTCGAGGCCCGGCATCGGCTTCATCAGCTTGACGCCGTCGGTGGCGTCCTCCAGCCCCTTGTCCACCTTCAGGAAGGGCACGACGCGCTTGTCGTCCCACAGATAGCGCGCGGCGGGTTTGCCGCCGATGTCGCGGTCCATCGTCATTTCGAACAGGATCGCGCCGATGACCTTGTCGCCGGTAAAGGCGGGGGCCGTGGCGATGCGGGACCGCATCTCGTGGATCAGGTCGAACATTTCGGCGTCACTGGCATAGGCGTCTTCGTCGATCCCATAAAGCCGCAACGCCTTGGGGGTAGACCCGCCGGATTGGTCCAAAGCGGCAATGAAGCCGCCGCCCGTGCGCATTTGTGTGGCTTGTTCCTGGTTCATGACGGGCCTCGTTGTGACTGGTTTCCCCATGGGGGTAGGGCAGCGCGCCCGCGCAATCAAATCTGTTTGCGATAACGCGGGGCGCGCTGCGACGTTTTTTCAGCCAAGCGCCGCGACACCGGGCAGGGTCTTGCCTTCCATCCATTCCAGAAACGCGCCCCCGGCGGTCGAGACATAGCTGAACCGCTCGGCCACCCCGGCGGCGTTCAGGGCCGCAACGGTGTCGCCGCCCCCCGCAACGGAAATCAGTTGGCCGTCTTCGGTCAGGGACGCGGCGGCTTGGGCGGCGGCCACGGTGGCGGCGTTGAAGGGTTCCAGTTCGAACGCGCCCAAGGGGCCGTTCCAGATCAGGGTTTCGGCGGCCATCAGCGTGTCGGTGATCAGCTTCACGGTGGCGGGCCCGGCATCGAGGATCATCGCGTCGAGGGGGCAGTCTTGGGCGTGGTGCAGGCTGTTGGGCGCATGGGCGCGGAATTCGCGGGCCACGACCACATCGACGGGCAGGATGATCTGGCATTGCTGCTGCACCGCCTTGGCCATGACATCGCGCGCGGTGTCCAGCATATCGCGTTCGGCCAGCGAGGTGCCGATCTCGAACCCTTGGGCCGCCAGAAACGTGTTGGCCATGCCGCCGCCGATCACCAGATGATCGACTTTTTCGACAAGGTTCGACAACAGGTCCAGCTTGGTCGATACCTTGGCCCCGCCGACAATGGCGACCACGGGGCGCTTGGGATCGCCCAGGGCCGCTTCGAGCGCGCGCAGTTCGGCGGCCATCAGGCGGCCTGCACAGGCGGGCAGCAGATGCGCCACGCCTTCGGTCGAGGCATGGGCGCGGTGCGCGGCGGAAAACGCGTCATTGCAATAGATGTCCCCCAAAGACGCCAGAAACTGCGCCATTTGCGGATCGTTGGCTTCCTCCATCGGCGTAAAACGGGTGTTTTCGATCAACACCACCGTATCAAAAGGCAGCGCGTCGATGCTGGCCCGGTCGGGGCGTTCGATGAAGGTCACGCTGCGCCCAAGGGCCGCTTCCAGCGCTGGGACAACGTGGCGCAAGGACATCTCGGGGACGGGCTTGCCCTTGGGGCGTCCGAAATGGGCCAGCAGGATCGGGGTGCCGCCCGCGGCCAGAATATCGTTCAGGGTCGGTAGGATACGGTCGATCCGCGTGGTGTCGGTGACGCGATCCCCGTCCATCGGAACATTGATATCCACGCGGGTCAGCACGCGTTTGCCGCCCAGATCCATATCGTCGAGTGTTTTCCAGCCCATGGCCCTGTCTCCCGTTGTTTGTGCCTGCTTTAGCCTGCCTTGTGATCCGCTGCACGGCGTCTTAGGGTCGCGCGAATTCAAACGCAGCGGAGGCACGCATGGCCGAGATCAAAGACCCTGAAAACACCATCCTGATGGAATTGAAAGACGGCACCGTCGTTATCGAATTGCTGCCCGATATCGCGCCCGAACATTGCAACCGCATGAAAGAGCTGGCGCGCGAAGGGGCTTACGACAATGTCTGCTTTCACCGGGTGATCGACGGGTTCATGGCGCAGACGGGCGATGTGGCCAACGGCAACATGGAAAAGAATTTCTCGTTGGGGCGCGCGGGCACGGGCGGGTCGGACAAGCCGAACCTGAAAGCCGAATTTTCGGGCATCCCGCATGATCGCGGCACGCTGGGCGCGGCGCGCAGCCAGAACCCGGATTCGGCCAACAGCCAGTTCTTCATCAACTTCAAGGACAACCATTTCCTGAACCGCCAATACACGGTCTATGGCCGGGTGATTTCGGGCATGGAACATGTCGATGCCATCACCCGGGGCGAGCCCCCTGCCAGCCCAGACCGGATGATTTCGGTCAAGGTGGCCGCGGACGTCTCGGAGTAAGCGCCATGAACCGCGACAAGCTGATTGCATGGGGGATGTTCGCGCTGGGCGCCTTGGTGCTTGTCGCGGTCTATTTTTCCACCTTGCCCGCCGACGATCCGGCCCCCGAAGCGGTTTCGACCGAAGCGGTCGGTCCGGATCAGCCCGGCCCCTATCTGAGCATCGAGATCGCGGGCGAGGGGGCCAATGGCACGGTCGTCATCGACCTGAAGGAACAATTGGCCCCGGCCCATGTCGAGCGGATCGTGACGCTGGCGCGCGACGGGGCCTATGATGACGTGGTGTTTCACCGGGTGATCGAAGGTTTCATGGCGCAGACGGGGGATGTGAATTTCGGCAAGTTCGGTGCCGATCTGCGCATGGCGGGGCGTGGCGGGTCGGACCTGCCCGATCTGCCCGCCGAGTTTTCCGATGAACCCTTTGAACGGGGCATTGTCGGCATGGCCCGCGCCCAAGACCCCGACAGCGCCAATTCGCAATTCTTCATCATGTTCGCGCCCGGGCGCAGTCTGGACGGCAAGTACACCGTTTTGGGCGAAGTGGTCGAAGGCATGGACGTCGTCGATGCGATCAAGCGCGGCGAGGGGGCGAATGGGGCCGTGCTGGGCCAGCCCGACCGGATGGTGCGCGTGACCGTCCGCGAGACGCGCTAAGGTGGAGCGGGGTCAGCGGCTTGAGGTCAGACCGGCCACGACGCCGGAGGATTTCGACCATGTGCGCAGCTTGGTGTTGGAGTTTGTCGGCTGGGCCATGGCGCAGTTTCGCCCCGATCTGGGGCCAATTGGGTCCGACCTTAGCCGACTGCCGCCGGTCTTTGCGCAGCTGAAGACCGAGCTTGAGACCCTGCCGGGCAAATATGCCCCTCCGCTGGGGGCCTTGCTGCTGGCGCGGCGGGAGGGGGACGTGATTGGGGTCTTGGCGGGCTTTCCCAAGGATGCCGAGAGTTTGGAAGTGACGCGCATGTGGGTGCGGCCCGAAGGGCGGGGCTGCGGCGCGGGGGACGCGCTGCTTCGCGCGCTTGTGGATCATGCCAGCCGGGCGGGCTTTGGCCGGATGGTGCTGCGAAGCCGCAAGGAGATGACATCGGCGCATGCGGTGTATCGGCGCGGCGGCTTTGTCGAAACCGATGGTGCCGCCGTTTTCGCCAATTTCGAACCCCAAGAGATCGCGATGATCCGTCCGATGGAGGGCGCGTCCCGATGACCCGGATCACCGACATTGCGGCGTTGGAGGCGCTGTATGACGCCCCGTCCGGCCTGTCGGTGACAAAGGTGGTCGGGCAGGTGACGCCACTTTATGCGCGCTGGATTGCGGCGGCGCGTTTCGTGGTTCTGTCCACGGTTGGCCCGGAAGGCACCGATGCCAGCCCGCGCGGCGATGACGGGCCGGTTGTGGCCTTGGCCGAGGATGGCACCTTGTTGCTGCCCGATTGGCGGGGCAACAACCGTCTGGATTCCTTGCGCAATATCGTTCGGGATGGCCGGGTCAGCCTGATGTTTCTGGTGCCGGGGGCGGCCAATGTCGTGCGCGTCAACGGCACCGCGATCCTAAGCGTTGATCCCGATCTGACCGGGCGGTTCGACAAGGCGGGCAAGCGTCCGAAATGCGTGATCGTGATCACCGTGGCAGAGGTCTATTTCCAATGCGCCAAGGCGATCCTGCGGTCGGGCCTGTGGTCGGGGGCCGATGCGCCGCCGGACCTGCCGACAGCGGGGGCCTTCTTGCAGGAACGGCAAGCGGATTTCGACGCGGACAGCTATGACGACGGCTATGTCGCCTACGCCAAACCGAGGCTTTGGTAGGCGGTCGCGGGACTTCACCTCTCTGTGTGCCCTCTGGCGTCTTCCATCTGCCCGGCGCAGTCTGTTGGGCAGGAGGACCGATCATGAAACCCCTTGTCTTGGCCCTTGCGGCCCTTCTTGTCCTTGCCCCGCCCGCGCTGTCCGAGGGGATCGGCAGCGCCCCGCGCGAATGGGCCTTTGCCTTTCCCAAAGCGGATTTTTCCCGCAGCACGGTGCCCTTTGTCGAGATCAACACGGTGATCGGGCGCGATCAGATCCCGGCGGTGCATGACGTGCGGTATCGGTCTGTGGCCGAGGAAGACCAGTTGGACCCGCGCGAGCCTGTGCTGACGCTGGAACTGGCGGGCGAGACGCCCCGCGCGTTTCCGATCCGCTATCTGATGTTCCACGAGATCGCCAATGACGTGGTCGGCGCGGTCCCCGTATCGGTGACCTATTGCCCGCTGTGCAATTCGGGCATGGTGTTTGATCGGCGCGTCGGGGAGGAGGTCTTGACCTTCGCGGTGTCCGGCAAGCTGCGCAAATCCGACATGGTGATGTATGATCTGGAAACCGAAAGCTTCTGGCAACAGGCGGTCGGGGAGGGGATTGTTGGCACCTATGCCGGGGCCCAGTTGCGGCAATTGCCGGCCTGGATGGAAAGCTGGGCGGAATTTGTCGCACGCAATCCCGAAGGGCTGGTGATGGCGGCGCCGACCCGGTCGGGCAATTACGGTCGCAATCCCTATGTGGGCTATGATCGGCAGGATCGGCCCTATCCGCAGTTTTACAATGGCGAGGACCCGCCGCATGGCATTCCGGCCCTGATGCGGGTGGTGCGCGTTGGCGACAAAGCGTGGCCGATCAGTCGGTTGCAGGACGTTTCGGAGGTCGTGGAGGCCGGGGTGCGGGTGGTGTGGACGGCTGGCCAAGCCAGTGCGATGGACAGCGCGCTGATCGCCGAGGGGCGCGATGTGGGCACGATCCGGGTGTTCGATGCGGAAACAGGCGCACCCGTTGCCCATGATGTGCTGTTCGCCTTCGCGTTTCACGCATTTTGGCCCGAGGGCACTTGGATGCTGGGGGAGTCGTAGGGTGCCATCGGGGGCCGACACCATGCCTTGGCTGTTGCGGGCAAGGCGGGGTTGTGCCCGGTCGTTGCGGATCGGATTTTAGCAGCGTTCGCAGGATGTTAGAAAGGCGCAACGCTTTGTTAACCCGAATCCCTAACAATGTTAGGCATGAAGCATCAGAAGTTTTTCCCCGCCAGCAACCGAGGCAAGCCGTTCCTGGAGCAGCTTTTCTCTGCCAAAGCCGTCGAGAAGGGCGCCCTTGTGCGCCGTTCCGTGATTTCCGTTGAAAAAGAATGCGGTAGAGAGGCCTTGATCGAAGAGGTCAAGCGCCGCCGCTTTCATATGATGGAATGTGGCGGCCAGTTCTTGATCATCTGCAATACCGGGCGGCTTCAGACTTATTGCTGAAAGGTTAACGCCCCTAACATTCTTAGGGATGTTAAGACTTTGGTAACGATTGATCTGCGGATCGGAGGTTTGGGAATGTAATCAGGTCCTTAACGGACGATCCTAAAGCCGCATAGGACGCCGCCACGCGACGACCCGGTTCCGCAATTCCGTTGCACGCGCCAAGGCG
>CAZIKH010000110.1:0-7136 GCA_964539755.1 uncultured Dinoroseobacter sp. | reverse complement strand
GCCCGGGCGTTGTTTCGCCAGACCGTGGTCCGGGGTGACACACGCTTGTTTCATGCCGATGTGACAGTGGCCTTTCTCACCGCGACGGGCCGCCCGCAGCGCTTGCCAGACGCGCTACGTCACGGGTCCGTGTAGCAAAAGACCGCGTATTCCCCCCTCGCTGCCCTTCCCAAATGCGGGGGTGATGCGTATTTTTGGCAACAATCGGGTGCAAAGCCCGCCCCTTACGCCCGAGCAGACACCATGGACCCGACCACCGCCGCCTTGGCCACCGAGCTTGATTTCTCGCTTTGGGCGCTTTTTGCCCGCGCGACGCTGACCGTGCAGATCGTGATGATCTTGCTGATCGTCATGTCGATCTGGGCTTGGGCGATCACGATCCAGAAGGTCATCGCCTATCGCGCAGCGCGCACGGAACTGGCGCAGTTCGAAGACCTGTTCTGGTCCGGTCAGGCGTTGGACGACATTTTCGATCAGATGGGCCCGCAGCCGCCGGGCGCCGCCCAGAAAATCTTTGCCTCGGGCATGACAGAATGGCGGCGGTCGCAGCGCGATGATGGGGCGATGATCCCCAATGCCGGCCAGCGGATCGACCGCGTCATGGATCTTGCCATCGCCCGGCAGTCGGACGCGCTGACCGGCAGCCTCAGCTTCTTGGCCACAACCGGGGCGACCGCGCCCTTCATCGGGCTGTTCGGCACGGTCTGGGGGATCAAGCACGCCTTCGAACAGATCGCCATCGCGCAGAACACGAACCTTGCCGTTGTCGCCCCGGGGATCGCCGAGGCCTTGCTGGCCACGGGCTTGGGCCTGCTGGCCGCGATCCCGGCGGTGGTATTCTACAACAAGCTCAGCGCCGATGCCGACAGCATCATGGCAGGCTACGAAGCCTTCGCGGACGAGTTTTCCACCATCCTGTCGCGTCAGTTGGAAAGCTAGAACAATGGCAGCCACGGTGGTCAAATCCGGCGGATCGGGGGGCGGCAAACGCCGTCGCAGCCGTCGCGGGCGCGCGCGCCCGATGTCCGAAATCAATGTCACCCCGTTTGTGGACGTGATGCTGGTGTTGTTGATCATCTTCATGGTGGCGGCCCCGCTTCTGACTGTCGGCGTGCCCGTTGAATTGCCCGAAACCGCCGCCGAAGCCCTGCCCGAGGCCGAGGAAGAACCGCTGACCGTCACCCTGACCGAAGACGCGCGCGTCCTGATCCAAACGACCGAGGTGAACCCAACCGAACTGGTGCCGCGCCTGCGCGCCGTGGCCGCCGAACGCAGCGACAACCGCATTTTCCTGCGCGCGGATGGCGCAATCCCCTACGAGACGGTGATGCAGGTGATGGGGGCGCTGAATGCCGGGGGGTTCCGGAACATCGGCTTGGTGACGGATACCGGCGGGCCGCGTCTTGATGGGCGCGCCCCGGCGGGGAACTAGGGTCCCCCCTGTGCAAACCGGTCTCTATATCTCGACCGCGGGTCATGCCGGGGTCATCCTTTGGGCCATCGTCGGCGGCTATCTGTTTGCGCCCGATCCGCCGCCGCCGCCCGAAGTGACCGAGGTGACGCTGATCACATCCGCAGAACTGGATGCCTTTGCCGCCGTGTCGCCGGAGGTCACGCAAGACATCGCGCCCTTGACCCCAAGCCCGCCGCCGATCCTGTTGGACCCGCCGGACCCCGACCCGGTCGAGCCGCCCCCCGAATTGGCCGTGTTGGAGGCCCCCGAGGTGCCGGATGTCGCCCCGACACCGCCCGCGCCACCCCCGTCGCCCGCGCCCCGGATCGCGCCGACCCCGGCCCCGGCCCCGCCCGAGGAGGCCGCCCCCGCCGACCTGCCACAGGAAGCCGTCGTGCCGGACCCCAGCGCCCCCGAAGTGACGCCCGAAGACCCGCAAGAGGCCACGGCCCCGCCCGAAGCGGCGACCGAAATCGTGCCCGAAGGCCCGCAATTGGCCCCGTCTGTGTCGTCGCGCCCAGCCGCGCGCCCCGATCGCCCGCGCCCGCAGCCCACCGAAACGCCCGATCCCTTGGCCACGGCGGTGGCGGATGCTTTGGAACAGGCCACCCAGCCCCCGCCCGCCCCGGTCGGGCCGCCCTTGACGAACAGCGAAGAAGACGCGCTGCGCGTCTCTGTGCAGCGCTGCTGGAATGTCGGCTCGCTCAGTTCCGAGGCGATGCGCACGACGGTCACGGTCGCGGTCGAAATGGCCCGCGATGCCAAACCGATCCAGAACACCATCCGGCTGGTCGGGTCGGAAGGGGGATCGGACGCCGCAGTCAATCAGGCCTTCGAGGCGGCGCGCCGCGCAATTATCCGCTGTGGCTTGCAAGGCTACGGCCTGCCAGAGGATAAGTATGCCCACTGGCAGACGATCGAAATGACGTTCAACCCCGAGAGGATGCGTATCCGATGACACCGCTTCTACCTGTTCTTCGCCTTCTGGTGCTGCTCGGTCTCGGGGTGGCGCTGGGGACACCGGCGGCGGCGCAATCCCCCGGTCCGCTGCGCATCGAAATCACCGATGGCGTGATCGAACCGATGCCCGTGGCGGTGCCGGACTTCATCGCCGAAAGCCCTGCGGCCGCCCAGTTCGCGCGCGATATCGCCGAGGTGGTGCGCAACGATCTGGTCAATTCCGGCCTGTTCCGCGCGATCCCGTCGAACGCCTTCATCAGCCAGATCAGCAGCTTCAATTCGCCGGTGCAGTATTCCGATTGGAAGGCGATCAATGCACAGGCGCTTGTCACCGGGGCGGTCTCGGTCGCGTCAGACGGGCGGCTTGTGGTCAAGTTCCGCTTGTTCGACGTGTTTTCCGAAGCCCCCCTTGGCCAAGGCCTGCAATTCGCCGCGACCCAAGCCACATGGCGGCGGATGGGGCACAAAGTGGCGGACGCGGTCTATTCGCGCATCACCGGGGAAGGCGGCTATTTCGACAGCCGGGTGGTGTTCGTGTCCGAAAGCGGCCCCAAGAACGCCCGGGTCAAGCGTTTGGCGATCATGGATTACGATGGCGCCAACGTGCAGTACCTGACCGATGGCAGCGCCATTGTGCTGGCCCCGCGCTTTTCGCCGGATGGCAACCGCGTGCTTTACACGTCTTATGCCACCGGATTCCCGCAGGTCTTCGTGCTGGATGTCGGGCGCGTCACGCAAAGCCCGTTGGGGGTCGAACAAGGCGAAATGACCTTCGCACCCCGCTTTGGGCCGGACGGGCAGACGGTGGTGTATTCTTCCTCGATCGGGGGGAATACCGACATCTTCCGCCGCGCGGTCAGTGGCGGGGCCCCGGTGCGCCTGACCAACACCCCCGCGATTGAAACCGCCCCCAGCTTTTCGCCCGATGGCAGCCGGATCGTGTTTGAAAGCGACCGTTCGGGCACGCAGCAACTGTATGTCATGTCTGCCTCGGGCGGCGAAGCCCAGCGCATCAGCCGGGGGGAAGGCCGCTATGGCACGCCGGTCTGGTCGCCGCGCGGCGACCTGATCGCGTTCACCAAGCAGAATCAGGGGCGCTTCCATATCGGTGTGATGCGCACGGATGGGTCCGAAGAACGTCTGCTGACCTCGTCCTTTCTGGACGAAGGCCCGACTTGGGCCCCGAATGGCCGGGTCTTGATGTTCACCCGCGAGACAGCGGGCGAAGCGGGGGCGGCGGCCCTGTTTTCGGTCGATGTGACCGGGCGCAATCTGCGGCGCGTGCCAACGCCGGGACCGGGATCAGACCCGGCATGGTCCCCGCTTTTGCCGTAGGATCGGCGGAATTCCCCCGGCCTTGCCCATTCCAGCAAGGCCACCTTCATGGTATGGCTGGTTCCGGGTAAGAAACAATTCCGGCACCAGACCGGGCAGTTGGCAGGAAGAGGATCCTGAATATGTCGCGCATTCGACTGATCTTTGCCGCCTTGGCGGTTGTGACGCTTGGGGCCTGTTCCCAAGGCGGGCTGTTTCCAAATGGCGCACCGCAAGGTCCGGGCGCAGGCGCGGCGGCGGGCGACCCCGCGTCGGCAGGGTATTTCCAGACCGCCGTGGGCGACCGGGTTCTGTTCGCCGTGGACCAGCACACGCTGTCGCCCGAGGCGCAGACCGTTCTGGCGGCACAGGCGCGCTGGCTGACGGAAAACGCAGCCTTCACCGCGATCATCGAAGGCCATGCCGATGAACAAGGCACGCGCGAATACAACCTTGCGCTGGGCGCGCGTCGCGCCACTGCGGCCCGCGACTTCCTTGTCAGCCAAGGCGTGGCACCGGGCCGCCTGCAGACGGTGACCTTCGGCAAGGAACGCCCGATCGAGATTTGCTCGAACGAAGCCTGCTATGCCCAGAACCGCCGCGCGGTGACCGTCTTGCAAGGGGCCGCCGGCCTATGATCTTGCGGGCCCTCGTCTTGGTGCTGGGGCTTTCGCTGGTCGGCGCAAGCCCCTCCCCGGCACAGTCCCGGGACCAGACGCTTGCCGATATCCGGCAGGAACTGACGGTCTTGTTCGTGGAAATCCAGACACTGAAGCGGGAATTGTCCACCTCGGGCAGCCCGCAAGCGTTGAACCTGCCCGCCGATATTCTTGGCCGCGTGAACGCGATCGAGGCAGAACTGACCCGTCTGACCGCACAGACCGAAGCGCTGCAATTGCGCGTGGACCGGATCGTCGCCGATGGCACGAACCGGATTGGCGATCTTGAATTCCGTCTTGTCGAACTGGAAGGCGGTGATCTGAGCCAGTTGGGCGAAACCACCACCCTAGGGGGCGGCGATGCCCCGGCACCAACGCCGATTGCCCCCGCGCCAAGCGGGCCGCAACTGGCCGTCGGGGAACAAGGCGATTTCGACCGCGCCAACGCGCTGCTGGCGGAAGGCCGCACCACCGAAGCCGTGGCCGCGTTTCAGGCCTTTACCGAAACCTATCCGGGCAGCGCCTTGTCGGCGGATGCGCATTTTCTGCGGGGCGAGGCGGAAAGCCGCCAAGGCAATTGGACCAATGCCGCGCGGGCCTATCTGGACAGCTTTTCCGGCAGCCCCAATGGCAGTCGTGCGCCCGAAGCCCTGTACAAACTGGGCGTGGCCTTGGAACGGTTGGGCCAGCGGTCCGACGCGTGCCTGACCCTTAGCGAAGTGGGGGTGCGGTTCCCGACCTCGGCGGCGGCGCAGGATGCAGCGACCGCCCGTTCGGAACTTGACTGCCCCTGACGCCCCCATGGGGGTCGATCTGCATCAGCGCTTTGCCCAGCAAATGGGTGCCTTGCTGGGGCCGGACTTCCCGCGCGACATTGGCCTTGCCGTCTCGGGCGGGGGCGATTCCATGGCGATGTTGCATCTGGCCGCCCCTTGGGCCCGGTTCATGGGGGTGCGGCTGTGGGTTGCAACCGTCGATCACGGGCTGCGCCCCGACAGCGCGCAGGAGGCAGCGCTGGTCGCCGCTTGTTGCGCCGATTTGGGCCTGCCGCACTGCACCCTGACCTGGCGTGGCTGGGATGGGCAGGGCAATTTGCCCGCAGCGGCGCGCGCCGCGCGGCATGATCTTCTGGACCAGTGGCGGGGCGCGATACGGCATATCCTGTTTGCCCATACCTTGGACGATCAGGCGGAAACCGTCTTGATGCGGTTGACGCGGGGATCGGGGGTGGACGGCCTGTCCGGAATGTCTGCGGCACAGACCCTGCATGGCACGGACCAACCGCGCGGACCGGATCCCTCCGACCCGGCGCACCCCCCTTTGGCCGGGCGGTCCACTGACTGGATTGTGCTGCGTCCCTTGCTGACCACGACCCGGGCCGAGTTGCGGCATTTCAATCGGGTGCTGCACATCCCCTATGTCGATGATCCGACCAACGACGATACGTCCTATGATCGGGTCAAGGCCCGGAAGGCGCTGGCCCATCTTGCGGATTTGGGGCTGACCGCCCGCACCTTGGCCGAAACCGCCGACCGCATGGCGCGCGCGCGCACGGCCTTGGACGCCCGCGCCCAAGACGCGGCGCGCTGCGTGCTGGCGGATCGCTACGACGTGCAATTCGATCGCAGCGGGTTCGAAGGGCTGGAGCGGGACACCCAAATGCGATTGATGGCACGCGCGCTGCAATCGGTTGCCTCCAACCCCTACCGCCCGCGCGCCGCCGCCCTTGGCGCGCTGCTCGACCGGGTGCTGGGCGGGGGCGACGGGGTGCTGCATGGCGGACATGTGTTGGTGCGGCGCGACCGCATCTGGGTGATCCGCGAAGCGCGGGCCTTGGCGGATGTGGTCACCCCGCTGGGATCGGCCAAGCTATGGGATAATCGGTTTGCACTGTCCGCATCAGGGCCGGGGGGCGTGACCTGCCGGGCGCTGGGCGAGGCCGGCTTGACCCAATTGCCCAACCGCCCTTCGGACGTGCCACGCGCGGCCTTGCTGGTCACCCCGGCGCTGTTTCAAGGCGACCGCTTGCACGCCTGCCAGCGCGTCGGATTCGGTCCGCCCTATGTCGAGGACCACCGCCCAAATCCATCCATGTTCCGGCCACACAGTTAATGTATCTCGAATATCGCGTTGAACTGGGCGGCTGCGTGTCTATCTTATGAACAACGCCCGTGCGCCCGACGCGCGGACATCCTGTCGATTTAAGGAGTGCCTCCCTTGGGCAATATGAGAAATGTCGCGTTCTGGGTCGTTCTGTTCCTGCTGATCCTTGCGCTGTTCAACCTGTTCAGCGGGGGGCAAACGGCGTCGCAATCGACCTCGATCAGCTATTCGGAATTCATCGACCGGGTCGAGCGGGGCCAAGTGGACAGCGTCGTTCTGGATGGCGAGCGCGTCTTGGTGCGCGCGGAAGGCGGTCAGCAATTCACCACGATCCGCCCGGATGGCGTCGATGTGGCGGACAAACTGCTGCAAAACGATGTGCCGTTCGAAGCCCGTGCGCAGGATCAATCGGGTCTGTTGGCCTATATCGGCACGCTGCTGCCCTTCCTGATCCTGATCGGTATCTGGATCTTCTTCATGAACCGGATGCAGGGCGGCGGGCGCGGGGGTGCCATGGGCTTTGGCAAGTCGAAAGCCAAGCTGCTGACCGAAAAGCATGGCCGCGTGACCTTTGACGAAGTTGCCGGCATTGACGAGGCCAAGGACGAGCTGGAAGAGATCGTCGAATTCCTGCGCAACCCGCAGAA
>CAZIKH010000109.1:0-7158 GCA_964539755.1 uncultured Dinoroseobacter sp. | reverse complement strand
TTCTCGCCGATGGCGGATGGCAAGGTGTTCCAGTGGGCGTTCAACATGCCTGCGGGCTATTGGGATGCGGCATCCATGATCCTGAATGAGCTTGGCGGCGGCACGCCCGCGGGCCTGTCGGGACAGAAGATCGCGTTCCTGCATCTGGATCACCCCTATGGCAAAGAGCCGATCCCCTTCTTCGAAGCGCAAGCCGCCGAACATGGGTTCGAATTCCTGCCGATCCCGGTGGGTCTGTCGGAAATGCAGAACCAGTCGGCGCAATGGCTGCAAATCCGCCGTGAGCGTCCCGACTATGTCGTGATGTGGGGCTGGGGCGCGATGAATGCGGGCGCGATCACCGAAGCGGTGAAGACCCGGTATCCCATGGACCAGTTCGTGGGTGTCTGGTGGGCCGGGCATGACGCGGACCTGCGGCAGGTGGGCGCGGATGGCGCTGGCTATCGGTCGATCAGCTGGTCGCAGCCGCAAAATGACAGCGGCATCATGCAGGCCATTCAGGAACATGTGGTGGCGGCAGGCGATTCGCTGTCGAACCCCGAAGAGATGGCCGGGGTCTTCTATCAGCGTGGTGTCGTCATGAGCATGATGCTGGCCGAAGCGATCCGCAACGCACAGGCCGAGTTCGGCGTGGCCGAAATCGACGCAAGCCAACTGCGTTGGGGTCTGGAAAACATCAACCTGACCGAAGAACGTCTGGCCGAACTGGGCGCAACGGGCATGGTGCCGCCGTTCTCGACCTCGTGCGCCAACCATACCGGGCATTCGGGCGGCTGGATGCTGCAATGGGATGGCGAGAAGTTCGTGCAAGCGTCGGATCACCTGATGCCCGACCTTGAGGCGATCAACCCGCTGATCGAGGCGGCGGCGGCGGATTACGCATCGGCCAATGCCCCCTGGCCGATGAACGACGCCTGCGACGGCTGATCCAAACCCGCCCCCGGCGATGCTGACTGCGCCGCCGGGGGCATTCTTGAGTATTTATTCCTAGAAGAAGCCGGGATCGCCATGCTGGATGCTGCACCGACCGAGACCGAGACCTTGCTTGAGGTCAACAATATCGAGGTGATCTACAATCATGTGATCCTTGTGCTGAAGGGCGTGTCGCTGCGTGTGCCCAAGGGCGGGATCACGGCGCTGTTGGGTGGCAACGGGGCGGGCAAGACCACCACGCTGAAAGCGATTTCCAACCTGCTGCATTCCGAACGCGGCGAAGTGACGAAGGGCAGCATCCTGTATCAAGGCGAGCGGGTGCAGGACCTGAACCCGGCTGATCTGGTCAAGCGCGGCGTGATCCAGGTGATGGAAGGGCGGCATTGCTTTGGCCACTTGACGGTCGAAGAAAACCTGCTGACGGGCGCCTATACGCGGCGCGACGGACGCGCGGCGATCGAAGCCGATCTGGACCTTGTCTATTCCTATTTTCCGCGCCTGAAGGAGCGGCGCAAAAGCCAGGCTGGCTATACCTCGGGCGGGGAACAGCAGATGACGGCGATTGGCCGGGCGCTGATGTCGAAGCCGCAGATGATCTTGCTGGATGAACCTTCGATGGGCCTTGCGCCGCAACTGGTCGAAGAAATCTTTGCCATCGTGAAGAACCTGAACGAAAACGAAGGCGTGTCCTTCCTGCTGGCCGAACAGAACACCAATGTCGCGCTGCGCTTTGCCCATACCGGTTACATCTTGGAGAATGGGCGCGTGGTGATGGAAGGCAAGGCGCAAGACCTGCGCGAGAACCCGGATGTGAAGGAATTCTATCTGGGCATGTCGGATGCAGGGCGAAAGTCGTTCCGCGATGTGCGATCCTATCGGCGCAGAAAGCGGTGGCTGGCATGAAGCATTTCGACGATCTGGAAACCCGGTCTGCGGACGCGCGCGCTGCATCCTTGGCGGAATGCTTGCCAAGCCTGATCGCGACGGCGCAAAAACTGCCGGGGCACGCGGACCGCTTGGCGGGGATTGATCCGCACACGGTCACGACGCGCGCGGCCTTGGCAAACTTGCCCGTCTTGCGCAAATCCGAACTTGGCCAAGCCCAAGCCAGCCGCCCCCCCTTTGGCGGCTTTACGACCTTGGGCCCGCATGCCTTTGCCCATGTCTTTCAAAGCCCCGGCCCGATTTACGAACCGGGCCAGACCAGCCGCGACTGGTGGCGTTTGGGGCGCTTCGCCCATGCGGCGGGCATCGGTCCGGGCGATATCGTGCAGAACTGCTTTGGCTATCACCTGACCCCTGCGGGCATGATGTTCGAGAACGCCGCGCAAGCTGTGGGCGCGGCCGTGCTGCCTGCGGGCACCGGGCAGACCGAATTGCAGGCCCGCGCGGCGCATGATGTGGGCTGCACGGCCTATGCGGGGACGCCGGATTACCTGAAGGTGATTCTGGAAAAGGCCGACGAAATGGGCTTGGCGCTGAAGATCGCCAAGGCGGTTGTGTCGGGGGGCGCGCTGTTTCCGCAATTGCGCGCCTATTACGCGGATCGGGGTATCGCCTGCTTGCAGTGCTATGCGACCGCCGATCTGGGCAACATCGCGTATGAAAGCGACGCGCAAGAGGGCATGATCGTGGACGAGGGCGTGATCGTCGAGATCGTGCGCCCCGGCACGGGCGACCCGGTGCCCGAGGGCGAGGTGGGCGAGGTCGTGGTCACGGCGCTGAACCCGGATTATCCGTTGATCCGCTTTGCCACGGGCGATCTGAGCGCGGTTCTGCCGGGCACCAGCCCGTGCGGACGCACGAATATGCGGATCAAGGGTTGGATGGGACGCGCGGATCAGACCACCAAGATCAAGGGCATGTTCGTGCGCCCCGAACAGGTCGCGGACCTTGTCAAAGCCCATCCCGAGATCTTGCGCGCCCGCGTCATCGCGGACCGGGACGGCGATGCCGATACCATGACCGTGCAGATCGAGGCGATGGCGGCGGACCCCGCCTTTGAAACCCATGTGCAAGCCACGCTAAAGCTGCGGGGCCGGGTCGAGGTTGTCACACCCGGCAGCTTGCCCAATGATGGCTTGGTGATCGAGGATCGGCGCAGCTACGACTGAGGCCTCGATCCCATCGAGGAGGACGACGATGCGTCAGCTGATTCTGGCCGCCTTTCTAACCGTCGGGGCCCTGCCGGCCTGGGCCGAGGATATCGCGATCCTGATCGGCAATCGGGATCACGACCGGGCCGGGACGGTGCGCAGCGCGGACGCGGTTTTCGATCTGCAGTTTCCGCTGCGCGAAGCCGGGTTCACCGTTCTGTCGGGGCGCGACTTGGGCGGTGAAGGCTACGATCAGATTCTGGATGATCTGTTGGACCAGCTTGAGGGCGCGGATCGGCTGATCTTTGTGCTGGCGGGGCACGTCGTACAGAACGAAACCGGCAGTCTGCTGTTGCCGGTCGATGCGGACCCGGCGCAAGGGCTGCGCCTGCCGCGCGATGCCTTGCCGATCTCGCAGCTTTTGCAGGTGGGCGCGACCCGGCCCGGTGGCGCGGTGCTGGCTATCGGAACGGAACGCGGCACGCTGCGCGGCCTAGACCGCCGCTGGCGTGAAGGGTTGGGCGCGGTGGACGTGCCGCAAGGGGTGACGTTGGTCACCGGAACGCCGCGCGCGGTGACGGATTTCGTGGCCGAAGTTGTCTTGGCCCCGCGCCCGGTGCTGGAGGGCGTGCGCGCCTTTGACGGGGCGGTGGCCGTGGAAGGGTATGTCGCGCGGCTGCATCCATTTCTGGGCAGCGCGCAATCGCCCGAAGCGGCGCGCGAAGACGGGTTTTGGGCGGCGGTGCAAGCGTTGGGCACGCGCGAGGCGGTCGATGCCTATCTGGACCAGTATCCAAGGGGGCAATATCGCGACGCAGCGCGGGCCTTGCAGGAGGACATTCAGCAACGCCCCCAACGCGAAGCCGAAGCTGCCGAAGCCGCCCTGTCGCTGGACCGGAACGAACGCCGGGCGATTCAACGGGCGTTGGTGCTGCTGGGCTATGACACGCGCGGCATTGACGGGATCTTCGGGCGTGGGACGCGGGCAGGCATTCGCGCGTGGCAAGGCGATACGGGGCGGTTCCAAAGCGGGTATCTGGACCGCGAACAACTGGCGGCTTTGGAGCGGCAAGCGGCCCAGCGTCAGGCCGCGTTGGAAGCCGAAGCCGCCGAGCGCGCGCGCCAAGAAGCGGCGCGCGAAGACGGTGTCTGGCGACGCACCCAGCGCCAAGACACGCCCGAGGCGTATCGCGCCTATCTGGAGCGCTATCCCGACGGGACCTATGAAGCCGAGGCGCTGTTGCGGTTGCGCCAATTCGAACGGCAGGCGCGCCAAGACGCCCGCGCCGAGGAGTTGGCCTTTTGGGACGATGTCCGCTTTGATGGCAGCGCCGAAGCGTATCGCCAGTATCTTGCGCGGTATCCGGATGGGGTGTTCGCCGGCGAGGCCCAAGCGGCCCTGGAGGCGTTGGAGCCGCAGGTGGACGTGCAGGCCTTGGCGGCGGTCGAAAATCAGGTGCTGGGCAACCCGATCATCCGCCTGTTGGCCGAACGTCGTCTGGCGGATCTGGGGTTAGAGCCGGGGCAGGTCGATGGAAGCTTTGATGATGCCACGCGGCGCGCGATCCGGCGCTTCCAACGCGCCCGCGCGCTGGAGCCCACGGGCTATGTCGATCAGGCGACAGCGGTGCGGATGCTGACGGACGCGGTGGCCAATCCGTAAGGGGCGCATCGCAAACGCAAAAAGCCGCCCGGGCGGCTGGCGCGGGCGGCGGCGATTGGCTTGGACGCTAGGATCAGCCCTGACGGGCCTTGAACCGACGCTGGGTCTTGTTCACGACGTAAACGCGGCCTTTGCGGCGCACGACACGGCAATCCCGGTGGCGGGATTTCAGCGAACGAAGCGAGTTGCGGACCTTCATGGCCTATCTCCTGACGGGTGGCGCGAGTGTTCAACGCCGACTGTTCTTCCAAACCCGGTTTGCCGGGAAAACGATGGTGGGCGATACTAGGTTCGAACTAGTGACCCCTTCGATGTCAACGAAGTGCTCTACCACTGAGCTAATCGCCCTTGGATCTTGCAAGGTCGCCCCCGCCGATCAAGTCGCGCTTCTATAGAAGGGAAGTCATAGGGGTTCAAGCCTTTTGGAACAGGGTTTTTTCGGGCTATATGCAGTTCGATGACAACAGATGCCTATATCCTGCGCCAGCCGGCGGTTTGCAGCACAAGCGCGATCTTTGCGTCCCCGCATTCGGGCCGCAATTACCCCAAGGCATTCCTGAAACAGACGATTCTGGGTGGTCAGACGATCCGGTCCTCGGAGGATGCTTTTGTCGATGGGCTGATCGCGGCGGCACCGGATCTGGGCGCGCAATCGATTCTGGCCACCATGCCGCGCGCGTGGCTGGATTTGAACCGCGCCGAGGATGAATTGGACCCTGCCGTCGTGTCCGGCGCGCCCCGGTTGCCGCACAATCCGCGCGTTGCCTCGGGCTTGGGGGTGATTCCCCGCGTGGTGGCGAATGGGCGGGCGATCTATCGTGGCAAACTGCCGTTGAGCGAAGCGCAGATGCGCATCCAGCGATACTGGCGCCCTTATCACGCGCAATTGCGCACGATGATCGGGGCCACCCGCGCGCAGTTCGGGCAGGCCATTCTGGTGGATATGCATTCGATGCCGCATGAAGCGATTGCGCCCCTGCGCGATCCGCAAGGGCGGCGCCCGGATGTGGTTCTGGGGGATCGATTCGGTGCGGCTTGCGGCGGGGCGATCATCGAACAAATCGAAGCGGCCTTTGCCGCCGAAGGGCTTGTAACGGCGCGCAACGCGCCTTTTGCGGGGGCGTATATCGCCCAAGCCTATGGCCGCCCGGCGCAGGGGGTTCATGTTGTGCAGGTGGAAATCGACCGCGCCCTTTACATGGACGAAGCGACGATCCAGCCCCATGCTGGGTTCGCAGCGTTTGCGGACCGCCTGACGCGGGTCATGGCCGAGATCGCCGATCTGGGTCGGCCTGCGGTCGGCTTGGCTGCCGAGTGATCAGCGCAATCCGCGCCCTTTGACAATTGCATCTGCCCCAAAGCGCGCCTTGATCGCGTCGGTCGCGCGTTCTGCGGCGGCCCGCCGTGCCGCATGGGGATCGAGAAGGTCGCCGATCCGGTCGGCCTGATCGGCGGGCACCAATTCGGACAGGCCAACCCCCAACAGGCGGAACGGGCCGGGGTCGGTGACCTGCGCCAGCAAATCGGAGGCTTCGCGGTACAGTGTATCGGCCATCTGTGTGGGGCTGCGCAGCCGATGGCGGCGGCTGAGGGTCTGGTGATCCGCCCGCTTCAGTTTCAGTGTGACCACGCGCCCGGCCAGACCCTTGGCCTTGGCACGGCTGGCGGCCTTTTCGGCCATGCGCCACAAATGTCCGTCCAACAGCTGGGCGTCGGCGGTGTCGGCTTGAAAGGTGGTTTCGTTCGAGATGCTCTTGACCGGTGCGTTGGCCGAGACGCGGCGATGATCGAGCCCGCGCGCAAGATGCCAAAGCCGCTCGCCCATCGACCCGAACCGGGCGGTCAGGTCGCGCTGGTCCCAACGGCGCAGGTCGGCGAAGCTGCGAATGCCAGCCGCTTCGAGCGCTTCTTGGGCGGCGGGGCCGACCCCCCAGATCAGGCGCACGGGCTTGTCGCGCAGAAAGTCATCGGTTTCCGCGACCCCGATGATGGCGAAGCCACGCGGCTTGTCGAGGTCAGAGGCGATCTTGGCGAGAAACTTGTTGTGCGACAGGCCAATCGACCCGGTCAGGCCAAGTTCGGACTGCATGCGCTTTGTCAGGCGGGCCAGCATGACGACGGGCGGCGCGCCATGCAGACGGGTGGTTCCGGTCAGGTCCAGAAACGCTTCGTCCAGACTGAGCGGTTCGATTGCAGGGGTCAGTTCCTGCATGAGCGCCCGGATGGCCCTGCTGGCTTCGACATAGGCCTCAAAGCGCGGGGGCAGGACCACCGCGTCCGGGCAGAGTTGCAGGGCCTTGAACATCGGCATGGCGGATTTGACGCCCCGAATTCGGGCCACGTAACAGGCGGTCGAGACGACGCCGCGCTGCCCGCCGCCAATGATCACCGGCTTGTCGGCAAGGTCGGGGCGGTCGCGTTTTTCGACGCTGGCAAAGAAGGCGTCGCAATCCATATGCGCGATGG
>CAZIKH010000108.1:0-7166 GCA_964539755.1 uncultured Dinoroseobacter sp. | reverse complement strand
TCCATGATCCCGCCCCAAGACCGCAGCATCTTGGCCTTGCCGATCATCGGCATCAGGGTCATGCCCGCCTCGACCACATGTTCGGCCATGGGCAGGTTTCCGCGGCTGGCATAGCTGGCATAGAAATCCAGATCGCCCCCGAAGACGAGGCCGCCCTTGTCGGACTGGCTGATATAGAAATGGCCCATGCCGTAGGTGACGACATGGTCAAGGCAGGGTTTCAGCCCTTCGGTCACGAAGGCTTGCAGGATGTGGCTTTCAATCGGCAGGCGGAACCCGGCCATCTGCGCGACTTGGCCGCTGCGTCCGGCGACGACCATGCCGACCTTGGGCGCGCGGATGTCGCCGCGCGTCGTCTGCACGCCCTTGCAGACGCCGTTTTCGATCAGGAAGCCCGTGACCTCGCATTGCTGGATCAGGTCAACGCCTAGCCGATCCGCCCCGCGCGCATAGCCCCAGGCGACCGCGTCATGCCGCGCGGTGCCGCCGCGCTTGTGATAAAGCCCGCCATAGATGGGAAAGCGGGTCTGGTCGTAGTCGAGATAAGGCAGAACCTCGCGCACCGATTTCTTGTCCAGAAGGATCGCGTCGTCGCCTTGGTTGATCATGGCATTCCCGCGCCGCGCATAAGCATCGCGCTGGCCGTCGGAATGGAACAGGTTGATGATGCCGCGCTGGGAATGCATCGCGTTGAAGTTCAGGTCGGCCTCCATCCCTTCCCACAGCTTCAGCGAATGCGAGTAGAATTCCGAGTTTCCGGGCAACAGATAGTTGGCGCGCACGATGGTGGTGTTGCGCCCGACATTGCCGCCCCCCAGATAGCCCTTTTCGATCACGGCGATGTTGGTCAGGCCGTGGTTCTTGGCGAGGTAATACGCGGTCGACAGCCCGTGCCCGCCGCCGCCGATGACGATGGCATCATAGCTGGGTTTCGGTTCCGGCGTGCGCCAGAGCGGGCCCCAGCCCTTGTTGCCGGTCAGGCCTTCTTTCAGGATACGAAGTGCGGAAAAGCGCATGCTGGCCCCTTGGTCGAACAGGCCGACCAAACCAAGTCAGGCCGCCGACCGCAAGGTCGTTCCCGACATCGGCCCGCCTGCCTGCGACGGGGGGCGCATTCGGATATTTGAAAACGGAAGAAGACGCGGGCACCGCGCCCCTGCCCTTCCGTTTCCAAATATCCTCGCCGAAGGCGTGTCGGTCGCTAGAGGCCCTTGGTCCGGTAGCTTTCCGCGACCCGCGAGATGCCGACCAGATAGCCCGCCACGCGCAAATCCTCGACATCCGCGCGGCTGTGCCAAACTTCGCGCATTGACTGATAGGCGGTGCGCATCGTGTCATCGAGGCCCGAGCGGACCAGTTCCAGCTCGCCTGCCCCACGCAGGTATTTCTGTTTGAAATCAGGGGATAACTGCCAGCCGATCCCGCTGTCTGCGCTGAGCCGCTCCAACTCGTCCACCACCAGTTGGTGGCGCGCTTCTTCTTGGCGGCGCTGCATCCGGCCAAAGCGGATATGGCTCAGGTTCTTGACCCATTCGAAATAGCTGACCGTGACCCCGCCCGCATTGGCATAGAGGTCGGGAATGATGATCGTGCCTTTCTGGCGCAGGATCTCGTCGCCTTTGGCGGTAACAGGGCCATTTGCGGCTTCGATGATCAAGGGGGCCTTGATCCGGGACGCATTCTCGGCATGGATCACGCCTTCGACGGCGGCGGGGATGAGGATGTCGCAGTCTTCTTCCAGCAAGGCGTTGGCGTCGGGGACATAGGTCGCCTTGGGGTAATCCTTCAGCCCGCCATGGCGCTGGATCCAATCGTGCAGATCGTCCACATCAAGGCCGGAGTCGTCATAGATGCCGCCATCGCGTTCGGCCACGCCAATGATCTTGCACCCGTCCTCGAGGCTGAGGAACCGCGCGGCGTGATAGCCCACATTGCCCAGCCCCTGCACGATAACACGTTTGCCGTCCAGACGCCCCATCAAGCCGGTCTTGGCGACATCTTCCGGGTGGCGAAAGAATTCCTGCAAGGCGTATTGCACCCCGCGCCCGGTTGCTTCGACCCGGCCTTGGATGCCCCCGCCCGACACCGGCTTGCCCGTCACGCAGGCCCGGGCGTTGATATCGGTGGTGTGCATCCGCTGGTAGGTGTCCGCGATCCAGGACATTTCGCGCTCGCCCGTGCCCATATCGGGGGCCGGCACGTTCTGGGACGGATTGATCAGATCGCGTTTGACCAGTTCATAGGCAAAGCGGCGGGTGATCTGTTCCAGTTCGTGTTCTTCCCATTGGCGCGGGTCGATGCACAAACCGCCTTTTGACCCGCCGAAGGGCGTTTCCACCAAGGCGCATTTGAAGGTCATCAGCGCGGCCAGGGCTTCGACCTCTTGCTGGTTGACCGACAAGGCGTATCGGATGCCGCCCTTGACCGGTTCCATATGTTCCGAGTGCACCGACCGGTAGCCGGTGAAGGTGTGAATGTCGCCGCGCAACCGCACGCCGAAGCGCACCGTGTAGGTCGCATTGCACACGCGGATTTTTTCTTCCAACCCGCGTGGCAAATCCAGCAGCGCCACGGCCCGGTTGAACATCACATTGACCGAGTCGCGAAAACCCGGTTCTTGGCCCGTTTGCATTTGGCCCTCCCGTTGTTTGGGGGCGCGTCGAGTCGCGCCCCTAGGGCCACCCTAACAAGTCTGCTGAAAGTTTGTGCATTATCTGAACGGGGCGCTATGGCCCTTTAAACAAGGGGTTTCGCGCCCGATTTGGCCCGCTTTGACCATAGTGCCGCCGCATTTTCGCCATGGCGCAATGGAACATAGACCGAGGCGAAATCCGCCTATGCGCTGACCGGGTCCCCCCGTGTTGGCCGTCAGAACGATTGGATACGCGATGGCAACGCACGGCAAATCAAAGACGTCCCTGCTGGCCGGACCGCGTGGGGCAATGGCGACCGCGCGGCTGAAATGGTTCTTGCGCAGCGAGGACGGCGCGATCCTGCCCTTTGCCCTGATCATGTTCGTGCTGATGCTGATGGCGGGCGGAATGGCCATCGATTTGATGCGCCGCGAAAATGCGCGCGTCATTCTGCAAAACACCGTGGACCGGGCCGTCTTGGCAGCCGCCGATCTTGATCAGCTGGAAGAAGCCGAAGACGTCGTGAACGGCTATTTCGATGCAGCGGGCCTGCGCCAGTATCTGATCGATGTCGATGTCGATGAAGGCTTGAACTATCGCACGGTCAGCGCGGAAACCGCCGCGTCGATCGATATGTTCTTTTTGAACATGGTCGGGATCGAAACCATGGTGGCCCCGGCGGCCAGCACCGCCGAAGAACGCATCCAGAATGTCGAAATCAGCCTTGTGGTCGATATCTCGGGTTCGATGGGTGGCAGCCGCATGAACAACCTCAAGAATGCGGCGGATGAATTCATCGATACGGTGATCGCGGCCACCCCCCCGACGGGTGCCGACAGCACCGGCATCACATCGCTGAGCATCATCCCCTATCAGGCCATGGTCAGCTTGGGCGACGATCTGGGTGCCCAGTTCAACCTGTCGAACGAGCATGGGTATTCCCATTGCGCCGTCTTCGATTTCAACGACTACGCGGACACCGCCATCGCGCCCGGCGATCCGTTGGAACGCATGGCCCATTTCGACCGCAGCACCACCAGCGGCGCAAGCCCGATCTGGAACCCGCATTGTCCTGTGGTCGATGATGAAGCCATCATCGCCTATTCGATCAGCCGCAGCGACCTGAAGGACAAGATCGACGACCTGTCGGCGGGCGGCAATACGGCGATTGATGTGGGGATGAAATGGGGTGTGGCGCTGCTGGACCCTGCCGCGCGCCCGGCGATCAATGCGCTGGAAGACGCGGGCGTTGTGAACGAGCATCTGCGCGACCGTCCCGCCGATTACAGCGACCGCGAAACCTTGAAGGTTGTCGTGCTGATGACGGATGGGGCGAACACCACCCAGTATGATTTGAAGCCCGAATTCAAAGGGGGTCTGTCAAACGTCTGGTGGCACGAGGATGACGACCGGTATTCGGTCTATACGCCGGGCTGGAACGACTACTGGTATCCCCATAACGGGACCTACAACACCCGCCCCTATCGCGGCACGGGCGAATCGCGGCGGCTGAGCCATGCCGAATTGTTCGCGCGCTATTCGGTGCGCTATATCGCCGAGCATTTCTTTCGCACGCCCGATCCCAACAACCAATACAACGCCTATCGCAACGCGGTGGCCAGCATCGTGAACGGGACCGAAGCCGACCGACGGTCGCGCGAGTTGTGCAACGTGGCCCGGCAGCGCGGGATCGTGGTCTTCGCGATCGGGTTCGAAGCCCCGTCGCGCGGACAGGAATTGATGCGCGATTGCGCCTCGACCCCGTCGCATTACTTCGACGTCTCGGGCGTCGAGATTTCGGAAGCGTTCAGCGCCATTGCCCGCACGATCAACCAATTGAGGTTGACGCAATGAGGGTCAGACTGCCCCTCGGGTTCTGGCGGCGCGAAGACGGGACGGCCACGGTCGAATTCGTCATCGTGTTTCCGCTGGTCATGATCGTGTTCATGTCGGTCTTCGAAGCCGCCGTGCTGACGACCCGCTACACCATGATGGAGCGGGCTTTGGATCTGACCGTGCGCAGCCTGCGGCTGACAACCGGTTTGGCCCCGACCCATGCACAGGTGCGCGACAAGATTTGCGAATACACCAACATGATCCCCGATTGTGCCAATTCGCTGATCGTCGAACTGACGCCGATCCCGCAGCCCTCCTTTGCCTTGCCCGCGCATACAGCACCTTGTGTGGATCGGGGGGCATCAAGCCCGCCCCTGACGACCCTGACGCACGGGGTCGGCAACCAGATGATGCTGATCCGGGCTTGCGCCGTGGTCGATCCGTTGTTTCCGCTGACCGGGCTGGGCCTTGCCCTGACGAAAGATGACAGCGGCGGGGTACGCTTGGTGTCCGTTTCAGCCTATGTGGCGGAACCATGATCGTGCGACGTCTGACAGCGGCGCTGCGGCGCTTTCTAGTGTCGGATACCGGGGGGGCGGTGTCCGTCGAAGCCGTGCTGGTGATGCCGATCCTGTTGTGGGTCTATGTGGCAAGCTTCGTCGTTTTCGATGCGTTCCGCACCCATAACCAGAACGTGAAAGCCGCCTATACGATTGGCGACATGATCTCGCGCCAGACGAACCCGATCAACAATGCCTATCTGGAAGGGCTGTCGGATGTCTTTGATTATCTGACCTTCAGCCGCAATCCCAGCTGGTTGCGGGTCAGCCAGATCCGCTGGCAGGGCAGCAACAACCGCTATCGCGTGGATTGGTCCTATGGCACGGATGGCAACAATGATGATCGGCTGCGCAACAGCGATATGGCGGGGATCGCCGCGCGGTTGCCGCCCTTGGTCAATGGGGAACGGATCATTCTGGTGGAATCGTTCACGACCTATCGCCCCTTGTTCAATGTGGGCCTGAGCCCGACGATCGAATTCGTGAATTTCGTGCCGACCAGTCCGCGCTTTGCGCCGATGGTGACCAAGAACTAATCCCCCGGTCTTGCCCCCTTGGGCCCGGTCGGCGCGCGATCAATCGCAAAAGAACGGGTCGTTGCGCCAATGCGCCAGCAAGTGCTGCGCGCGGATCGGGCCGGACCGGGCGGGATCTTCGACCTCGAGCACAAGGGTGTCGACGGCAACCAAGGTCGCCAGCCGATAGAGTATGCGGGCGTCCTGCGCGCCATCGCTGAGCATGGATTCCAGACCGTCTGCCGCGCGGGCCAAGGTCAGCGTGACCTCCAACGCGCGGGCCTGCGGAAACCGACGTGCAAGGCGCAACGCCAGCGCCGGGGTCGGCCCGGGCGCGCCGTGAAGGTCTTCCAGCACGAAGACCAGCATTGCATCGGTCGTGTTCGGGTCCATCCGCGGCACCAATCTGGCCGCGGACCATGGCAAAGGCCCGACCTAGCCACCGCGCACCCTAGCCGCGTCGCGCCAAGGCCGGGTTAAGACCCAACCCGAAAATGCCTTGCATTTGATGGATCAGGCCGCCTGACCTGTGGCCATCGTGGCAGCCTGACGAATGGCCGCGATGTTCGCGCCATAGGCCTCGGGCGCGGAAACCGACCCGCCCTTGAAGACCGCCGAGCCTGCGACCAGAACATCCGCGCCCGCGGCCGCCACCAAGGGCGCGGTGGTCGGATCAACCCCGCCGTCAATTTCGATATGGATCGGCCGGTCGCCGATCATCGCGCGCAGATCGCGCACCTTCTGGACCTGACTGTGGATGAATTTTTGCCCCCCGAAACCGGGGTTCACGGTCATCACGCAGACAAGGTCCACCATGTCCAACAGATGCGCCACATCGGCCAAGCCAGTGCCCGGGTTCAAGGCCAAGCCCGCCTTTGCCCCGGCCCCGCGAATGGCCTGAAGCGTGCGGTGGATATGGGGACCGGCTTCCAGATGCGCGGTCAGGATGTCTGCCCCTGCGCCGACGAAGGCCTCGATATAGGGATCGACGGGCGCGATCATCAGATGCACATCCATGACCCCCTTGATATGGGGACGGATCGCGGCACAGGTGGCCGGGCCGAAGGTGATATTGGGCACGAAATGCCCGTCCATGACATCCACATGGATCCAATCGGCCCCTTGCGCTTCGACGGCGGCGCATTCCGCCCCGAAATTCGCGAAATCGGCGGCGAGGATCGATGGGGCGATCTTGATGGCGCGGGAAAACGGGGGGGCGGTCATGGCGGCACTCCGATGCGGGACAGGCTGGTTCTAGCGCGCGATGGGCCGAAGGCTCAACCGCGATCTGGGCGCAGCGACCCCCAAGCCGAGAAGAACCTTGATTGGTGGGCCAAAAACCTGTCCCCTTGGCGCAGGACACCCGGACAAGGTCCGCCTTGCGGCACGCGCCCGGACATGAGATAAATTTGACCAAAGGGTAAAATTTTTAGGGAGGCCGCGTGTGACCAGCGCTGAGACGATCTCGACCACCGCGACCGACATGTCCGCCGCGCATCTGCCGCAGACCACCACCGCGCGCGCGCCCATCCTGCCGCTGGATCTGGACTGGGCGCTGTCGGTGCAGGTCAACACCTCGGCGGTGGAACGTCGCTGCGCCACCCTGCCGGGGCGCAGGTCGG
>CAZIKH010000107.1:0-7228 GCA_964539755.1 uncultured Dinoroseobacter sp. | reverse complement strand
GAATTGGGTTTGGCATTCGGGCGCGATCATGTGATACACGCTGCCTTAACGGCTGGCGGACTCACGACACGTATTGTAGAGGAAGCGGCGCGGCTGGCTGGCCTGCGCGACAGCAAGACGGCAGAACCCTCTGCCGGGAAGGATCTAAGGAACGCATGAGCGATACTGACGGCAAAAAACCCCTTGGTCTGCGTGGTGGCGGCGCACGTTCAGGCTCGGTGAAGCAAAGCTTCAGCCACGGGCGTACGAAGAACGTCGTTGTCGAAACCAAGCGCAAGCGGGTTCTCGTGCCCAAGCCGGGTGCGAAACCCGGCGCGGATCGGAACGATCCTGCGAAGCCCGGCGGTGCGACCGACGCGGAAATGGAACGCCGCCTGCGCGCGTTGCAGAACGCCAAGGCGCGCGAAGCCGAAGACGAAAAGCAACGCGCCGACGAAGAACGCCAGCGTGAAGAAGAACGCCAGCGCCGCCGCGCCGAACTGGAAGCCAAGGAACGCGAGGAACGCGAACGCGAAGAACGCGCCCGCGCCCGCGCCGAAGAAGAAGAACGCCAGCGTCTGGAAGCGGAAAAGGCGAAGGCGGCTCAACCCGCTGCCGCCAAGGAAGACGAACCCGCGCGCGCGCGTACCGCAGGTGCCGCCGCCCCGGCCCAGCCTGCCATGCGCAAGGCCGACCGCGAACGCGAAGAACGCGGCAAGGCCCAGCCCCGTGGCAAGGGTGGGGACGACCGTCGCCGGTCTGGCAAGCTGACCCTGTCCGAAGCCTTGGGCGAAGGCGGTCGCCAGCGGTCGCTGGCCGCCATGAAGCGCAAGCAGGAACGCCAGCGCCAGAAGGCAACCGGATCGGATTCCCGCGAAAAAGTGGTGCGCGACGTGCAGCTGCCCGAAACCATCGTGGTTTCGGAGCTGGCAAACCGGATGGCCGAACGCGTCGCGGACGTGGTCAAGGCGCTGATGACCAATGGCATCATGGCCACCCAGAACCAAGTGATCGACGCGGATACCGCCGAACTGATCATCGAGGAATTCGGGCACAAGGTCGTGCGCGTGTCGGACGCCGATGTGGAAGACGTCATCCATGATGTCGAAGACAAACCCGAAGACCTGAAGCCGCGCCCGCCTGTGGTGACGGTGATGGGGCATGTCGACCACGGCAAGACCTCGTTGTTGGATGCCATCCGCAATGCGCGCGTTGTTGCGGGCGAAGCGGGCGGGATCACCCAGCATATCGGGGCCTATCAGGTGCAAACCGCCGATGGGCAGGTTCTGTCCTTCCTCGACACGCCCGGTCACGCGGCGTTCACGTCGATGCGCGCGCGCGGGGCGCAAGTGACCGATATCGTGGTTCTGGTGGTGGCGGCAGACGACGCGGTGATGCCGCAGACCGTCGAAGCGATCAACCATGCCAAGGCTGCCAAGGTTCCGATGATCGTGGCGATCAACAAGATCGACAAACCCGCTGCGGACCCGATGAAGGTGCGCACCGACTTGCTGCAACACGAGGTGATCGTGGAACAGATGTCGGGCGAAGTTCAGGATGTCGAAGTCTCGGCCATCAACGGACAGGGTCTGGACCAGTTGCTGGAAGCCATCGCGCTGCAAGCCGAATTGCTGGAACTGAAGGCCAACCCCAACCGCGCGGCGTCCGGCGCTGTCATCGAAGCGCAGCTGGATGTCGGGCGCGGCCCGGTGGCGACCGTTCTGGTGCAGAACGGCACGCTGCGCCAAGGCGACATTTTCGTGGTCGGCGAACAGTGGGGCAAGGTCCGGGCGCTGGTCAATGACAAGGGCGACCGCGTCAAGGAAGCGGGTCCCTCGGTTCCGGTCGAAGTGCTGGGTCTGAACGGCACACCCGAGGCAGGCGACGTTCTGAACGTGGTCGAAACCGAAGCCCAAGCCCGCGAGATCGCGGAATACCGGGCACAGGCGGCCAAGGACAAGCGCGCCGCTGCCGGGGCGGCAACCACGCTGGAACAGCTGATGGCGCGCGCCAAGGAAGACGAGAACGTCACCGAAATGCCCATCGTCGTAAAGGCGGATGTGCAGGGGTCGGCCGAAGCGATCACGCAAGCCATGGAAAAGATCGGCAACGACGAAGTGCGTGTGCGGGTTCTGCATTCGGGCGTCGGCGCGATCACCGAAAGCGATATCGGCCTTGCCGAAGCATCCGGCGCACCGGTGTTTGGCTTCAACGTGCGGGCCAACGCGCCCGCGCGGAATGCCGCTGGTCAGAAGGGTGTGGAGATCCGGTATTATTCGGTGATCTACGACTTGGTCGATGATGTGAAGGCCGCCGCGTCGGGCTTGCTGAGCGCCGAGATCCGCGAAAACTTCATCGGCTATGCCGAAATCAAGGAAGTCTTCAAGGTGTCGGGCGTTGGCAAGGTTGCAGGTTGTCTTGTGACCGACGGTGTGGCCCGCCGCAGCGCGGGCGTGCGCCTGCTGCGCGACAACGTGGTGATCCACGAAGGCACGCTGAAGACGCTGAAGCGTTTCAAGGACGAGGTCAAAGAAGTCCAGTCCGGTCAGGAATGCGGCATGGCCTTCGAGAATTACGACGACGTTCGCCCGGGCGATGTCATCGAGATTTTCGAACGCGAAGAAGTCGAACGCACGCTGACCTGATCAAGCGTCAAACAGGATGCAGGGGCGGTCCAGCGGGCCGCCCTTTTTCGTGTTTATAGCCAGTCCCGCAAGATCGGGATCAGCGGAATATCTGCCGCAGGCATCGGGTAGGACCGCAGGTCCTTGGCGCGGACCCAAGCCAGTGTCTGACCTTCCTTCGGGTTGGGGGTGCCCTGCCATTTGCGGCAAGCAAAAAGCGGCATCAGAAGGTGAAAGTCATCGTAGCTGTGGCTGGCAAAGGTCAGCGGTGCGAGGCAGCTTTGCCATGTGTCGATGCCCAATTCCTCGTGCAGTTCACGGATCAGGGCTGCTTCGGGGGTTTCGCCGGGTTCCACCTTGCCCCCCGGAAATTCCCAAAGCCCGGCCATGGATTTGCCTTCGGGACGTTGGGCCAGCAACACGCGCCCATCCTTGTCGATCAAGGCAACGGCCGACACCAGAACCGTCTTCACGACCGATAGTCCGCATTGATCGAGATATACTGATGCGTCAGATCGCAGGTCCAAACGGTGGCGGTGCCGTCGTTCAGCCCCAAATCCACGGCGATCAACAGCTCCTGCTGCTTCATATAGGCCGCGCCCGCGGCTTCGGTATAGGTCGGGGACACCCAGCCCTTCTCGGCCACAAGGATGTCGCCGAAGCGGATGGTGATCCGGTCACGGTCGGCTTCCGCCCCTGATTTGCCGATGGCCATAACGACCCGGCCCCAGTTGGGATCTTCGCCCGCAATCGCGGTCTTGACCAAAGGCGAATTGGCAATCGCGCGGGCGACCTTGTCTGCATCGGTGTCGGTTGCGGCCCCTGTCACGCGGACTTCGACAAACTTGGTCGCGCCTTCGCCGTCCCGAACCACTTGGTGGGCAAGGTCCAGCATGACGCCCTGCAGCGCCTTGGCGAAGGCGTCTGCGTCCGCGCTGGCGGGGTCGGTGATGGGGCTGTTGCCAGCTTGCCCCGTCGCCACCACCATCAGGCTGTCCGAGGTCGAGGTATCGCTGTCCACGGTAATCGCGTTGAAGGTTCTTGTATTCTGCGTGCTGACCATGGCCTGCAAGAGATCCCGATCAATCGCGGCATCGGTGAAGATATAGACCAACATGGTCGCCATATCCGGCGCGATCATCCCCGATCCTTTGGCAATGCCCGCAATCTGCACAGTCTTGCCGCCGATCTGCACCGCCGTCGCGGCCCCTTTGGGGAAGGTGTCGGTCGTCATGATCGCCCGCGCGGCCATGCCAAGCCCATCTTCGCGCAAGCCCGTTTGCAGCTCGGCCAAGACCGCAAGAATGCGGTCATGCGGCAAGGGCTCGCCGATCACGCCCGTCGAGGCGGTGAAGACCTGCTCGGCGGGCAGGCCCGTCGCATCGGCAACCCCGTTGCAAATCGTTTCAACCGATGTTTGCCCGCGATGCCCGGTAAACGCGTTCGAGTTGCCCGAATTCACCAAGATCGCCACCCCTTGCCCGGATGTGGCCTTGGACAGTTTGGCTTGGCAATCCAACACAGGGGCAGACCGGGTGGCGGATCGGGTGAACACCCCGGCAACGACGCTGCCGGGGTCCGCGACCGCCAGCATCACGTCCAAACGGTTCTTGTACCGCACACCGGCTTCGGCGGCGGCGAAACGGACCCCGGCAATGATCGGCAGGTCCGGAAACCGGGCGGGGGCCAGCGGCGAAACGGGCAGCGCCAATCAGTCCTCCAACAAGGCGGAGTTGCGGATCAAGGACACGTCGATGTCGGCCTCGGCGCGGGTGACTTCGGCATCCGCTGTCAGCGCTTCGATCGCTTCGGTTACGGCGGCTTCGCGCAGCGCGTTCGTCAGTTCTTCGCGCATGTCTTCCAGCGACGGCGGCGGCACATCGCGGGTTTCGTTCAGGGTCACGACATGCCAACCGAATTGGGTTTGCACGGGGGCCGACACCGCGCCGACCTCCAGCGCGACCACGGCGGCTTCGAATTCGGGGACCATGCGGCCCAGACCGAACCAACCCAGCGCCCCGCCATTCGGACCAGACGGGCCGGTTGAATGTTCGCGCGCAAGGTCTGCGAAATCCGCGCCGCCTTCCAATTCAGCGATCAGGGCGGCAGCTTCTTCTTCGGTTTCCACAAGGATGTGGGCGGCGTTGTATTCGACCGTCGGCGCGGCATCCGCCATCGCCGCGTCATAGGCGGCCTGCACCGCTTCGTCGGTCACGGCGGCTTCGGCGGCACCTTGCAGCACGATATTGGCGCGGAAGGCACGGGTTTCGTTTTCCAGCCCAAGTTCGGCGCGGGCATCAAGGCTGTCGCCCAGCGATTGCGACAAGGCCTGTTGCTGGATCAATTGGTCCAGAATGCCCGTGAACAGGACCTCGTCGGGAAGGGCTTGGTATTGCGCGGGCAGGTTTTCAGTGGCGACGATCAGGTGACCCAGGGTGATCTCCACCCCGCCCACCGTGGCCAGAACAGTGTCCGCATCTTGGGCCGAAACAGGGGCGGCAAGCACCAGACAAACAGCCGTGGCCGACAAGCGGGGAAACGAGAATGACACGCGGAAAACTCCTATATTTCGTTGGGCTTTTGCGGTGCCCGGGTCCTGCGGCCAGTGGGCCACGTTGACAGTCCAAAAGCGGCCCCTTATGTGCCCAAGGTAACCCCCGGAAGGCCGTTGGCCGCACCGCCTTTGACGCCGTTCTATGCCGCCGTTGAAGCGCGGGCAAGCACAGAGCACCGGGTCAAGGATCACGATAGGTCACAAACGCGACCGCAACCGAGGTGGGACCGCAGGCGCATGCTGGGATTGGGCACAATTTCGAAAAAGGTGTTTGGGACACCGAATGATCGCAAGGTGAAGGCGGTCCGCCCGCTGGTCGAGAAGATCAACAAACTGGAACCCGACTTCGAAGCCCTAAGTGACGAAGGCCTGATCCAGAAAACCGAAGACCTGAAAGCGCGCGTCGCCAATGGCGAAAGCCTTGATGCGATCCTTCCCGAAGCCTTTGCGAATTGCCGCGAAGCCGCGCGCCGCGCCTTGGGACTGCGGGCCTTTGACACCCAGTTGATGGGGGGGATTTTCCTGCATCAGGGCAATATCGCGGAAATGAAGACCGGCGAAGGCAAGACGCTGGTTGCGACCTTCCCGGCGTATCTGAATGCTCTGACCGGCAAGGGCGTGCATATCGTGACGGTCAACGACTATCTGGCCAGCCGCGACGCCGAATGGATGGGCAAGGTCTATGCGCAATTGGGCATGACCACGGGCGTGGTCGTTCCCCAACAGCCCGAAGCCGAAAAACTGCAGGCCTATGCGGCGGACATCACCTATGCCACCAACAACGAATTGGGCTTTGATTATCTGCGCGACAACATGAAGTCGAAGCTGGAAGACATGGCGCAGCGCGGCCACTTCTTTGCCATCGTGGACGAGGTGGACAGCATCCTGATCGACGAAGCGCGCACGCCGCTGATCATCTCGGGGCCCGCGGCAGACCGTTCCGACCTGTACCAAACAATCGATGCCCTGATCCCTTCGATCGAGGCGCAGCATTTCACGTTGGACGAAAAAACCCGCAATGCCACCTTCACCGATGAAGGCAACGAATTCATCGAAGCCCGCTTGTCCGAGGCGGGGATCTTGCCCGAAGGGCAGTCGCTTTATGATCCGGAATCAACCACCCTTGTGCACCATGTCACGCAGGCGCTGAAGGCGCACAAGCTGTTCCAGAAGGACAAGGACTATATCGTGCGGTCGGGCGAAGTTGTCCTGATCGACGAATTCACCGGGCGGATGATGGCTGGACGGCGTCTGTCGGACGGGCTGCACCAAGCCATCGAAGCCAAGGAAGGCTGCGCGATCCAGCCCGAGAACGTCACCATGGCCAGCGTGACCTTCCAGAATTACTTCCGCTTGTATGACAAGCTGGCGGGCATGACCGGGACGGCCACGACCGAGGCCGAAGAATTCGCGACGATCTACGGATTGGGTGTGGTCGAAGTGCCGACCAACCGACCCATCGCCCGGATTGATGAACATGATGCCGTGTATCGGACCGCTGCGGAAAAATACGCGGCGGTCGTGCAATCGATCAAGGCCGCGCATGAAAAGGGCCAACCTGTTCTGGTCGGCACCACCTCGATCGAGAAATCCGAAAGCCTGTCGGCGATGCTGAAACAGGCTGGTATTCCGCACAATGTCCTGAACGCGCGCCAGCATGAAAAAGAAGCCCAGATCGTCGCCGATGCGGGCAAATTGGGGGCGGTGACCATCGCGACCAACATGGCTGGGCGGGGCACGGACATCAAATTGGGCGGCAATGTCGAATTCAAAGTAATGGAAGCCATCGCTGCCGATCCCGACGGCAATCCCGATGAAATCCGCGCACGGATCGAAGCCGAACATCAGGCCGATGAACAAGCGGTTAAGGACGCTGGCGGCCTGTTCGTTCTGGCCACCGAACGCCATGAAAGCCGCCGGATCGACAACCAGTTGCGCGGGCGATCCGGGCGCCAGGGCGACCCGGGCAAGTCGTCCTTCTTCCTGTCACTGGAAGATGATTTGATGCGCATCTTTGGATCGGACCGGTTGGAAAAGGTTCTGTCCGGGCTGGGTATGAAAGAAGGCGAAG
>CAZIKH010000106.1:0-7242 GCA_964539755.1 uncultured Dinoroseobacter sp. | reverse complement strand
CCGTCTGGCTGCAATTGGGGCCGACGATGCGCAGCCTGTACGGGCGCTTGCGCAAGACCGAGCCGCCCCGGCATCACACGATGATCATCGCCGCGCTGAAGGCCGGGGATGAACCGGCCTTGCGCTTGTCGGTGCGGATGGATGTCACGCAAGGGCTGCGGATGCTGGCGCGTTAATCGCCGGGCCAAGGCCGGGTCGGCAGGTCCATGGCATAGGGTTTCGGGTCCAGAACGACCTTCAGCCCGTCGCGCCGCCAAGCTTGGAAGGCCGGATCGGACAGATGTGCCGCGACATAGGCCGCCGCGTCGGGCGGGACGGGCAGGGCATAAGTGGTGATGCGGGTCGCAACGGGCGCATAGAACACATCCGCCAGACTGTAGCGGCCAAACAGCCACGGCCCGTCGTCGGTGGCACGGGACCGCGCCAGCGCCCAAAGCTGGGCGATGCGGTCGAGGTCCGCCGCGACCGCGTCCGATACGGCAAACCCGTCATAGACGAATTCCAGATTCATCGGGCAGGCGCCGCGCAGCGCGGTGAAGCCGGAATGCATTTCCGCCACAAGGGCGCGGGCCAAGGCGCGCTGGGCCGGATCGGCGGGCCAAAGCCCGGCCTCGGGGTGGCGTTCGGCCAGGGTTTCGGCCATCGCCAGGGTGTCGGGGATGACATGGCCTTCGGGCGTGCGCAGCACCGGGACGGTGCGGGCGGGGGCGAGGGGGGCCAGCTGGTCGCGAAAGCTGTCGGAATAAAGCCCGATCATGTGGGTGCGGTAGGGAAGGTCGAACTTTTCCAGCATCAGCCAGCCGCGCAAGGACCAGGAGGAATAGGTCCGGTCGCCCAGAAAGAGGTCGTAGGTCATGGGGGCCCTCCCTTTTGCCGATCTGCCTGCCTTGGTGCTAGCGCGACGCGCGCCCATCCCAAAACGCTGATTTGGCGGGTGGGGGATCACGGACAGTGATTGATCCGTTCGACCGACCAAGCCCCGTCAAAGCGCAAGCTGGTCACGGACAAGGGATCGATCTTCTGCCCAAGGGCCTGATAGGGGGTCTGACCGGCGGCTATGGCCAGTTGGGACAGGATGATGCCGAAATGCGCGACCGCGACGATCTCGGCATCGGGGTGGCGCAGGTTCAATTCGGCCACGACCGGGGCGACGCGGGCGGCGGCGTCGTTCCAGCTTTCGCCAGCGGGCGCGCGGACCTCGCCCGGGTCTTCCCAATAGCGGCGGCTGAGGTCGGGGTCGCGGGCGGCGACCTGATCGAAGGTCATCCCGTCCCAGACGCCGAAATTGAATTCGCGCAGATCCGGGCGGTCGGGCAGGCGGTGACGCCCCGCGCCCAAGGCATCGGCGGTGGCAGAGGCGCGCGACAGGTCTGACGCGATCAGGAAGGCGGGTTTCGGCAAGGCCGCGTCCAGCCGCGCGATGCGGTCCCGGTCGGACAGATCGGCGGGCACATCGCGCCAGCCCACGAAGGCGGTTTCATGGGTGGGGCCATGGCGGACCCAATGCCAAACGGTCATGCCGCCCCTTTCAGCCACAAAGGCAGGCCCGCAACGACATAGGCCACGCGGTCGGCATCGGCGGCGACCTGCTGGTTCAGGATGCCTTGGGCAGACCGAAAGGCCCGGCCCAAGGCGGTGTCGGGCACGATCCCCATGCCGGTTTCATTGCTGACGGCGATGATTTCGGCGGGACAGGCGGCCATGGCTTGCCGCAAGGTTGTGCTGCCTTGCGTCAGATCGGCTTCGGCGAGCAAAAGGTTCGACAGCCACAAGGTCAGGCAGTCGATCACGACGACGTGATCCGGGCCTGCGGTGGTCAAGGCGCCCGCGATGTCGAACGGGGCTTCGAGGGTGGTCCAATCAGGGCCGCGCGCTGCCTGATGGGCGGCAATTTTCGCTTCCATTTCAGCGTCATAGGCCTGTGCGGTGGCGATATAGAGGCGCGGCTTGCCGGTCTGGAGTGCCAAGCTTTCGGCAAAGCCGGATTTGCCGGACGCCGCGCCGCCGACCACCAAAGTTAGGCCGTATCCTGTCTTTTCCACCATTTTCTTTGATCCTTTCCGGAACCTGCCGCGTAGCCCTTATGCGAACAGAAACAGGGGTTGGACAGACCCCGAGCACGGGGGTGATGAGATGGCACTGGACGGATCAGACATGAACCTGTCGCGGCGTGCAATGCAGGCCGAGCTGTTGGATGCGGAAACCGAGCTGCGGCTGGCCTATGCTTGGCGCGACCACCGCGACGAACAAGCCCTGCACCGGCTGATCACCGCCTATATGCGACTGGCCATCTCGATGGCGGCAAAGTTCAAGCGCTACGGCGCGCCGATGAACGACTTGATCCAGGAAGCCAGTCTGGGCCTGATGAAGGCCGCTGACAAATTCGATCCGGATCGCGGCGTGCGGTTTTCGACCTACGCTGTCTGGTGGATCAAGGCATCGATCCAGGACTATGTGATGCGCAACTGGTCGATGGTGCGCACCGGGTCCACCAGCAGCCAGAAATCCCTGTTCTTCAACATGCGCCGCGTGCAGGCCCGACTGGAACGCGAAGCCGCCGCCGTGGGCGAACAGCTGGACAAGCACCAGCTGCGCCAGATGATCGCCACCGAAGTGGGCGTGCCCCTGCATGACGTCGAGATGATGGAAGGGCGCCTTGCCGGGTCGGATTATTCGCTGAACGCCACCCAGTCGGTCGATGACGAGGGGCGCGAATGGATCGACGCGCTGGAAGACACCAGCCCGCAAGCGTCGGAAACCGTCGAAGAAGATCACGATCTGGAAACCCTGCGCGGCTGGCTTGTTTCGGCCATGGGGGCCTTGAACGAGCGGGAACGCTTCATCGTGCGCGAACGCAAATTGCGGGATGAACCGCGCACCTTGGAAAGCCTTGGGAACGAGCTGGGCTTGTCCAAGGAACGGGTGCGCCAGTTGGAAGCCGCCGCCTTTACCAAGATGCGCAAGTCGCTGTCGGCCCAAGCCCCAGAGGTGCATCAATTCTTCGCGTAATGCTTGCCGTCCTGCTGGCGCTGCCTTTGGCGGCGCGGGCGGACGAGATAACGTCGGCGGACCTCTCCTCCCTTGGGTCTGCCGACGTTGTGATTTTGGGGGAAGTTCATGACAACCCCATTCACCACCTGAACCAAGCCCGCGCGATTGCCGCGCTACAGCCCACCGCCGTGGTGTTCGAAATGCTGCGCCCGGATCATGTCGCGGGGGTGGGATCGGATGATTGGGGCGATCCCGCCACGTTGGAAGCGGCGCTGAACTGGGCGGATACCGGGTTCCCGGAGTTCCAGATTTATTGGCCGATCTTCGATGCCGCGCGGGGATTGCCCATCTATGGGGCGGGCTTGCCGCGCGCGACGGTGCGGTCAGCGGTGTTCGACGGGGCGGCAAAGCCCTTTGGGGCGGAAGCGGCGCGGTATGGCTTGGACCAGCCGCTGGATGCCGACGAACAAGCGACGCGCGAAGCCGGGCAGATGGCGGCGCATTGCGACGCGATGCCGCCCGACATGCTGCCGGGCATGGTGGCCGCCCAGCGATTGCGCGACGCGGCCTTCGCCCGCACGCTGCTTGCGGCGCTGGAAACCCATGGGGCGCCCGTGGTGCTGATCACCGGCAATGGCCACGCGCGCACCGATTGGGGCGTGCCGCGCTATTTGCGCCGCGCTGCGCCCGAGGTCACGGTGCTGGCCCTTGGCCAGTTGGAGGAGGTCCCCGAGACCGACCCGCCCTATGACCTGTGGCTGCGCACCGACCCGGTGGATCGCCCCGACCCCTGTGCGGTGTTCCGCTAGGCCCGGGGGGCGGCCAAGCGACATTGTGCGCTTGGGGTCCTGCGTGTAGGGATCAAGGGTCGGACGCAAGGCGAGGTCCCCCAATGCTGACGGGCAAAACCATTCTTCTGATCATCGGTGGCGGGATTGCGGCCTATAAGTCGCTGGACCTGATCCGCGAATTGCGCCGCGCCGGGGCCGGTGTCACCCCGGTGCTGACCCACGCGGCGCAGGAATTCGTCACCCCCCTGTCGGCGTCGGCCTTGGCCGCGTCCAAGGTCTATCGCGATCTGTTCGACCTGACCGACGAGGCCGAGATGGGCCATATCGAGTTGTCGCGCTCCGCCGATCTGATCGTCGTTGCCCCGGCCACGGCGGACCTGATGGCGAAAATGGCGACGGGCCTTGCCAACGATCTTGCCTCGACCCTGTTGCTGGCGACGGATACGCCAGTGCTGATTGCGCCCGCAATGAACGTGCGGATGTGGCAACACCCGGCCACGCAGCGCAATCTGGCGGTGCTGCGGGAGGATGGGATCGCTGTGATCGGCCCGGAGGACGGCGAAATGGCCTGCGGCGAATTTGGGCCGGGCCGGATGGCGACGCCCGAGGCGATCACCCAAGCGGTGGGCGCGCAGTTTGGACCCAAGCCTTTGGCGGGGCGGCATGTGCTGGTCACCTCGGGGCCGACCCATGAACCGATTGACCCGGTGCGCTATATCGCCAACCGGTCCTCGGGCGCGCAAGGCACGGCCTTGGCCGAAGCGCTGCGCGATCTGGGGGCGGGGGTCCGGTTCGTGACCGGTCCGGCAAGCCACCCGCGCCCCACGGGCGTCGAGGTGATCGAGGTCGAAACCGCCCAACAGATGCTGGATGCGGTGACCCAAGCCTTGCCGGTCGATGCAGCGGTGTTCGCAGCGGCGGTGGCGGATTGGCGTGTGGCCTCTGCCTCGGATAGCAAGATCAAGAAGGACGGGTCGGGGGCGCTGCCCCAGCTTGCCTTCGCCGAGAACCCCGACATTCTTGCGACCGTTGCCCGCCGCCCTGAAGGACGTCCGCGCCTTGTCGTGGGCTTTGCGGCGGAAACCGACGACGTGATCGCCCATGCCAAGGCCAAGCTGGCGCGCAAGGGGTGTGACTGGATTGTCGCCAATGACGTGCGCCCCGAAACCGGGATCATGGGCGGAACCGAAAACGCGATTACATTGGTGACCGAGGCCGGGGCGGAAAGCTGGCCGCGCATGGGCAAGACCGAGGTCGCCCGCGCGCTGGCCCAGCGGATTGCCCAAGCCTTGACCGGTTGAGTTGGATATTTTTGAAAGCAAAGAGGGGACAGCCTTGGCACCGATCATTCAGGTGGTCTGGGAAGACTGGGCGGATCGAAACGTCGCCTTGCCCCGATACGAAACCGCAGGTGCCGCGGGCGCGGATCTGCGCGCCAATTTTCCGCCCGACGCGCGCGCGGAAGGCTGGGTTCTGGCCCCGATGGCGCGGCGCATCGTGCCCACGGGGCTGCGCGTTGCCATTCCAGATGGGTTCGAGATGCAGATCCGTCCCCGGTCCGGTCTGGCCCTGAAGCATGGTATCTCGCTGCCCAATACGCCCGGAACCATCGACAGCGATTATCGGGGGCCCTTGGGCGTCTTGCTGATCAATTATGGGACCGAGCCCTTTGCCATTGCCCATGGCGACCGCATCGCGCAGGCGGTGATCGCGCCCGTGGTGCAGGCGCGTTTTGCCGTGGCGACGGGTTTGGACGACACCCTGCGCGGCAGCGGCGGGTTCGGATCGACCGGGCGCGGCTGATGGCGCTGGTTCTTTTTCTGGCCGGGATGATCTGGCTGATCGGGCGGCGCATCAAGCTGCCGACGCAGGCGCGCTGGCTTCTGATCGGGCTGCTCTATGTGGCGGTGCTGGGCATCCACACGGTCTTTCCCGATGGCGCGCCCTTGCGCGAAGCGACCGGGGGATCGGCGGCGCTGTGGCTGATCCTGGGCGGCGTTGGGGCGCTGGTTCTGATCTACCGCGAGGTCTTGCGCCGCCTGCGCGCGCGCGTGGCGCCGCCCCCGCCCGCCCAAGGCGCGCCCCAAGGGCCTTTCAGCGAGGTCGAACTGGAACGCTATGCCCGCCATATCGTCTTGCGCGAGATCGGCGGCGCGGGGCAGCGCAAGCTGAAGGACGCGAAGGTGCTGGTGGTCGGGGCCGGGGGGCTGGGATCGCCCGCCTTGCTGTATCTGGCCGGGGCGGGCGTTGGCACGATCGGGGTGATCGACGATGACAGCGTGGCCTTGTCGAACCTTGCCCGGCAGGTGATCCACCAAGACGCAAGGTCGGGCATGCCCAAGGTGTTTTCCGCCGAAGAAGCGATGAAGGCCCTGAACCCGCATGTCACGGTGCGCCCGTATCATCGGCGCTTGACCGCCGAGATCGCCGAGACCTTGTTTGACGATTACGATCTTGTGCTGGATGGCTCGGACAGTTTTGAAACCCGGGCCTTGGTGAACCGCGCCGCCGTCGCGACCGGCACGCCGCTGATTTCCGGCGCGATCAGCCAGTGGGATGGACAGCTCAGCCTGTTCGATCCGGTGCGCGGGGCGCCGTGCTATGCCTGCGTCTTTCCGCAGCCGCCCGCCCCCGGACTGGCGCTGAGTTGTGCCGAAGGCGGCGTCGCCAGCCCCTTGCCCGGTGTGATCGGCACGATGATGGCGCTGGAAGCGGTGAAAGAAATCACGGGCGCTGGCACGCCTTTGGCCGGGCGGATGCTGGTCTATGACGGGCTGGATGCGGAAACCCGGGTCATGACCCTGTCGCGTGCGCCGGACTGCCCGGTCTGCAAGGACGTCTAGCGGGGCACAAAAGGCCGTGTTGGCCCTAGATGCGGCGCGCCTGCGGCCTTAGGTTTCGATCAAAGGAGACCCCATGACAAACCCGCTTCTGTCCGATTGGACCACCGAATTTGCCTTGCCGCCCTTCGCGGCCATCACCGATGACGATTTTGCGCCGGCTTTCGACGCGGCTTTGGCCGACGCCCGGGCGCGCATCGCGGCGATTGCCGAGGCCGAGGACCCGCCCACCTATGAGAACACCATTGCCGCGATGGAGCTGGCGGATGGGTTGCTGGATAAGGTGGCCGGGGTGTTTTACAACCTTGCCGGGGCCGACAGCACGCCCGCGCGCGAAGCCCTGATGCGCGACCTTGCCCCGAAGATGAGCGCCTATTCCAGCGAGATCACGATGAACGCGGCGCTTTACGCGCGCGTCAAGGCGGTGTGGGACGCACGGGAAACGGCGGGGTTGGACGCGGAACAAAAGCGCGTGGCGGACCTGTATCACCGGATGTTCCTGCGCGCGGGGGCGGCGGTTGAAGGCGCCGACCGGGATCGGCTGACCGAGGTCAAGTCGCGGCTGGCCGTGCTGGGCACGCAGTTCACGCAAAACCTGCTGGCGGATGAACGCGACTGGT
>CAZIKH010000105.1:0-7288 GCA_964539755.1 uncultured Dinoroseobacter sp. | reverse complement strand
CCGGACCGTGTCAGCGTCAAGGCGACCACATCCGAACGGCTGGGCTTTCCCGGGCGCGGCGAAGGGATTGCCAGCATCGCCACCGCCACCTTGGTGCGCGCATGAGCTGGCTGATCGCCACCGTCGGCGGCGTGGGCCTGCTGCGCCCGGCCCCCGGCACCTGGGGGTCGCTGGCGGCCCTGCCGCTGGCCTGGGTGCTGCATCTGCTGGGCGGCTGGCTGGCATTGGCGCTGGCGATCCCGCTGCTCTATGCCGCCGGGCTTTGGGCCACGCAGCGCGAAACCGCCGGAAAAGACAATCATGACCCGTCCGAGATCGTGGTGGACGAGGTTGTCGGCCAATGGATCGCCCTGCTGCCCGTTTCGATCGGGGCAAGCCTGACCGGGGCAAGCGTTCTGGCGCTGTGGCCCGGAATTCTGGTCGCCTTTGTCGGGTTTCGACTGTTCGATATCCTGAAACCCGGCCCCGTTGGCTGGGCAGATCGTCGCCACGACGCCCATGGCGTGATGCTGGACGATGTTGTGGCAGGACTATTGGCGGCAATTGTGGGTGTCGCCTTGGCCGGTTTGGCCCATGGGGTGCTGATGTGACCGATGTGGCGGCCTTGGTCGCGCATCTGGCGCAGCGCGGATATCGCGTCACCACCGCCGAAAGCTGCACGGGCGGCATGGTCGCCGCCGCCTTGACCGACATCGCCGGATCGTCGGCCGTGTTTGAAGAAGGCGTTGTAACCTATTCGAATGACGCCAAAATCCGTCTTCTGGGGGTGCAGGCGGACACGCTGGCGCAGGTCGGCGCTGTGTCCGAAGCGGTGGCGCGCCAGATGGCCGAAGGGGCCCGGCGCAACACCGGCGCCGATATCGCCGTTTCGATCACCGGAATTGCGGGTCCGGGCGGGTCCGACCACAAGCCCGAAGGGCGGGTGTGCTTCGGGCTGGCCACCCAAGACGGAATTGTCACCGAAACCAAGGAGTTCGGCGCCCAAGGTCGCGCAAAGGTCCGGCAATTGGCGCGCGATCACGCGCTGGCGCTGGTCGCTCAGGCGGCGGGGTTGTCCGCGCCATAAAGCGCCTGCGCACGGGTTTCAAAGGCGCGCACGATCCGGTGCATCGCTTCGTTGAACACCACCCCAATAACGCCCTGCAAGACCCTGTTCTTGAATTCGAAATCCACGAAAAACGACACGTCGCAGCCGCCGTCGTCGCGGTCGGCGAAAGACCATGTCGAATGCATGTATTTGAACGGACCATCCAGATAGGTCGTGTCGATCGCCAAAGCCGCATCTTTCAAGATGACCCGGCTGGCGAATTTTTCCCGAAACACCTTGAAGGACACCACCAGATCCGCCGTCATCTCGCGCCCCTCCGGGATCGGCACGACCGAGGTGACCCGCGCCGCCGCACACCACGGCAAAAAGGCCGGATAGGCCCCCACATCCGCCACCAGATCGTACATCTGCTGGGCGCTGTAGGGCATCGGACGGGTCTCGGCGTGGCGTGGCATGGAACGTCATGTCGCTTGTGACTGGTCCGCCTGCTGTCATAGGTTTGGCCAAGGATTTCAAGGGGGCGACATGGCGCAGCCAAACTATGTGATTGACCAGATGATCTCGGCCAAGGCCATCGCGGCCCGGATCGAGGCCCTGGCGACCGAGATCGAAACCGCCTTTTCCGACACCGACAAGCTGGTCGTGGTCGGATTGCTGCGCGGCAGCTTCGTGTTCATCGCCGATCTGGTGCGCGAACTGGATTTGCCCGTCGAAGTTGATTTTCTGGAAGCCTCCTCCTACGGCGATGGCATGGAAAGCACGCGCGAAGTTCGAATAATGAAGGACTTGCGCGGCAAGATCGAAGGGCGCGACGTGCTTTTGGTCGAAGATATCGTCGATACCGGCCATACCTTGCGCTTCGTCAACAACCTGCTGCGGGCGCGCAAACCGCGGCGGCTGGAAACCATCGCGCTGCTCGACAAACCGTCGCGGCGCGAGGTCGATGTGAAGGCCACCTGGACCGGGTTCGAGATTCCGGATGAATTCGTCGTCGGCTATGGGATCGACTATGCCCAACGCAATCGCAACCTGCCCTTCATCGGCAAAGTGCGTTTCGTTTCATAGGCTTGTCCGCTTACCTTAACCGCGTGCGCGGGCCCGGCGCAGCGCGCGCAGATCCGCATCGGTCAGCTTGGGCGCGGTGGGGGCGCGGCCCGTTTCCCCCGCCGTCAGCGACATCGCCAGACTGACAAGGATCGCGCCGGTCACGGCCATCCCGGCCACGGCCTTGATCAGGATCGGAAGAACGGCGTCCAAGCGACTGGAATAGCGCAGAAATTCATCTGCCAGCAACAGGTGGGTCAGGCCATAGATCAGCCCTGACAGGACCAACAGCAACAGCGCCTTGCCAATGCCCCCCGCCACGGATTTGGGAAACCGCAGGATCGACGGGGTCAGGAAGGGCACGGCCAGAATGCCACCCAGAAACGCCAAGGCACCCGCCACGCCGTGCGGGGGCACCGCGCCCGGAAGATAGGCCCACAGGCTGTCTGCGGCCCAAGCCCCGGTCCACAACACCCATGCAAACCACAAAAAAACCGCGCCATAGACGCGCAAGACCAGCCAACTGCTGATCTGGTAGGACCGAATGATCCCATCGCCTGCCGTGCTCCGGCGCTTTGGTGCAACGGTGGCAGGACGATGGGTCATGCGTCTGTCTTAGGCAGATGCTTCGGTCATCGGCGCGGCGGCTTCCTCGTCGCGGTCCATCACGCACACACGGCCAATGGCCATGCAGAACAGACCGATCAGCGCGGTTGCGCCTGCAAAGTCTGCCGGGATCGAGGGGTTTTGGAATGCCGCCAGGGCCAGGCCCAGCGTGCCTACGCCCAGGCCGATGGCAAAGCCACCGGTGAAACGGCGCAGTTTCATGGTCGAGTTGGTCTTCATGGTAAGCCTCGTCTGCTCGGGTTCAGGTGGGCACACAGAACCAACCCCGTGGGGCGTCAGAAAGGCTCAAGTTAGGCGTTTTCAGGTCACCCCTGCCCCAGTTTCGCCAAACGCGCGCGGCGCAAACGGGCAAAATCGTCGCCCGCATGATAGCTGGAGCGCGTCAGCGGCGACGCCGACACCATCGCGAACCCCTTGCCATAAGCGGCTTTTTCATAGGCGGCGAATTCTTCGGGGGTCACGAACCGGTCCACGCGGTGATGCTTGGGGGTGGGTTGCAGATATTGCCCGATGGTCAGGAAATCGACATCCGCTGCACGCAGATCATCCATCACCTGCCCGACCTGTGCGCGGTCTTCGCCCAAACCGACCATGATCCCCGATTTGGTAAACAGCGTCGGGTCCAGTTCCTTGACCCGCTGCAACAGGCGCAGCGAATGGAAATACCGCGCGCCGGGCCGCACCGTCGGATAGAGCCCCGGCACCGTTTCCAGATTGTGGTTGAACACGTCCGGTTTGGCCGCAACGACGGTTTCCAGCGCCTCGGGCCCGCATTTCAGGAAATCGGGGGTCAGAATCTCGATCGTGGTGTCGGGCGACTGGCGGCGAATGGCGCGGATCGTCTGCGCGAAATGCGCCGCCCCGCCATCTTCGACATCATCGCGGTCCACGGATGTGATCACAACGTGGTTCAGCCCCAGTTTCTTGACCGCATCCGCCACCCGCCCCGGTTCGAACACATCCAGCGCATCGGGTTTGCCGGTGGCGACGTTGCAAAAGGTGCAGCCGCGCGTGCAAATCTCGCCCATGATCATCATGGTCGCGTGGCCCTGGTTCCAGCATTCGCCCACATTGGGACAGCCCGCTTCTTCGCAGACCGTCACCAGCTTGTGGTCGCGCATGATCTTGTGGGTTTCCTTGTACCCCTCGCCCACGGGGGCCTTGACCCGGATCCAATGCGGCTTTTTCGGCTGCGCCTGATCGGGGCGATGGGCCTTTTCCGGGTGGCGTCCTTCGGGGATGGTCAGATCGCGCATCAATGCCTCCGCCTGCGTGTTCGTCTTTGCATATAAGCCGCGCGGGCGCATCACAACAGGGCTGTCGTGTCGCATGGCGGGGTCCGCCCGGGGCGCGGCGGGACGCAGCGGCCTTGTCGAAACCCGACATTCGGCCTGTGGAAAACCCCGTTTGTCCACAGACCCTTGCCCTAAAACAGCAGCGCGGCGGAAACTGACCCCGTTCCGCCGCGCCTGACCAGACAGGACTGCCACCACAACAATCCGCTGGATCTTGTTATCCCATCATCGCGGCCCCGGACCCATGCACATGTGCATAATGCTGCGCCAGACGTTGCAGCGCGATGCGCAGCACGATCTTGCCGGACCGCGCGGACCAGCCCATCCGCTTTTCCGCCGCCTCAAGGCCTTCCAGATGGCAGCAACAGCGCAAGACCACGTCGCCCAGCCCCGGCCCCAGATCCGCAAGGGCCGCCTGAACCCGGGCGCGCGCGCCTTCGGGCCCCGTGCAGGGCCCTTGCCCCCCGGCAAAACCGCCCCGCGCGCCCCCGGTCAGAAACCGGTCCCAGTTCTGCGCCACGCGCGGCCCCATATGCGCCAGTTCGAAATCCTCGCGCAGCCGTTCGCCGGCCAGCACCAGCGCCTCGGGCAGGAAAGGTTGCCCCGACTTGTCCTTGCGCCGTGCCAGCTGCGCCAAGGGGCTTTCGGCCAGATTGACCCGCATCCGCCGCCGTTTCGCGCCGTCTTCGGCCACATCGCGCGTGCCCCAATCGCGGTGCTGCGCGGCATAGCGGTCGGTCAGTCCGGCGGCGCGGTCGGCCTCCTCCTCGGCCAGCAGGCGTTTCAGCGCGGCGCGCCCGACCTTGGTGATGCGGTATTGATGCACGCGCCCCTTCTTGGTGCAGCGAATCCAGTCTTTCAGCGCGAAAGCTTGGGCAAAATGCCGTCGCAGGCTGGCCGTGCGCACCGGCATCGCCCCCCGCATCCGCAGCACCACCGCCATATCCATATGCCCCGAGACGGCCAGCACCGCATCGCTTTCGGACAGGCGGCGCAGAACCCGGCGGGCTTCGCGCGCAAGTTCGGCATCGGTGGGAACGGTCAAGTGGCCGGGATGGATGGACATGTTCGTGGGTTCCTTTTGCAAACGAATGAAGGCGTTCAGATCGCCCAAGGCGGTCAAGGCTTGATCCACCAGCGGATCTTCGCGGGCAGCCTCGATCCGGCGGATCTGGCGCAGGATCGTGGACGGGGCGACGCGGTCCTGCCGGGCGATCCGGCGCAGCGACGCGCCGCTATCGGTATGGCTGAGGTACCGATAGGCCGCCTTGGGCACCCAATCGGGATAGGTGGCTGGTGAAGCCGTCTTGGTGTGTTGCATCTTACCCCCTTTCTGCGCGCATCTGCGTCACAACCTTGGGTTGATTACCTCCTGCAAAAGTTAATAAGGCGTTAAGTGTGGATAAATTGTTTCCATTCGATAAACAAGACCTTTTGCAACCGCACGCCGATCCGCCCGCCCGCGCAACACAAGCAGAAGTTGAGTCAAGGATAGGTCAGAACCACGCGAAAGGATCGACCCATGTCCCAGATTGTTTCCATTGAACCGCCCCGCCGCCCCGGCACCTTGGTGCGCGCCGCGCGCTTTGCCTTGCAGGATTATCGCCGGGATCGGCACACCAAGCGCCTGTTGAAGCTGGACAAGCTGCTGCCGCCCAACGCGCTGCTGTCCCGCCTGCACGCAGCGGAGGAAGAAGAAGAAACATTGCGCGCCACGGGCAGCGCGGCCTATTCCGTCAGCCGCCATATCCTGTTGCTGGCGGGGTTGATGACGGAAATGCGGCTGTGCCAGGCGCGGCAGACCGCGCCCAGCCCATGATCACGGAAACAATCCGGACGATTACAGGAAGCTATCGGCCATCGACGACTTGCGCCGCGCCACATATTCCGTCAGCGCCCCGGCGATGGACGGGTCCAAGGCGGGTTGCTGGTAGTCCTCCAGCAGCTTCTTGACCCGTGCGGCGGCCAGTTGGGCGGTGTCGCGCGCACCCTCTTCTTCCCAGGTCTCGAAGGGTTTGTAATCCAGCACGCTGCTGCGCCAGAACGCGTCCTTGAAATGCCGCTGGGTATGCGCGCAGCCCAGGAAATGGCCCGACGGGCCCACCTCGGCAATCGCGTCCATCGCTTGGGCATCGACATCCACCGACACGCCCTGCGCCAGCTTGTGCAGCGTGCCCAGCTGATCGGCGTCCATCACGAATTTCTCGAAACTGGCGACCAGCCCGCCTTCCAGCCAGCCGCAGCTGTGCAGCATGAAGTTCACGCCCGCCAGCAAGGCCGCGTTCAGGCTGTTGGCCGATTCGTAGCCCGCTTGGGCATCGGGCAGCTTCGATCCGCAGAACCCCCCGCCCGACCGGTAAGGCAGGTTCATGCGCCGCGCCAACTGGCCCGCGCCATAGGTGATTTGCGCCGCTTCGGGCGTGCCGAAGGTGGGCGCGCCGCTGTTCATGTCGATCGAGGTGACGAAGGCCCCCATGATGACCGGCGCGCCGGGCCGCACAAGCTGCGAATAGGCGATGCCCGCCAGCACCTCGGCCAGCACCTGCGTCAGCGTGCCCGCCACCGTGGTCGGCGCCATCGCGCCGCCGACGATGAAGGGCGAGATGATGCAGGCCTGGTTGTTGGCGGCGTAGACCTCGAGCGAGCCCATCATCACGTCGTCGAAGGTCATCGGCGAGTTGACGTTGATGAGGTTGGTCATCACCGTGTTCTGTTGCACGAACTCCTCGCCGAAGAGGATGCCCGCCATGTCCACGCTGTCCTGCGCGCGGCTGGGTTCTGTGACCGAGCCCATGAACGGCTTGTCCGACAGGGTCATGTGCGCGAGCAGCATGTCGAGATGGCGCTTGTTCACCGGGATATCGGTGGGCTCGCAGACGGTGCCGCCGGAATGGTGCAGCCATTTCGACATGTAGCCCAGCCGCACGAAATTGCGGAAATCCTCGAGCGTGGCGTAGCGGCGGCCATGCTCCATGTCATGCACGAAGGGCGGGCCGTAGACCGGCGCGAGCACCAGGTTGCGACCGCCGATCTCGACCGAGCGCGCCGGGTTGCGCGCGGCCTGGGTGAACTGCGAGGGCGCGGTCTTGATGAGTTGCCGCGCGAGGCCGCGCGGCAGGCGCACCCGCTCGCCCTGCACATCCGCGCCCGCCTGCCGCCAGCGCTCCAGCGCGGCGGGGTTCTGCACGAAATTGACCCCGATCTCCTCCAGCACCGTCTCGGCGTTGTGCTCGATGATCTCGAGCGCCTCTTCGGTCAGGATCTCGAAATTGGG
>CAZIKH010000104.1:0-7423 GCA_964539755.1 uncultured Dinoroseobacter sp. | reverse complement strand
CGCTGGATCCACAGCGCGCGGAACTGGCGCTTGCGGTTATGACGGTCGCGCGTTGCATACTGGTTCGCCTTGTCGACGGCCTGCTTGGCAACTTTGAAGGTGCTCTTGCGGCGGCCATAATAGCCTTTCGCGGCCTTCAGGACCTTCTTGTGACGGGCGTGGGTGACGGTTCCACCTTTGGTGCGGCTCATATCCGATCCTCCTTAGCGGTCGTAGGGCATATAGCCCTTGACGATCTTGGTATCCGGGGCGCTGAGGGTGGTCGTGCCACGGGCGGTGCGGATGAACTTGGTGGTGCGTTTGATCATGCCGTGCCGCTTGCCAGCTTGGCCTGCCATGATTTTTCCGGTCGCAGTGACCTTGAAGCGCTTCTTGGCGCTCGACTTGGTCTTCATCTTGGGCATTTGCGTCTCCTATCTTTGAAGTGCGTCTGTGACGCTTGCCCCGTCCTGCGGTATGCCACTTTGAACCGAGGGCGGGCGATCCGATCCGTGGATCAGGACGCGCGCATAGCAGGCAGGTTCGATATTGGCAAGGGGCCAAGGTGGCCGCCCTGCGCGCCTAGCTCAGTTGTTCCAGCGCGATCTTGACCAACCGCATGAAGGCCACTGGCACATCTTCGAAGGTTACGACGCGGCCACGCGATTCCCACGTTTCCCAAGCCAGCACCCCGGCCAGAACCAAGAAGGCCAAGCCCCGGGTCGGAAACGTGTCTTCGATCCACGCCGAAATCAGCCCGGTTGCCGCGAAGGCCAACATCAGCAGCGCCGCCACAAGCGTCAGGTCCTGCAACACCATATCGGCTTATCCCGGTTCTGTGGCGAAGATCAGGCTTTCTTCGCAGGGCGCGACCCGCAGGATGTTCGTCGACCCCTTCACGTTGAAGGGCACGCCCGCGATCACAAGGATCTGGTCCGCTTCGGTGGCGAAGTCTTCGGTCCGGGCAGCGCGCGCCGCGGCGACAACCGCCATCTTGAAGCGCGTCACTTCCGAGGTCATGACGCAATGCGCGCCCCAAGTCAGCGAAAGCCGCCGCGCAGTCCCCAGCAGCGAGGTCAGCGCAATGATCGGCACGCGGGGCTTTTCGCGGCTGACCTTCAAGACCGTGGACCCGGATTGCGAGAAACAGCAGATCGCCTTGATGTCGGTGGTTTCCGCGATTTCGCGCGCAGCGGCGACGATGCCGTCGGGCACCGAATCGTGAACGCGGGGACGCGAGGCTTCGATGACCTGACGATAGGTCGGGTCGCTTTCGACCTCGACCGCCACGTTGTTCATCGTTGTCACGGCCTCGATCGGGAATTCGCCTGCGGCGGATTCCGCGCTTAGCATCACGGCGTCCGCCCCTTCATAGATCGCGGCGGCCACATCCGACACTTCGGCCCGGGTCGGGACGGGGCTGGTGATCATCGATTCCAGCATTTGCGTAGCAACGATCACGGGCTTGGCGGCCTTGCGGGCCCCGCGCACCAGTTGCTTCTGGATCGGCGGCACCTTCCAGACGGGCAGTTCAACCCCCAGATCGCCGCGCGCCACCATGATGCCGTCGGACGCCTCCAGAATGGCGTCATAGGCCGCAACCGCGGCGGGCTTTTCGATCTTGGACAGGATCGCTGCACGCCCCCCCGCCAATTCGCGGGCTTCATGCACGTCTTCGGGGCGCTGGACAAAGGACAAGGCCAGCCAATCGACACCCAAGGTGCAGACGAATTCCAGATCCGCGCGGTCTTTTTCGGACAGGGCCGCCAAGGGCAGGACCACGTCGGGCACGTTGACCCCCTTGCGGTTGGAAATCTCGCCGCCGACAATCACGGTGCAATTGGCGTAGTCCTCGCCGCAATGATCGACGCGGACCTGCACCTTGCCGTCGTTGATCAGCAGGCGCGAGCCTTCTTCCAGTGCCGCAAAGATCTCGGGATGGGGCAGGCACACGCGGTGGATGTCGCCCTTGGCCGGGTCCAGATCGAAGCGGAACTTGTGCCCGACTTCCAGATCGAAGGGCCCGCCTTCGAATTCGCCGCAGCGCAGTTTCGGTCCTTGCAGGTCGGCCAGAATGCCAATTGGGCGCCCGGTTTCGCGTTCCACCTGCCGAATGATTTCGTGACGGTGCGAAATGTCGTCATGGGTGCCGTGGCTCATATTCAGGCGGAACACATCTGCCCCGGCATCGAACAGCCCGCGAATGGTTTCGTAATCCGACGAGGCCGGACCCAGCGTGGCGACAATTTTCAGGTTGCGAAGTCTGCGCATCGGCGGCTTCCCGTTTCCAAAGCTATGTTAGCGTTACCATGTTGCGGACCGTATGACCCAATTTGCTGCGCCGGGCAACTGGCGCTCGGCCCCGCAACACGTTAAGTCGCCCCTAACGCGCCCAGTCGCGCGACATGTGAATGACAAATGCCAGACAGCGGCCTTGCACATCCCTACTACCAGATCACCGGCGGGCCTAGTCCTGACTGGGTGCTGATCTGCGATCATGCCAGCAATGCGGTGCCTGCGTCGGTCAATGGCGGCGACCTCGGCCTGCCGCCGGAAGACATGGCGCGCCACATTGCCTATGATGTCGGGGCGGCGGGCGTGACCCGGGCCTTGGCAAGCGCCTTGCAGGCCCCCGCCATCCTGTCGAACTTCTCGCGCCTTGTGATCGACCCGAACCGGGGCGAACACGATCCGACCCTTCTGATGCGGCTTTACGATGGGTCGATCATTCCCGCCAATCGCCATGCGGATGCGGCGGAACGCGAACGACGCCTGGACCTGTTCCACCGCCCCTATCACAAGGCCATCGCGCGGGTGCTGGGCGGACACCCCGACGCAATGCTGGTGTCGATCCATTCCTTTACACCGCAACTGCGCGGGCGCGCGCGCCGTCCATGGCATATCGGGCTTTTGTCGTCCGAGGATCGCCGCATGGCAGACCCCTTGCTGCGGGTGCTGCGCCGCAATCCCGACCTGATCGTGGGGGACAACGAACCCTATTCGGGCCATCTGCCCGGCGATACCATGGACCGGCATGGCATTGTGCCCGGCCGTCCCCATGTCTTGATCGAGCTGCGCAATGACCTGATCGCCGACCCGGCGGGCCAACAGGCCTGGGCGGACCTGCTGGCCGAGGCGCTGCGCCAAGTCCATGCCGAGATGAAGGAGACCCAGAATGGATGACCAAACCCGGATCGAACTGGAAGCCGCCGCGTTTCGTGCCCTGCAACGGCATTTGATGGAAGACCGCACGGATGTTCAGAATATCGACCTGATGAACCTTGCCGGGTTCTGCCGGAATTGCCTGTCGCGCTGGTATCAGGAAGCCGCCGCCGAACGCGGCATCGACATGACAAAGGAAGACGCGCGCACGGCCTTCTATGGGATGCCCTATGATGTTTGGAAAGCCAAACACCAGACCGAAGCGACGCCCGAACAGCAAGCGGCCTTTGCCAAGTCCCACCCGGACCATTGACGCTGGACGCGCCAGCCCCGGGTCCGCCCGCTAGACGGCGGCTTTGCGGCTTTCGTCCAAGTAAATCTCGCGCAGGCGCTTTGCGATCGGACCGGGCGCGCCGGACCCCACGCTTTGACCATCAATCGTCACCACCGGCATCACGAAACTGCTGGCCGAGGTGATGAAGGCTTCGGCCGCGTGCTGGGCTTCCTCGATGGTGAAGGGCCGTTCTTCGACGGTCATTTGCGCCTCGGCGGCCATGCGCAGCACGGCGGCGCGGGTAATCCCGTGCAGGATCTCGTGGCTGAGGTGTCGGGTGACGATGGTGCCTTCGCGGGTCACGATATAGGCATTGTTGGACGTGCCTTCGGTCACGAACCCATCTTCGACCATCCATGCGTCATCGGCCCCGGCGGCCTTGGCCATCATCTTGCCCATCGACGGGTACAGCAATTGCACCGTCTTGATGTCCCGCCGCCCCCAACGCTGGTCGGCAATGGAAATGACATTCAGTCCTTTCTCCGCCGCCGGGCTGTCGGCAATCGTCTTGGCTTGGGTGAACAGCACCAGCGTCGGGTCCGTGTCCGCATCGGGATAGGCAAAATCCCGATCCGCCGCCCCGCGTGTGACCTGAAGATAAATCAACCCTTCGGTCAGATCGTTGCGGGCGACCAATTCGCGGTGAATGTCCAGCAATTCGGCCTCGGTTGCGGGGGCCTTCATGTCCAGTTCGTTCAGCGACCGTTCCAGCCGCTTGGCATGGCCTGCAAAGTCGATCAGCTTGCCGTCCAGCACGCTGGTCACCTCATAGACGCCATCGGCGAACAAGAAGCCACGATCAAAGACGGACACCTTGGCCTCGTCTTCCGGGACATACGATCCGTTGACATACACAATGCGGGTCATGCCCTTGCTCCTCCTACCGATTGGGGTTCGTTTACCGCGCGGGCAGGAGGGGTCAAGCGTTAACCCCAAAGCTGCGGCTGTGGCGAATGCACGCCATCGGCATCATAGACCAAGGCAGGGGCCCGGTCTTCGGCCAGCAACAGTGGTCCGTCCAGATCGGTGAAGATGGCCCCTTCGGTCAGCAAGGTCGCCGGGGCCATGCCCAGCGAACTGCCGACCATACAGCCCACCATGATATCAAAGCCCCGCGCCAGGGCTTCGGTTTTCAGGGCCAAAGCCTCGGTCAGGCCGCCCGCCTTGTCCAGTTTCACGTTCACAGCATCATAAAGGCCGTGCAGCCCCGGAAGGTCGGCGCGCGTGTGGCAGGATTCGTCGGCACAGATCGGCACTGGGCGTGCCAGACCCGCCAAGGCCTGATCCTGCCCAACGGGCAAGGGCTGTTCGACCAGCGCGACCCCCAGCCCGACCAAAGCTGGCGCATAGGCGCGGTATTGGTCTGCGGTCCAGCCTTCATTGGCGTCCACGATGATCTGGGACTTGGGGGCGCCGCGCCGCACGGCTTCCAGACGCGGGATATCGTCCGCGGTGCCCAGTTTGATCTTCAGAATGGGTCGATGCGCCTGCGCGCGTGCGGCGGCTTCCATGTCCCCGGCTGATTGCAGCGACAAGGTATAGGCGGTCTGGGTCGGCTGGGGTTGCGGCATCTGCAAAAGGTCCCACACCCGGCAGCCCCCCAGTTTGGCCGCCAGATCCCAGAACGCGCAATCCAGCGCGTTGCGCGCCGCCCCCGCCGGCAGGATCGTCGGAAGATCGGCGTGGCGCAGGTCGGACGGCACGGCGCGCAGCTGCGCTTCGACGCTGTCCAAGGTTTCGCCATAGCGGGCATAGGGCACGCATTCGCCCTGCCCGGTCCGCCCGTCGCGGTGAAGGGTCACGCGCAGCACCTCGGCCACGGTTTTCGATCCGCGTGAAATCGTGAAAGCGTTTTGCAGCCGATACCGGTCCCGGTGGACGTCGATCACCCCGATCAGGCCGCCAAGCCCTTCGACCCCATGGCAAGAAACTTCTTGCGGCGGGCCTTCAGGATGTCATCCCCGGATTTGCCGTCGTATTTCTTCAGCATCTGGTCCAGCGCCTTTCCGACGCTTTCGATCACCTGTGCCCGATGCCGCTGCGCGCCCCCAACCGGTTCGGCGATGATGCGGTCGATCACCCCCAGCTTTTGCAGGTCTTGGGCGGTCAGACGCAGGGCTTCGGCGGCTTCGCGCATCTTTTCGGCATCCTTCCACAGGATCGACGCGCAGCCTTCCGGCGAGATCACCGAATAGATGGAATGTTCCAGCATCGCCAATTCGCTGGCGGTGGCGAACGCAACCGCGCCGCCCGATCCGCCTTCGCCGATGATCACGCTGATCAAGGGCACGCGCAGTTTCAGACAGGCTTCGGTCGACCGCGCAATCGCTTCGGACTGGCCGCGTTCTTCGGCGCCCTTGCCGGGATAGGCCCCGGGGGTATCGACCAGCGTGACAACCGGCAATCCGAACTTGTCCGCCATTTCCATCAATCGGATCGCCTTGCGATAACCTTCGGGGCGCGCCATGCCGAAATTGCGTTCGATGCGGGTGCGGGTGTCATGGCCCTTTTCGTGCCCGATCACCATCACGGGGCGATCATTCAACCGCGCAAGACCGCCCATGACGGCGTGGTCATCCGCAAAATTCCGATCACCCGCCAAGGGCGTGTATTCGGTGAACAGGGCCTCGATATAATCCTTGCAATGGGGGCGGTCTGGGTGCCGCGCGACCTGACATTTGCGCCAGGGTGTCAGCGATTTGTAGAGGTCCGCCAGCATCGTCGCGGCCTTGTCATCCAGCGCCTTGGCTTCCCCTTCGATATCCATTTCCGGATTCGAGCGCGCCATGGCCCGCAGTTCCTCGGCCTTGCCTTCGATCTCGGCCAGCGGCTTCTCAAACTCGAGGTAGTTCTTCATGGGGCCTCCACATGCTTGCGCCGTATATGGCGAGTGTGCGGAAGGGATGCAACTCGGCAAGAAGGGGGACGACGCCCCGCGACGCCACACGCGGTTGAGCCTTGGCCAAAGGAACCGCATAACGGTGCAACCCATGCCGCGTGTCCGCGTGGTCCCTTACTGATCGGAAGCCCCATGTCCTTGCCTACGTCCATGCGCGCCATCGAAATCACCGCCCCCGGCGGGCCCGAGGTTCTGCAGCCCGCCATGCGGCCCGTCCCGCAACCGGGTCCGGGGCAGGTGCTGATCAAGGTCGCCTATGCCGGGGTGAACCGCCCGGATGCCCTGCAACGCGCCGGGCTTTACGCCCCGCCCCCCACGGCCAGCGATCTGCCGGGGCTGGAGGTCGCGGGCGAAATCGTGGCGGCGGGTCCGGGAGCCGAAGACAGGATCGGTCAAACGGTTTGTGCGCTGACCCCCGGTGGCGGCTATGCCGAATACGTGGTTTGCCCGGCCGCGCACTGCCTGCCTGTGCCCGAGGGGCTGACGCTGGACCAAGCCGCCGCCTTGCCCGAGACCTTCTTTACCGTCTGGTCCAACATCGTGATGCGCGGCGGATTGACGGCGGGCGAACGGTTTCTTGTTCATGGCGGATCGTCCGGTATCGGCACCACCGCGATTCAGGTCGCACGGATGTTGGGCGCGCGGGTCTGGGCGACGGCGGGCACAGATGCAAAATGCGCCGCCTGCGCCGATCTGGGGGCGCACGCCCTGAATTATCGCGACCAAGACTTCGTCGAGGTGCTGCGCGCCGAAGGCGGGGCCAACCTGATCCTCGACATGGTCGGCGGCAGCTATCTGCCGCGCAATGTCAAAGCCTTGGCCGATGACGGGCGTCTGGTGCAGATCGCCTTCCTGACCGGACCGAAGGTCGAATTGAACTTTGCCCAAGTGATGATGCGCCGCCTGACGATCACCGGGTCGACCCTGCGCCCGCAATCCGATCTGGCCAAGGCCGAGATCGCGCGCCAATTGCACGACACCGTCTGGCCCTGGCTGGGCACAGGCCGGATCGCCCCCGTCATGGACAGCACCTTCACCTTGGACGACGC
>CAZIKH010000103.1:0-7535 GCA_964539755.1 uncultured Dinoroseobacter sp. | reverse complement strand
GCAACTTGGCTCAGTCGGGTATGGCTGCCGGGGCAGTCGATGCAGATGAAATCGCTGGTTTCTTCCAGCTGCCCGATGGCCATCGACAGGCGGTGGTCATAGACGTTTTCGCCCGGGCTTAACGTGGTTTCGTCGATCTCGGGCAGGTCGATCATATAGGGGCTTTCCAAGCGCTGCCGCGTCGTTTCCTTGTAGGCGGCGCGGTTTTCCAAGTAGCGCCCAAAGCTGCGCTGCCGAAGGTCCAGATCCAGCGCACCGACCTTGTGCCCCATCCGCGCAAGCGCCGTCGCCACATGCATGCAGGTGGTCGACTTGCCCGACCCGCCTTTTTCGTTCCCAAAGACAATGATATGCGCCACGCCGCTAAACCCTTACACCCGAATGGTCCCACATGGGTCAGACACTAGGGCCTCGACTTGACCGAGAAAAGCGCCCCTGCAGCGGTTTCGGGGAAGGTGAGTCAAAAAAAACGCAGGCCGCGCCTTATTCCTCGAACCAAAGCGCGACCGCTGCGTCCATCACCCAATCCAGATCCAGATCGGTGTTGGCGATCAACACGAAACGGACCTGCCCATCGGGATAATACCGGAATTCCGCTGTCGCCCCTTCATACCCGCCGGTATGCCCGTACCAATCGCCAAAGGCATCCCCGTCCACGCCGATCCCCAGACCGTATCCAGACCCTGCAACCCCTTCGCGCAGCATATCCGCGCGCAGGGCTGGGGGCAGCAAAGCCGTCGTGTCAAACAGCGCATGGACAAACCCCGACACATCTGCCGCGCTGGCCACAACCGGACCATCGCCCAAGGTGCTGTTCCACAGAACCGCGCTGATATCGGTGCCGTCCTGATCGATCCCCCGCGCCAAGCCCGGACCAGGTCGCGCGCCGACACTGGCCCCGGTCATCCCTGCCGGACCAAAGACACGCCGCTGCATGGCCGTTTCCAGACTGCCATCAATCTGCGCCAGAATATGGCCCAACAAGACGTAGTTGGTGTTGGAATAGGCGAAGGCCTCGCCTTCCGCGCGGGTTTCGTCCACGTCCGCATGGGCCAAGGCCTCGGCCACGGTAAAGCGATGGGTCGGACGATCAAATTGCCGCTCGACAAAGGCATCGTCCAGATAATCTGGCAAGCCGCTGCTATGGTCCAACAGACTGCGCAGCGTGCGCGACGCGGCGGCTTCGCCCAATGGCAGACCTGTCACAAGGTCCCCCACGGGCGCGTCCAGCGACAAGCCGCCCGCCGCGACCGCGTCCAGGATGGCAACCGCCACCATCGTCTTGCCGACCGAGGCCAAGTAGAACCGCGTTTGGGCGTCCGCGCCGCCGATTGATGCGACAACACTCGTGACCGGGTCTTCTATCAAGAGAACGATCTGGGTGCCGTCGCGGCCGTCGGCCGCCTCGGTCAGCAGGTCTTGCAACAGGTCTTTCGCAGGTGCCGCGGGGCTGGGCCCGACCCCGATCATCCAGACCGCCAAAAGCCATACCACCAGACGCATCGCCGATCCCTCGCTGCCGGGTTTCGCGACAGTAAGCACTGACTTCGCCCCGGTCCAAACGAAAAACGCCGCCCCGGATGGGACGGCGTTTCGATACGTTTCTCGGACCGGCTTAGAAGCCCAGACCCGCATATTTCGATTTGAACTTGGACACGCGGCCACCGGTGTCCATCAGCTTGGTGCCGCCACCGGTCCAAGCCGGATGCGCGCTGGGGTCGATGTCCAGCGACAGCTGATCGCCTTCGGCGCCCCAAGTGGATTTCATCTGCACCACGGTGCCGTCGGTCATCTTCACATTGATGATGTGATAATCGGGATGAATATCGGTTTTCATGACGCTCAGCCCTTCTTCGGCTTGTAGGTGGTGTCTTCGGCGATCCGGGCGGACTTGCCGCGGCGCGACCGCAGATAGTACAGCTTGGCGCGGCGCACACGGCCACGGCGAACCACCTCGATCGAGTCGATGTTGGTCGAGTAGAGCGGGAACACACGTTCCACACCTTCGCCGAAGCTGATCTTGCGCACGGTAAAGCTGGCCGCGATGCCCGCGCCGCCTTTGCGTGCGATGCAAACGCCTTCGTAATTCTGAATCCGGCTGCGGTTGCCTTCGGTCACTTTGAAGCCAACGCGGACGGTGTCACCGGCTTTGAAGTCCGGAATTTCCTTGCCGAGGGCGGCGATCTGCTCGGCCTCGAGTTGTGCGATCAGGTCCATCGCAATCATCCTTGTCCTATCGCGGTTGTTCCGCGGGTGATCCGCTGCCGAGAGCTCTTGGTCTTTCACCGGGTCCTTGTGGATCACCACAAGCCCGCCCGAGATCAGCGCGACACTTCTTTATGCGGTCAAAGCGACCAGACGACGTCCAAACGCGTGCGCCGGGGAAAGAACCCGATGGAAATCGCCAAAAGGAAAACGGGCCGCAGAAACGCGACTCCGTCAACTCGCGCGGGGTATAGGCTTGGATGGCCCCGTGATCAAGGCCTAAGCGTCCCCCTCCGTTCCGGGGGGTGGGGACAATAGATCGGGCCGCCGTTCGCGGGTGATCCGCTCGGCTTCGTCCCGGCGCCATTCGGCGATTTTGCCATGATGGCCCGAGGTCAGAACCTCGGGGATCGTGCGCCCTTTCCATTCGGCGGGGCGGGTGTATTGGGGATGTTCCAACAGACCGTTGGCAAAGCTTTCTTCCTCGGTCGAGGCGGCGTTTCCCAGAACATCCGGGCGCAAGCGGATCGTGGCATCCAGCATGGCCTGCGCCGCAATTTCCCCGCCGGTCAGAACAAAGTCGCCCAAGCTGACTTCGGCCACGTCATAGTGATCCAGAACGCGCTGATCGACGCCTTCGAAGCGGCCACAGATCATCGTGATACCATCGCCGGCGGCCCAGGTCCGCGCCATTTCCTGATCAAACCGTCGCCCGCGCGGCGATAAATACACCACGGGCCAACGGCCCCGATCCGCGGGCAAGGCGGTGTCCAACGCCTCGCCCAAGACATCGGCCCGCAGAACCATGCCCGGCCCGCCGCCAGCCGGTGTGTCATCCACATCCCGGTGACGCCCTTTCCCGAAGGCACGCAGGTCAATGGCCTCAAGGTGCCAAAGCCCTTGGTCCAACGCCTTCCCGATCAGGCTTTCGCCCAGCACACCGGGGAAGGCATCGGGAAACAGCGTGATGACCTTCGCCGTCCAGCTGGTTTTCAGCCGGGGGCGGTCGGTCATCAGCTCGCGCGGTTTCGGACTGGCCGAGATGCTGAGACGTCCATGCGACTTGGTGGCCAGCGGGCGGCGCAGCTTGTCGTCCTCAGACATCGGCCAAGCCTTTCGTGTGGGCGCGCAACAGCCCTTCTTTTCGGGCTTTCAGCGCGGCCTTGTTGCGGATTTCGCGGTTCAGGTTCAGGAAGGTCGTGCGCAGATCGACGGGCTGGCCGACATTGGCCCGCGGGGCGGGGGGCAGGGTCGTGCGGACCGCCTTCGGGACACCCATCAGGTCCAGCACGGCGCGCGCGGGGCCGATCCGCGCCAGCGTGTAGTCTTCCAGCGCGGCGGTTTCGACCTGCACCGGGGCCAGTGCCTGCGCAATCTGTCGGGCCTGCGTTTCCAGATCGGGCAGGGCGGCAAACTGGGCGCGAAAACTGGCAAGGTCGTCGGTCAGCCGGATCGACCTTAGAAGATGCCCATGCACTGACCGCAGCCAATCGTCTTTCTGGCGGGTGGTCAGCAAATAGGTGATGCGCACATCCGGGCCGAAACGGCGGGTCAATTCGGACACCAGCACCTTGCCCAAGGGGATGGCCGTCACCGGATAGGCCCCCACAAGCCCACCACCGGACAAGCGATGACCGGGCATGGCCCCGGCGAAGGTCTCGCGCGACAACACAAGGTTGTGGCCATCCGGAACGGTTTGCAGGAATTGGCGGAAGGCCAGACGGAATTGCAGCAACCGCCATGGAAACCGCTTCTGGCCATAAATCCGCGCATGGCTGCCAGCCGACCGAAAGTCGGCTTTGCCGTAGTACAGAAAATGGTCCCGCAGGCTGTCGGCGTTCAGGCGCAGAAAGTCTTGCAAACTGGATGTGCCGGTCTTGTGGAAACCGGCATGGATCAAGACATGCGGCGCAGGACGCTCAGGCATCGGGGAACACCCCATCGGGGGGATCTGCGATCAGCCGCCGCCCGGCCAAATCCACCGTGGGCACGGCCGCACGGGTAAAGGGTAGCAGGATAACCCCTTGGCCTGTGTTGATTTCCAACAGGTCACCCGCGCCGTGGTTCAGCACCGCCTTGACGCTGCCCAGCTTCGTGCCGCCGGTATCCAGCACGGTCATGCCCAACAGATCGGCATGGTAGAATTCGTCTTCGTCGGTTTCGGGCAAGCGCGCGCGCGGCACGTAAAGCCGAACACCGCGCAACGCATCGGCGGCTTCCTTGGTGGGAACGCCGGACAGCCTTGCCGCCAACCCGTTCTTGATGCTGCCCGTCAGGACAAGATCATAGCTGCGCCCGGCCTCGTCGGTCAGGGGCGCGTAATCGGCAATGGCGGCGGGGTCGGCGCAAAAGCTTTTCAGCCGCACCTCCCCCTTCACGCCAAACGCCCCGGCGATGGCACCGACACAGACCAGATCGGTCATGCCTGCCCCCGCCGAAAGCCGATTTCCAGACCGTCACACATGGACGGACCCCCTTGTTCTTAGGCCTCTGCGGCTTCCTCGGCAGGGGCCTCGGCCGCTTCGGCGGCCTTGGCGGCCTTCTGTTCGGCGCGCTCTTGTGCGGCTTTGCCGGGGGTGCCCTTCTTGGGGTTGTTGCGGGTCTTCTTCTCGATCACGCCGGCGGCTTCGAGGAAGCGGGACACGCGGTCGGTCGGCTGTGCGCCTTCGCCCAGCCAGTACTGAACGCGTTCCACGTTCATCTTCACGCGCTCTTCGCTGTCCTTGGGCAACAGCGGGTTATAGGTGCCCAGCTTCTCGATAAAGCGACCGTCGCGCGGCATGCGGCTGTCAGAGGCGACGATGCGGTAGAAGGGGCGCTTCTTGGACCCGCCGCGGGCAAGACGAATTTTCATGGCCATGGTGTTATCTCCTTTGATGGCGTGACAGGCGAACGGCCTGTTATTCTTGAAAAAACTTATGGTGTTGGATCACTTCCTGAATGATGAAATTCAGGAATTTCTTGGCGAATTCCGGGTCCAGATCGGCCCGTTTCGCAAGGTCTTCCAGCCGCGCGATCTGGGCGGCTTCGCGGGCGGGGTCGCTGGGCGGAAGCGCATGTTCCGCCTTCAGTTTGCCCACCGCCTGGGTGTGCTTGAACCGTTCGCCCAAGGTGTAAACAAGGATGGCATCCAGCCGATCAATGCTTTCGCGATGCTCCTTGAGCACCTGCGCGGCGCGGGTTGCGGTATCGGTCATGGGGCAATCCTTAACGGGGCCAACGCAACGTCGGTATTGCGTCGGTCTTGCATCGGTTCGGCGTCGGTCCTCGGGCCGAAGGGGGGCAAAAGGTTAATCAAGGGCCCATCCTTCCGGTTTGAACTTCGGATCGGCGTAATGCGCGATCTCCAGCGCGATCCCATCCGCCAATTGGGTGTTCTTCAATGCGGCAGGGGCCGGGTGGCGATAGACGCTGTCGTTGTTGTCGATGGTGCGGGCGCTGTCGTCCCGCTTGCAGCCCAGACGTTCGGCCAGACGCACACTGTCCAGATCCTTGGGGTCCAGATAGCTGACCGCGCCGTCCCAGCCCATCTGGGAATACAGGTAGCGACGGCAGGCATCGGTCGCCTCCAACCCATAGCCTTGCCCGCCTTTGCCGGGAAAGATGATCCAGGCGATTTCGCGTTCGGGCCAAGCGGCGGGCTGCCAGCCCCCGGCCATGCCCAAGGCTTCGTCCGTGGTCTTGTCGTGGATCATCCACATGCCGAAGCCACGGATTTTCCAATGGCCGATCTCGGCGGCATACAGCATCCAAGTCTCGTAGGGCGTCAGCGGCCCGCCCATGAAGCGCGACCGATACGACGCGAAGGTCGCCTTGAAATTCGGATAATCCTCGGGCGCGGGGCCGCGCAGCACAAGGCGCTTGGTTTCCAGAACGGGGATGTCGCGGTGTCCCATCACAGCACCCCCGGATGACGATAGACGACGCAGTCCTTGCTGACCGCGGGCGGCTGGGCCGAAGGGTCAAGGACAGCCCCCAGCCGCTCGGCCAGCTTGATCGACCGAACATTGTCCGGCGCGATGTAACTGACAGGCCGCGCCCAGCCCAGCACGTCATAGGCATAGTGGCGGGCGGCTGTGGCCGCTTCGAAGGCCAACCCGGTGCCTTCGACCTTGGCGTCCCAGACGGTCCATCCCAGTTCGGGTTCGGGCCAGCCTGCCGGATACCAAGGCCCGGTCAAACCCAAGCCTTGGTCGGGCGCGTCCTTCAAGGCAAAGACGAAACTGCCATATCCCCGCAGCATCCACATGCCCGCCGCATGCCCAAGGGCCCGCCAAGCCAGTTCTTCGCTTTGGTCGCCGCCCCGAACAAAGCTGGACCTGTCGGACAGGAAAAACGCTGTCCAGGGGGCCACGTCCGACGCTTGGGGCGTGCGCAGGATCAGACGGTCCGTGGTCAGGGTCGGGAAAGGCGCGGTCATGCGTAGGCCTCCATCCCGCCACCCGAAGGGAACAGGCGATACACGGACGCCCCTTTGGCCTTTGCTTCGGCCGCGCTGTCCTGCACCGCCCCCAGCTTGACCGCGACCGCGCGGCTGGCCGCATTCTGCGGGTGAAAATACAGGACCAGCGTGTCCTGTCCCAGCACGTCGAAGGCATAGTCGCGCACCGCGCTGGCCGCTTCCGTCGCGATCCCCTTGCCTTGGGCCGCGTCGATCAGCAGATAGCCCAGCTGCGGGTCCGCGTTGCCGTATTCGAACCCGTGCGCGACAAAGCCCAGCACCGCCCCATCGGCGCGGTCTTCGATGGCCCACAGGCCGCAGCCATGCAGAACCCAACCGACGACGCATTGGGCGAAATCCAGATAGGCCCCGCGCGCGTCGAACGGCCCGCCGACGAATTCCCCCGCAGGCCCCATCACGATCTGGTCCCAGACGGCATAATCCCCCAACTGCGCAGGACGCAGAACAAGGCGCGCGGTCTCAAGCCGGGGCAAGACCGCGTGCACCTTGGCAGCGGCAGAGGCCGGACCGCCGGTCGGAGGGACAAGCCAAGGCTGCATCAGGCGGCCTGTTGCCCGCTGGATCGGACGGTGTGGCGATAGACGAGGCAGTCGCGCCCCAAGGGCGTGTCGGCAAACCGGTCACGGGTGGCGCCGAGGGTTTCGGCCAGCGCAATGCCGCTGCGATTGGCAAAGCCCAGATAGGTGACACAGGCATCCCAGCCCAGTGTGCGGCGGGCAAAGCCATAGGCTTCGGCTACGGCTTCGCGGGCGATGTCCGATTTGGTGCGGGGGTCCCACAGGTGCCAGACCAGTTCGGCCTCGGGCCAGTCGGCAGGGCGCCACGGGCCGACAAGGCCAAGGCACAGGTCGGTGTCCTTGCAGATCAG
>CAZIKH010000102.1:0-7557 GCA_964539755.1 uncultured Dinoroseobacter sp. | reverse complement strand
CTGTCCACAGGTTTGCCCACGCAATTCCCCACAAGAAATTTTCATGCTGCAGTGCTATTTTCTTGCCCGATCGGCCCCTTGTGAGGGACAGTTTTCTTACCGCAGCGACGGGCAACCGAAGCAGCGGGGGCGGAGGCCTCCAGACGCGGAACGCTGGCGAAAGGGACTTGTTTCCAATCGCTTGGCAGGAAGCGGCTGGTCGAAAACCCGGGGCGTCACATGTGGGCGGATCGGGGGATCGGACCGGGCACCGTGGGGTGTTTCGTTCTTGGCAACAAGGACGGGATGCCGGGACCGGGCCGCAAGGTCGGGGACCAAACCGAACGGGGACGTCTTCGGGCGAAACTGTTCAGAGAGACGTCAGGGTGGGGCCTTCGGGACCCGTTGCATTGGACCGCGTCCGGGCACCTGACGTCTCTTTCTTTTTTGACATCCCGTCGACCAAAACCCGAAACGAAAACGGGGCGGCCGATCTGTCGATCATCCCGCCCCGCCGTCAGAGATGCATTTCCGCGTCCAGCACCTGTGCTGCCTGCCTAGCCGTCTTGGACGATGCGAACAACGCGCCTGGTGTTTTGCCACAGCATATTCGGGTTCACTGTGCCATTCATGCCATATCTAGTTGGCAGCACCGGGGCTGGGATTTGCCCCAGATCAAAGACAGGCCGCGCAGAAACCCGTATCGAATATGTGGTTTATGTTGAAACAGAAGGACCCAGACGATGCTTCGCTTGACGCTTGTGATCTATTCGATGGCTGCCACAGCCTTGGCGGGGGGCGCTGTGACCGCCGCCTTGGCCGCCGGATTTTTCAACGCGCAATCCATCATCATCGCGGCGGGGGTTGGGGCGCTGGTGGCGGCCCCGGTGGCCTATCTTGTGGCCCGGTCGCTCAGCCAATCCTAGTCGTCCTTGTTGACCACGGGTTGCGGCGCCATGGGCAGGGGCCGCAACACCGCGTCGATGGGTTCCAACGGCGATTGGGACAGGGTTTGGGGCTGCGCCTGCGGCCATAGCGGATGTGGCACCGGGTCCTTGGCGCGGGTCAGATAGGTGCGGATCACCTGTCCGTAATTCGCATAGACATACCCGTCATTGCGCCGCAGGTAATGCGCCTTGTTTGCCAGATACTGCGCTGGCAATTTGTACCAGGCCACCTTGGGGTGCATGTGGTGCACAACGTGGAAGTTGTTGTTCAGAAAAAGAAATGCGAACAGCCCGCGGTCTTCGATGATGACGGTGCGGGCGCGGGCCCGATCATGGGCCCGGTGTTCGAGGAAGGTGCGCAACCGCAGGACGGACATCGCCAGATAACAGGCCACCAGATAGGCCCAGACCGGGATCTGCGCCACGAAGGCCAGCCACAGCCCCACAGGCAGCAAGGCCACCCCCTGCGCCGCCCAGGACCGCGCGATGCGGCGGTCCCCGGCGCGGATCGCACGGATATCGCCGGCCACGAAGGCAATCGTCGAGATCGCCGGACCCAACGCCAACCGACCGGCCAGCGTGTTGTTCAGGCGCAGCAGCGCTTGCAGCGGACGCGGCAACCGCGCCCAAACGGCGGGGTCCATGTAATTGCTTTCCGGATCGTCATAAGGATCGGTCAGGTTTTCGTCCTGATGATGCGCCAGATGGGCGTCGCGAAAGCGCCCATAGGGGATCACCAGCCCCAGCGCGGGCCGCATCAGCGCGGCGTTCAGTCCTTGCCATGGGGTGGGATGGCCATGCACGACCTCGTGCGTCAGGGACGAATGCAGCACCAAGGCCAAGGTCAAAAGCCCCATCGCAAGGGGCAGGGCGCTGGCGGCCAGACTTGTCGTCGCCCAAGCCCAGCCAAGATAGGTGGCGGCGATCAGGCCAAGCGTCAGCCATTCGATGGTCCCGCGATCCGACCGCGTCCCGGTTTCCTTATGCATCTGTCCTCTGGTGATCTTCGCAGGCCGGGATCGGCCTTGCCTGAAATGGTTTAGCACTTGTCGGACCGCCGGTTCAGCGCGTAAGTGGTAAACACAAAACCCAACACTGATGACAAAAACCAACACCTGTGGAAAAAACAGACAAGCGCGACCGCGCCGCCCAGTTTCGCCGCCGCTTGCAGGATGCCGTTCTGCAAAAGGGCTTCAGCCGGTCCCGGTTGGCCCGCGAGATTGGCGTGGATCGATCCACCGTGTCGCAGTTGATGACCGATGCGGGCGCGCGATTGCCCAACGCCCATGTGGTTGGCGAAGCCGCGCGCGTGCTGGGGGTGTCAGCCGATTGGCTGTTGGGCCTGACCGACCGTCCCGAACGCGCAACGGACATCTTGGCCAGCGCGCTGGATATGACCGAGGCCCCGCGCGCCCTTGTCGATGAAGGCATCTATCGCTGGCACCGCGAGGCGGATGGCCTGAAAATCCGCCATGTGCCGGCCAGCTTGCCGGACATGCTGAAGACCAACGCCGTCAATCGGTGGGAATATGCGTCGATGTTCGATCGCAGCGCCGATCAGGCCATCGAAGCCGCCGAGGCGCGGCTGAACTGGATGCGCGCCAGTCGGTCGGATTACGAGATCGCCATGCCGATCCACGAGGTATCGGCCTTCGCGCGGGGCGAAGGGTATTGGCGCGGCGTGCCGCTGGGCACGCGGGTGGCGCAGCTTGACTGGCTGCTGACCATGCATGACCAGCTGTACCCCCGGCTGCGGCTGTTTCTGTTCGATGCACACCAGCTGTATTCTGCCCCGATCACGGTCTTCGGGCCGTTGCTGGCGGTGATTTATGTCGGCAAGCACTATCTGGCTTTCCGCGATGTCGACCGGGTGCAAGCCCTGACCGCGCAATTCGATGGGCTGATCCGGGCCGCCGAGGTGGGCGCGCATGACATGCCGACCTATCTGCAAGGCCTGCGCGCGGAAATTGCCTAGGAACAGTTGTTCTTCGGGGCGTGCCCGTTAGGGTGCCGCGCGACGCATTTCAAAAGGACCACATTATGAAGAAGAACCAGTTGGGCCGCACCGGGATCGAAGTGACAGAGCTGTGCCTTGGCTCGATGACATGGGGCACGCAGAACACCGAAGCCGAAGGCCATGCGCAAATGGACCGGGCCTTGGACTATGGCATCAACTTCGTCGATACGGCGGAAATGTATCCCGTGAACCCGGTGTCGGCGGAAACCATTGGCGACACCGAAACGATCATCGGCACGTGGAACGCGGCCAACAAGGCCCGGCGGGGCGACTATGTCTTGGCCACCAAGATCAGCGGCGAAGGCCTGCCCTATACGCGGGGCGGGGCCCGTGTGACGGGGGCCACCCTGACCAGCACGCTGGAGGAATCGCTGGCGCGGTTGCAGACGGATTACATCGACCTCTACCAGATCCACTGGCCCAATCGGGGCAGTTTCCACTTTCGTCGCTATTGGCACTATGACCCCACCGGGCGGGACAGCGCCGAGACGGTCCGCGCCGAAATGGTCGATATTCTTGAGGCCGCGCAGAAGCTGATCGACGCGGGCAAGCTGCGCGCCATCGGTCTGTCGAATGAAAGCGCATGGGGCATGGCGCAATGGGCCCGCGTGGCCGAAGACCACGGGCTGCCACGCATGGCCTCGATCCAGAACGAATATTCGCTGATGTGCCGTATCTTCGACACCGACTGCGCCGAGGCCAGCATCAACGAAGACATCGGCTTGTTGTCCTATTCGCCTTTGGCGACGGGCTTGCTGACCGGCAAGTATCGCGGCGGCGTCATTCCGAAAGGGTCGCGGCTGGATCTGAACAAGGACCTTGGCGGGCGGTACGAGCCGCGCGCGGTCGAGGCGGTCGAGACCTATTGCGGGATCGCGGAAAAGCACGGGCTGCATCCGGCGCAGATGGCCTTGGCGTGGTGCCTGACGCGGCCCTTCATGACCTCGGCCATTTTCGGGGCGACGACGATGGACCAATTGGAAATCGCGCTGACCTCGGATCAGATCACGCTGAGTGACGAGGTGATGAAAGACCTGGACGCAGCCCACAAGGCGCATCCGATGCCGTATTAAAGCCGTTCGATCCGGCTGGTTTCATCGTTCAGGACAAAGGGAACGGTCGGGGGGGCGGTCAGCGACGGCAGGCTGGCGGTCACCTCGGCCAAGACGACCTCGGTGATAAAGGCCAGATCAAGGGCGCGCGCTTCGGCCAAGGGCACCCAGTGCAGGTGGCTCAGTTCGTCCGAGGCCTTGGAAAAATCGTCCGGATCATCGGCCAAGGCTTCGGCGGGGGCCAGAAAGAACCGCGCGTCGAACCGCCTTGGACGCCCCGGCGGGGTGACGGCCCGAAAGAAGAACCGCAGCGCGCTTGGGTCGGGCAACTGACCTGACCCAAGGAACCGCTGCCAGCTTTCGCCCAGCCCGTCCGCCGGGGCGGTGCCCTGCTGACCGATCCGCAATCCGGTTTCTTCCCAAACCTCGCGGATTGCGCTGCCCAGCAGGGCTTTGGCGGACGGGGCCGCCGGGGTCAGCGCGCGTTGGGCCAGTTTGTCGGCGGTGACGGGATCGGGCGCACGGGCCATGGGCACAAGCGCGTCGTCCGGGTCGACCGCGCCACCCGGGAACACGAATTTCGACGGCATGAAGGCGGCATTGGCACCGCGTTGTCCCATCAGGATCGCCGGGCGCGTGGCCGCATCCCGCACAAGGATAACGGTGGCGGCATCGCGGATCGCTGTCTTGTCGATCGTCATGGGATCCCCGATCTGGCGCATGGTGCGGGCTTGGGGCCGCGCTAGGCCGGGTCGCCAAACCCGTGCAGCCGCCGTGCCCATTGATACCCGATCATGGCCCCTTTCAGCCGGGGCAGCAAATACATCGACAGCACCACGCATCCGACCGAAAAGATCGACGCCAGCGTCATCGGTTCGGGCCGGAAGGTCACGAAATACCAGTGCAGCAAGGGGGCCATCAGGTGCCCGACGATCAGGATCGTCAAATAGGCCGGTCCATCATCCGCGCGGTGATGGTGCAGTTCTTCCCCGCAGACCGCGCAGGTGTCGCGCACGGTCAGATAGCCCCGCATCAAGGGGCCTGCCCCGCAATGGGGGCAGCGCCGACGCCAGCCGCGCAAAAGTGCAGGTTTGACCGGACGGGGTGCTTCGTCCGGGGTTTCGATTGTCATGGCTGACCCCTCAGCGCTGTTCGCGGTCTCAAGATAGGCGCGCGTTACCGCCAACGGACCTAGACAGGTTGTCATGGGGCAGCCTGTCGCGGGGCCTTCGAAAAAAAGTTTCGCCGGGGGCGACGGAACTTGGGCCGGGGTGCGTTTGACCTAGCAAGATCGCCAAGAACAGGCGGTTGAAAGACCTCACCAAGGAGACCCCCAATGACCAAGACAACTTTTCTGACCGGCACCCTGATCGCGGCGCTTTTGATGGGTTCGGCGGCTGCCTATGCCGCAGGCGGGCCGGGACGCGGCGGCGATGGCCCCCGCGGCGGCGGCATGAATTTCGAACAGCTGGACCTGAATGGCGATGGCAGCGTGACACAAGCCGAACTGGAAGGGCAGGGTGCCGCCCGCTTTGAACTGGCCGATACCAATGGCGATGGCCTGCTGTCGGTGGAAGAACTGGTCGCTGCCGCCGAAGCGCGCGATGATCAGCGCCGCGCGAACCGCGCCCAGCGGATGGTCGAACGGGCCGATACGGATGGCGACGGCATGATCTCGATGGCCGAAGCCGAAGCCGCGCAGGATGAACGCGGACGCCGGGGCGAGCCGGGCGCACGGTTCTTCCGCCTGTTTGACGACAACAATGACGGCGTGGTGACCCAAGAGGAATTCGACACCGCCCGGGCCGAGATGGGCGAACGTCGCGGTGGTCCCCGCGGGAACAACTAAGTCCCACGTTCCCGCCGAGCTGCATCCCGGGGGGTCCCCTTTGTCCCCGGGATGCACGATTTTCTTGGCCGCGAGACGCCGAAAAGGATACGCCAGAGGCCGATGCAAATGCCTTTTGACGCCCTTGAAACCGCCTCGGATGCGGAGCTGCTGCGCCAGTATGCCGAGGGCGTTCCAAAGGCCGCCCGCCTTCTGACCGCGCGCTTGGCCCCCTTGGCCTATCGGCTGGCTTTGCGCCTGTTGCAGGATCGGGCCGATGCCGAAGACGTCGCGCAAGACGCCATGCTGCGGTTGTGGAAGGCCGCGCCCGGCTGGCGGGAAGACGAAGCGAAGGTTTCGACCTGGCTTTATGCGGTGACGCGGAACCTGTGCATGGACCGGATGCGGCGCAGCAAGGCCCGGGGCGGCACGGCGCTGGACCTTCAGGCGATTGCCGAACCCGCCGATCCCGGTCCTGCCGCCGAAGCGCGGCTGACCGAAACCGCCCGGCAGGATGCGCTGCAAACGGCGCTGCGGGCTTTGCCCGACCGACAGCGCGAAGCGGTGGTGTTGCGGCACCTCGAAGGCCTGAGCAATCCCGAGATTGCCCAGATCATGGACATCAGCACCGAGGCGGTCGAAAGTCTGACCGCCCGGGGCAAACGCAACCTGGCGACGGCCCTTGCCGCGCGCCGCAGTGAACTGGGGTATGAAGATGACCGATAAATCCGACCCGAACCGCATCGACCCGGCTGCCGAGGCCGAACTGGACGCGCTGCTGGCGGATCTGGCGGCGACCCCCGAGGACCCGTCCGACGGCTTTCTGGCCCGGATCGAAGCCGACGCGCTGGCCCAGCAACCCAAACCGCGCCCGGCCGCGCCCACCGCATCGACGGCCCAAGGGCGGGGGTGGTTCCGCTTGGATCTTGGGCTGGGCGGCTGGACATCGCTGGGCGGGCTGACAGCGGCCTTGGTTGTTGGGTTTGGGCTGGGCTTCAGCGCGCCCGATACCGTATCGACCTTCAGCAGCGGCCTTGTCGGCGATAGCACCTCGGGCTTGGAAGACGTGTTCTGGAATTTCGACGCCAGCCTCTTGGAAGGATAAGCCATGACAGATCAAACCCCGGCCCGTTCCCTGCGCAGCACCCCGGTTTGGGTCAAGCTGGTCTTGGTGCTGTCCTTGGGGGCGAACCTGTTGATCGTCGGTTTGGTGACCGGGGCGGCGATCAACTTTCGCAAGGATGGCGGTGCGCCACTGGCGCGGATCGATGGCCCGAACCCCTTCTTGCGGGCGATGACCCGTGACGATGCGCGCCAGATGCGCAGCACCTTGCGCCCCGATGCCGGGGCCTTGTTGTCCAGCCGGCGAGAGGGGCGCGAAGCGATGCAGGCGATCTTGGCGCAGCTGCGCGCGCCGGACCTGAACGAAGCCGCCTTGCGCGCGGCGTTCGCGCGTCTGTCGCAAGCCAATGCCGCGCGGGCGGATCTGGGGCAGGACGCGATCCTGTCCTATCTGGTGTCGCTGGATGCGCCGTCCCGGGCGGCCTTTGCGGATCGGCTGGAAGACAGTTTGCGCCGCGACCGGGGCGGGCGCCCGCCACGGTCCGCAGATCAGCGTGACAATTAGGCGGCCCCAACCGGCCCACCCTTAGCCCATTTGCGCTGTCCCTGCGGCGGTTGCCGGCGCCTTGTCGGGTGCGGGTCGTGACAGGGCAGGACGATCGGCGGCGATGC
>CAZIKH010000101.1:0-7683 GCA_964539755.1 uncultured Dinoroseobacter sp. | reverse complement strand
AGCCTTTCGAATGGGTTAATGGCACGCGCCGCTTGAGAACCCGCCACCGATCCCCTACCTTATCCTCAGGTCTTCCGCAGGAGCGCCCCCATGTTCGGTATCCCCGGCAAACAAGCCGTGCAAATCTCGCCCGCCGCCGCCAAGCAGATCGCGAAGCTGATGGAAAAGGACGGCCATCAGGGCCTGCGCATCGGTGTCAAGAAAGGCGGCTGTGCGGGCATGGAATACACCATGGATTACGTGACCGAGGTCGATCCCCATGACGAGATTGTCGAACAGGACGGTGCCCGCGTGATGATCGCGCCCATGGCGCAGATGTTCCTGTTCGGCACCGAAATCGACTATGAAACCAGCTTGCTGGAATCGGGCTTCAAGTTTCGGAACCCGAATGTGGTCGATGCCTGCGGCTGCGGGGAATCGATCAAGTTCAAAGACGTCGAAGACCTCGCCGCGGAACAGGGCCGCTAGGGCCCGACAATGGGCGTCACGAACGCCGATATCGCCTTTGCCACCGAATTGTTTGCCGGTCTTGGCGGGATCACCACCCGCAAGATGATGGGGGGCCTTTGCCTTTATCAGGATGGCACGCTGTTTGCGATCCTGCACCCCGAAGGCGGTGTGATGCTGAAGGGCGCCGGGGCCTTTCAACAAACCCTCGAAGACGCGGGATGCCGGCGCTGGACCTATGCCCGCGCGGGCAAGACGCCCACCGCCATGCCCTATTGGACCCTGCCCGAGGCCGCGCTGGACGATCCGGAGCTCGCCTGCGACTGGGCGCGGCGGGCCTTGGCCCATCTTCAGGGTGCTTGACCCAACTGCCCACGCTTGCGATGCAAGTGAACCAACGGATTTCGGGAGGACAGGATGCGCACCAAGCTGGCAGCAGGAAACTGGAAAATGCACGGCACGGTCGAAGCCTTGCCCGAATTGATGGGCATCGCGGGCAGCTTGTCCGGCACCACCGTCGAAGGCTTGATCTGTCCGCCCGCCACCTTGATCGCGCGCGCCGCCGATGCCGCCGCGGGCACAGGGCTGACGATTGGCGCGCAGGATTGTCATGCCGCCCCGTCTGGCGCGCATACGGGCGATATCTCGGCGGCGATGCTGCGCGATGCGGGCGCGGCCTATGTCATTCTGGGCCATTCGGAACGCCGCGCGGACCATGGCGAAACCGATGCACAGGTGCGCGCCAAGACCGAAGCGGTCTGGGCCCATGACCTGACCGCCATCGTTTGCGTCGGCGAAACCGAACCCCAGCGCGATGCGGGCCAGACCTTGGACGTGATCGGCACGCAATTGGCAGGGTCGGTGCCGGACGGCGCGACGGGCGACACCTTGGTGGTGGCCTATGAACCCGTCTGGGCCATTGGCACCGGGCGGACGCCGACCCTCGACCAGATTGCCGAGGTGCATGACGCCCTGCGCGCCGCCCTTCAGGCGCGGTTCGGCCCCGACATCGGCGATGCCGTGCGGCTGCTTTATGGCGGATCGGTCAAGCCGTCGAATGCCGCGGATATCTTCGCGGTCTCGAACGTGGACGGGGCCTTGGTCGGCGGGGCCTCGTTGAAGGCCGATGATTTCGGCGCGATCATCGCCGCCCTCGAGGCCGCGTGACCCGGTCTTGGCCCTGATCCGCGCATGACCGCCCCCGGCCCGTCCGCCCCGTCGACGCGTCGCGCGATGCTGGCCCTGGTGGCTGTGCTGTCGGTGGCGATCGGGGTCGCTGTGGCCGCCCTGCCCCGGATCGAACGGGCCTATCTGATCGAAGCGGGACAGGCCAATGACGCCACCTTGCGCCTTGCGACCGAGGTGCTGCGCGGGGCGCTGACCCGGGCCGAGGCCTTGCCGGGCCTTCTGGCCGAACGCCCCATCCTTGCCACCGTCCTGCGCGAACCGACCAATTCCGGCGTTATCCCCTTTGCAAATGAGCAGCTGCGCCAAACCGCCTTGGCGCTGGATGTGTCGGATGTCTATGTGATGGACCGCAACGGCACGACCATCGCGGCCAGTTCCTATCGCACCGACCGCAGCTTTGTGGGACGCAATTTCGCCTATCGGCCTTACTTTACCGACGCGCTGGCGGGCGGGACCGGTCGGTTCCATGCGCTTGGCACCACCTCGGGCGAGCGCGGGTATTTCTTCGCCGCCCCCGTGCTGGAGGACACCCAGATCCTGGGGGTGGTCGCGGTCAAGATCACCATGGACGCGTTCGAGGAAACCTGGCGCGACGGCGGGGCCGATCTGATCGTCACCGACAGCTCGAACGTCATCTTCATGTCCAGCCGCCCGGAATGGCAATTCCGCACGCTGGGCCCGGTCACCGAACCGATGTTGATGCAGATCGCCGAAACCCGCCAATACCCCTTGGACCGTTTGATCCCCCTGCCCCGCGACCGCGACCGCTTGACTGATGATCTGGATCTTGTGCGGCTGCGGGACGGTGGCACGGTCGGCGAATACGTCACCGGGCTGCGCCTGATCGCGGCGGCGGGCTGGCGGGTGGCGATCCTGACCCCGACCGGCCCCGCGCTGACCCAAGCCCGCACGACGCTGGCGCTGATCGTGCTGGGCATCCTTCTGACCGGGCTGATCGCGGCCATCGTGCTGCAACGCCGCCACCGCTTGCTGGAACGTCTGGCCGATCAGCGCGCGACCCAAGCGCTTCTGGAACAGCGCGTGGCCGAACGCACCGCCGATCTGAAGGCCGAAGTGGCCGAACGCACCGCAACCGCACAGAAACTGCGCCAGACCCAGACCGAATTGGTGCAGGCGGGCAAACTGGCCGCGCTGGGGCAGATGTCCGCTGCCCTTAGCCACGAATTCAACCAACCGCTGGCGGCGGTGAAATCCTATGCCGACAATGCCGCCGCGTTTCTGGATCGTGACCGCAAACGCGAAGCGCGCGAAAACATCACCCGGATTTCCCAAATGGCGGACCGGATGGCGGCGATCTCGAAACATCTGCGCAATTTCGCCCGCCGTCCGCAGGAAGCGATCCGCGCGGTGCCGCTGGTCCCGGTGATCGAAGATGCCATCGCGCTGGTCTCGCCGCGCCTGACGGTCAGCAAGGCGCGCATCGTCTTTGATCGCCCCGCAGGCGATCCTTGGGTGATGGGCGGACGGGTCCGCTTGCAACAGGTCATCGTGAACCTTCTGAACAACGCGCTGGACGCCCAAGGCCCGGAGGCCGCGCCGCCCGTGACGATCCACGCCCTGGCCGAGGGGGACACATGGGTCATCCGGGTGCGCGACCATGGGCCGGGATTGCCCGACGGCAAACCCGGTCAGGTCTTCGACCCGTTCTTCACCACGAAATCCCCGGGCCAAGGGCTGGGGCTGGGCCTGTCGATCAGCTATAACATCATCCGCGATTTCGGCGGTCGCTTGTCGGCGCGCACCCATCCCGAAGGCGGGGCCGAATTCACCGTGACCCTGACACCGGCAAAGGCCCCGCAACCCGACGAGGTCGCCGGATGACCCAGCCACCGTCCGAAACCGTTCTTTTTGTGGATGATGAAGAGCATTTGCGCTTCGCCGCCGAACAAACCCTTGGGCTGGAGGAGGTCGAGGTCGAAACCTTCGCCCAAGCCGAAACCGCCCTCGCCCGGATCGACCGGCATTTCCCCGGCATCCTTGTCAGCGATATCCGCATGTCCCCCATGGACGGGCTGAGCCTGATGCAAAAGGCGCTCGAGATCGACCCAGAACTGCCGGTGATCTTGGTGACCGGGCATGGCGATGTCGATCTGGCGGTGTCGGCGATGCGGGACGGGGCCTATGATTTTCTGGAAAAACCCTTTGCCCCGGCCCGGCTTGTGACATCCGTCCGGCGGGCCTTGGACAAGCGCCGCCTGACCTTGGAAAACCGCGCGCTGCGCCGGGAAGTGGTGCAGGGTGACGCGGTCGATGCGCGGCTGATCGGGCGCAGCGCGGCGATGGTGGCGCTGCGGCGGCAGGTGCGCGCGGTTGGTCAGACCGACGCGGATGCCCTGATCTGCGGCGCAACCGGCACCGGCAAGGACGTGGTCGCCCATGCCCTGCACCGCGCCAGCACGCGCGGCGATGGCCCTTTCGTGCATATCAACTGCGCCGCCCTGCCCGAGGCCCTGATCGAATCCGAGCTGTTCGGCCATGAAGCCGGTGCCTATCCCGGCGCGACGCGGGCGCGTTATGGCAAGTTCGAACATGGGCGCGGCGGCACGGTGTTTCTGGACGAAATCGACAGCCTGCCCTTGCCGCTGCAAGCCAAGCTGCTGCATGCGGTGCAGAACCGCACGATCACCCGGCTGGGATCGAACGAACCGGTGACGCTGGATGTGCGCTTTCTGGCAGCCAGCAAGACCGACCTTGAACACGAGGCCGCCGAAGGCCGGTTTCGGGCAGACCTGCTGTATCGACTGAACGTCATCACACTGCGTCTGCCGGACTTGGCCGAACGGCGCGACGACATTCCGCTTCTGTTTGTCCATCTCGTCCAGCAGGCCGCGATCCGCTACAAACGCCCCGCGCCGGATGTGCCGGGGGCGGTCCTTTCGGCGCTGGCAGCCCGGTCTTGGCCCGGCAATGTCCGCGAATTGCGCAATGCGGCGGATCGGTTCGTCTTGGGGCTGGATCTGACGCCCGGCACCGATGCACCGTCCGCGCCCACCGACCTGCCCTTGGCCGACCAGATGGCCGCGCATGAAAAAGCCCTGATCGCGGCCTGCCTGAAGGCGCAGAACGGCTCGCTGAAGGACACCTACGAAGCCTTGGGTCTGTCCCGCAAAGCCCTCTATGAGAAGATGCAGAAATACGGGCTGTCGCGGGAAGACTACGTCGGCTAGACGACCAGTTGAAAGATCAGCCCGCCGACAACCGCCCCGGCCACGCCCAGCCCCAGATAGGCCGCGAACACCGGCAAACGCACCAGCGAATAGACCGCCGCCATGGCTGGGATCGAACTGACCGCCCCTGCCGTCAGAAAGGCCATCGCAGCCCCGGCCCCCATGCCTTGGTCCATCAGGCCCGCCAGCAAGGCGGGGGCGACATAGCCGTTCAGATAGGCGGGCATCCCCACGATTGCGGCGGTCAGGATCGGCAAGACCCCGTCGCCGCCGACCAGCCCGGCAATCAGCGATGCAGGCACATAGGTGACCAGCAACGCCTCCAGCGTGTAGGCCAGCGCCAGCCATTTCAGCAAGAACAGCGCGTTGCTGCGAAACTCGGCCCCGAAGACCGCGCGCTGGGGCGCGCTGTCCCAGACCTTCCATTGCACCGTACCGCCGGGCACCTTCGGGCCGCCGCAGCAGCCCGTTTTCGGGGCTTGCTTCAAGGGCACACTGAAATGGCCCGCCCGCATCACCGCCATGACGATAAAGCCACCCGCAAGGCCCAGCCCGACCGCAACCACCGCCTTGCCGATGGCAAAGGGCCAGCCAAGCGCGGCGGCGGTGATCATCAGGGTCGGCGGGTCGATCAGCGGCGAGGACAACCAGAACGCCATGACCGCCGACAAGGGCGCGCCCAAGGCCAGCAAGGCCGCGATGAACGGGATCACCTGACAGGAACAGAACGGCGCCAGCCCGCCCACCAAGGCGGCCAGCACGATCATCCGCACCTCTTTGCCCTTGAAGGCTTCGGCGATCAAACGGTCCGCGCCCGCCGCCTTCAGATAGGCCAGCATCAGCACGGCAATCAGAATATAGGGCAGCGTCCGGCCAAGGGCCGCCGCCGCGAATTGCAGGTTCGGCAGCATCTGCGGGGCGTCAAACAGCAGGGTCAGAACGGGCACGGCGACCACAACCGTCCAAGGCGTCTTCAGTGCCTCCAGCCATTGGGTGCGGGTGGGTTGGGCAAGATCAGCCATGGCAGACGCCTTTCTGGGTTGGCGCATCCGCGCAGCATTCGGTCAGGATAAAGCCCGCAAGCGCCCGCAGACGGTCGAAATCGGCACGACACCCGACGGTGCGGCCTTCGCGGGTTTGGCGGATCAGATCCGCCCCCGCCAGGAATTTCAGATGATGCGCCAAGGTCGACGCCGCGATGCCGGTGCGCGTTTGGATTTCGCCCACGGTCAAGCCCGCCTCGCCCGCGCGGATCAGGCAGTTCAACACCGCCAAACGGGCTTCGGACCCCATGGCGGCAAATCCCTGCGCGGCTTCGGTGCTGTCCATGACGCGCCCTCGATTCGATAAAACTAGTTTTGTGGTTATTTTATCCGGTGCGCGCTGACCAGTCTTTTCTCGGCCCGCCCCCCGCGCTAAGGCGACGCAGCACCACGACCGAAAGCCCCTTTCATGGACAATCTGCGCGGCATCTTCCTGATGGTCACGGCGATGGCCGGCTTTGCCACGGCGGATGCGATGATCAAGGCCTTGTCGGGGGCGTTTCCGCCGGGGCAGATCATCCTTGCGTTGGGGGTCGGCGGCGCGCTGTTCTTCGGGGCGTTGATGATCCAGCGCGGCTTGCCCCTGTTCGGCGCATGGAGCCTGAACAAGGTGGTCCTTGCCCGCAATGCGATCGAGGGCTGCGCCGCGATTGCCTTTGTCACCTCGCTGTCCCTGATCGAATTGACCGTGCAAGCGGCCATCGTCCAGGCGGTCCCCTTGCTGGTGACGTTGGGGGCCGCACTTGTGCTGGGCGAAAGCGTCGGCTGGCGACGGTGGAGCGCGGTCTGCCTCGGCCTTGTTGGCGTGCTGGTGATCCTGCGCCCCGATGCCAGCGGGATCGAACCGGGGGCTTTGGCCGCCGTCGCCGCCGCCTTCTTTCTGGCGGGCCGCGATGTGGCCACGCGGATGGTCCCGGCAGAGGTCCCGACCGAGGCGCTTGGGCTTTACGGATGCCTGTCCTTGGTGGTCGCGGCACTGGTCCTTGCCAGTGTCGGTCCGGCCTTCGTCTGGCCGCAGGGCCTGCAATGGGGCGGGCTGATCGCGGCTTCGGCCATGGGGTCGCTGGCCTATTGGGCGATCACGGCGGCGATGCGGGTTGGCGAAGTGTCCGTCCTGTCGCCGTTCCGCTACACGCGCTTGTTGTTCGCGATGGTTCTGGGGATGGTCTTCTTCGGCGAACGCCCCGACGCATGGACCCTTGCCGGGGCCGCGCTGATCATCGGGTCCGGGCTTTACACGATTTACCGTGAGCGCAAACGCCGCGCCGCAGTATAGCTTTGCCTTCGCGTCCAGCTGCGCTATGAGGCGCGCAACGACCGACGGAGGATTCCATGACCGATATCATCGACATTCACGCCCGCGAGATTCTGGACAGCCGGGGCAACCCGACGGTCGAGGTCGATGTCACCCTTGAAGACGGCACCATGGGCCGCGCCGCCGTGCCTTCGGGCGCATCCACCGGCGTGCATGAGGCCGTCGAAAAGCGCGACGGCGACAAGGCCCGCTACATGGGCAAAGGCGTGCGCGACGCGGTCGCCGCCGTGAATGGCGAAATTGCCGAAGCCCTTCTGGGCGTCGATGCCACCGAACAAACCGCCATCGACCATCTGATGATCGAACTGGACGGCACCGCCAACAAGGGCCGTCTGGGCGCCAACGCCATTCTGGGCGTGTCGCTGGCCGTGGCGAAGGCCGCGGCAGATGCCACGATGCAGCCGCTCTATCGCTATGTTGGGGGCACCTCGGCGCGCGTGCTGCCCGTGCCGATGATGAACATCATCAATGGCGGCGAACATGCCGACAACCCGATCGACAT
>CAZIKH010000100.1:0-7697 GCA_964539755.1 uncultured Dinoroseobacter sp. | reverse complement strand
GTGATGGTCGGGGCCTCGCTGGGTCTGTCGGGGGCGGCCTTGCAGGGCTATCTGCGCAACCCCTTGGCCGAACCGGGGCTGATCGGTGTCACCGGATCGGCGGCCTTGGGCGCTGTCTTGACCTTGCAAACCGGGATCGCGGCCAGCCTGACCCTTGCCTTGCCGCTGGCCGGGTTGGCGGGGGCCTTGGTGTCGGTTCTGCTGTTGTTGGTGCTGGCTGGCCCGCGCGGCGGGTCGCTGACCCTGATCTTGGCGGGGATTGCCGTATCGGCCTTGGCGGGGGCTTTGACTGCGCTGGTCCTGAACCTGTCGCCCAACCCTTTTGCGGCGTCCGAGATCGTGTTCTGGACGCTGGGGTCCTTGGCGGATCGATCCATGAGCCATGTCGCGCTGGCCGCGCCTTTCATGCTGCTGGGCTGGGGACTGCTGATGATCCAAGCCCGCGGCCTCGACGCGCTGACCTTGGGCGAAGACGCGGCGGCCGCACTTGGCATTCATCTTGGCCGTTTGCGCCTGCAATTGGTTCTGGGCGTGGCCGCCTGCGTGGGCGCGGCAACGGCGGTGGCCGGGGCCATCGGCTTTGTCGGGTTGGTGGTGCCGCATTTGCTGCGCGGACTGGTGCGCGGCCAGCCGGGGGCCTTGTTGTGGGCTTCGGCCCTTGGCGGGGCGGCGTTGGTCTTGGCCGCCGACATCGCCGTGCGGGTGATCCTGCCCGACCGCGACCTGAAACTGGGCGTGGTGATGGCCTTGTTGGGCGCGCCCTTGTTCTTGCACCTGATCTACCGCACGCGGGGCCAGCTATGAGCCTGCTGCACCTAGACCAACTGAGCGTGCTGCGCGGTGCCTGCCCGGTCGTCGATCAGGTCAGCCTGACGGTGAACCCGGGCGAGGTCGTGGGCCTGATCGGCCCAAATGGCGCGGGCAAGACCACGATGATGCGCGGCGCGCTGGGGCTGTTGCCCGCCAAAGGGCGCTGCAATCTTCTGGACATGCCCCCGCAAGCGCGCGCCCGTCACGTCGCGTGGTTGCCCCAAGCCCGCGAAATCGCCTGGCCGGTTCCTGTCGAAACCGTGGTGGCCTTGGGCCGCTTGCCCCATGGGCGGCGCGCCACCGAAGATGACCGTCAGGCCATCGATAAGGCGATCGAGCGTATGGGCCTTCAGCAGATGCGCGCGCGCCCGGCGACGGGACTGTCAGGGGGCGAACAGGGCCGGGTGTTGATTGCCCGCGCGCTGGCGCAGGATGCGCCGCTTCTGATGGCGGATGAACCGATTGCGGGCCTCGATCCGGCTGCACAACTGGCGACCATGCAGGTGTTCCGCGATCTGGCCGGGGAAGGGCGCGCCGTGATGGTCGCCTTGCATGACTTGGGGCTGGCCGCGCGGTATTGCGACCGCTTGATCCTGTTGCAGGCTGGCCAACTTGTCGCCGATGCCCCCCCGCAGGAGGTCTTGCAGGACGACAATCTGCGCAAGGTCTTTGGCGTGTCGGGACGGTTCGTGCAAACCGATGCTGGCCCTGTCTTCCAAACCCTGACGGTGCTGGCATGATTGCCGTGGATCATCAGGGTCCTTGGTTGACGGCGGTCTTGTCGGCACCGTGCCGGGTGCTGAGCTGGGCCCCGCATCGGCCCGGCTATCAGGATGCAGGACGGGTGGTCTGGCGCGAAGTGCGGGACGCCGATCTGACGCCCGATTTCGACGCGCTGCATTGGTTTGCCGGGGAAATGGCCGCGTTCGGGGCGGCAGACAGCGTCGGCTTTCTGACCTCGCGCGATGTGGCGCGATACGATCTGGTGCAGGCCACGGTCGACGGGATCACGGCGCACTGTGTGGCCACTGTCGGTTTGTCGAATGCCGAACGCGTCGGATCCCGCGTCCAGTCAGCCCCAGCCCCGATTGGCACGATCAACCTGCTTGTTGCCGTGGATCAGGGGCTGACCGATACAGGCCTTCTGGAAATGCTGTCGATTGCGACGCAGGCCCGCACGGTCGCGGTGATGGAGGGCGGGCCGATCCTGCCGCAGGGGCGTGCCACTGGCACGGGCACCGATTGCATCGCGGTCGCCGCCCCGCGGGGCCAGACCGTGTTTGCGGGCCTGCACACCGCCTTGGGCGAGGCTGTCGGACAAGCGGTCCATGCGGCCGTCGGCGCAGGGGTCGCGCGCTGGATGAAGGAGATGGATCATGGATAATGCCGCTGGGGCCGCAGGATCGGTCCAGACGATATGGGACGCCTTGATGCGCGGTGGTCCGGCCTTGATCCTGATCGCGGGGCTGTCGGTCTTGGCGCTGACGCTGATCCTGTGGAAGCTGTGGCGCAGTCTCCGGGTTGGGCAGGCCAGCCCCGATGCGGTCGAAGCCGCGTTGCAGGACTGGACGCAGGGCAAAGGGGCAGACCACATGGCGCAGTTGCGCGGCCCCGTGGCCGTCACCTTGGCGCAGGCCATGGCCCTGTCCGAACGATTGCCCGAAGGGGCCGCGCGCGAAGACGCGACCCGCATCGCCCGCCTGCATCTGGCCGAAGCGCGCAGCGGTCTGCGCGGTCTGGAGGTCATCGCGACCATCGCCCCCTTGCTGGGGCTTCTGGGAACGGTTCTGGGCATGATCGCCGCGTTTCAGGCGCTGCAAAGCTCGGGCGCGGGGGCGGACCCGGCGGTTCTGGCGGGCGGGATCTGGGAAGCCTTGCTGACCACCGCGGCGGGCATGGCGGTGGCGATCCCGGCCAGTGTCGCGCTCAGCTTGTTCGAAGGGCGCGCTGACCGTTTGCAAGCGCGACTGGAAGACGGTCTGACCCGGGTCTTCGTGGGGGCGGTGCGATGATTTCGCTGGCCGACACGACACGCCGCGCCCGTCGCGGGCCCAGCCTGACGCCGATGATCGACGTTGTCTTTCTGCTCTTGGTCTTTTTCATGCTGGCCGCCCGGTTCGGGGCGCCGGATGCGCTGGTCTTGCCCTTGGCGGCGGGCACGACGGAGGCGGTGTGGGACGGCCCGCCGCGCCTGATCGACGTATCCCCGCAAGAGGTGCGCTTGAACGGCCAAGCTGTCGCTTTGGGCGATCTGGCCGCCAGCTTGGCGCCCTTGATGCCCGATCCCGAGGCGCCCGTGGTCTTGCGTCCGCTGCAGGACGCGCGGTTGCAATCCCTTGTCGATGTTCTGGCGACGCTTGGCGCTGCGGGCTATCGCAATGTGGTGATCGTGGAATGACCGGGTCCGGCTTTGATCTGTCGCCGCGCGCCACCCCGCGCCGCCCTGCCGAAGCGGCGGTGCCGATGATCAATGTCGTCTTTCTTTTGCTGATTTTCTTTCTGATCAGCGCGCAATTGACCCCGCCGGATCCTGTCCCCATCACGCCACCGCGTTCCGAGGCGGCCCCGGTCGCGTTGGGGCCGTCGCAGCTGTTTCTATCCGCCGACGGTGTGTTGTATGGGGCGTCCGGGCCGCTGTCGGAGACGGCGTTGGGCCTTGCCGATCTGGCAGGCCCGGTCAGTTTGAAGGCGGACGGGCAGGTGGCTGGCGCGCGGTTGGCGCAAGTTCTGGCGCTTTTGGCGGACGCGGGCCAATCGGATATTCGCATTCTGGTGGCCGCGCCATGATGGGGGTTCGGGATTTTGCGATCTTTGGCAGCTTGGCCGCCGGGTTGCATCTGGGGGCCGGGGGGGTCCTGTTGTCTGACCGGGGTGTGGGCGGTGCAGATGCCGCGGGCGATGGCGGGCAGGCGGTGATCACCCAGCCTGCCAGCATGGCGGCGGCGGCGGACTGGGTGCAAAGCTGGACCCAGCCACCCGTTGCGGCCCATTTGGATCCGACCCCAATCGCGCTGCCCCCTGTGGCGACACCCGCCCCAGCAGGTCTGGCCCTGCCCGCGATGTCGCCAGACATGCCGCGCCCTACGCCGGATGTGCCAAGATTGTCCGTCCTGCCAGAGCAGAGCGCGCCGCCCCAGATCGACACCACGCCCGCCGAACTGACCGCCCTTGCGCCCCCGGTTCTGCGCAGCCCGCGCCCGGTTGCGCGCAGCCCCCGCGCCGACACGCCCGCCCCGCAGGTGACCCGCGCCGCGCAGCCCGCGCGACAAGCCGCCGGACGCGGTGAGACGGGCGCGCGCGGCGTGGCCGGGGCGGCGCAAACGGTCGCGCTGACCTCGGGCCAGCGCCAAAGCCTGATGTCGACTTGGGGCGCACAAATCCGCGCGCGGATCGACCGGGGCAGACCAGCGGTGCGGGGCCGGGGGGTCGTTGTCCTGCGCTTGCAGGTCCGGCGCGATGGGGCCTTGGCAGGCGTCGGGATCGCGCAATCCTCGGGCAATGCGGCCTTGGATCAGGCGGCGGTGCAGGCCGTGCAGCGGGCGGGACGCTTTCCCGCCGCCCCCGAAGGCCTGCGCGAGGCCCAATACGGGTTTTCCCTGCCCCTGCGGTTTCGCTGAGCGCCGCCCTAGAACAAATGCACATCGGGTCGGGGCGGGCCCAGCGTGGGATCGGACCGTTGCCGGGATCGCAAGCGGTCGCCCAGATCGCCCAACCGCCGATCCGCGATCAGTTGGTCGATCTGATCGAGGGTCGTGGCCGCGTCGAGGCCCGCGACCAGCGGGGCCAGATCCGCCAAGGTCTGTCGAATGCGGTCCAGATCCTGCAAACCGTGCAGCGCCGCCGACCCCGGATGGCCCGTCCGTTGCAAAAGCGCGCCCAAGACCTGTTCGACCCTTTCGCACGCGTCTGACAAGGCGCGCAATTCGGCGGCGCAGGCTTGCAGGGTCTGACGGCGGGCCAAGGCGGATTGGGTCACAGGCGGCCCACCACGCTTTCAAGGCAGTTGCGCAGGTCCACGGGCGTGAACGGCTTGGCAAGATAGTTGTTCATTGCCAAGGCGCGTCCCCGATCGATGATGGCAGCATCCGCCCGGCCCGTGATCAGGATAAAGCCGATGGCTTTGGTTGCCGGATCGCGCCGCAGCGCCTCCAACAGATCGAGCCCGGTTCGACCGGGCATGTTGTAATCCGACAGGACCAGATGCACGGGCGTTTGGTGCAGACGGCCTAGGGCTTCTTCGGCGCTGTCGGCGGTTTCGATTTGCTGGAGGCCGAAGCCTTCCAAGGCCTGCGTGATCAGGCCCCGGCTGGTCGACATGTCGTCCACGACCAGCAATTTCAGTTGATCTCTCAAGGCCATGGGGGTCGTCCTAGGGTCATTGCGCGGCGGGGCGTTTGCGATAGGTGGTCAACCCGCAAGGGGCAAAGCCATAGTCGACGGGTTTTGGCAGGCGTTCGGAATGGCCCAGAAACAGCCAGCCGCCGGGCTGCACCGCCCGGGCCAAGCGCGGCCAGAGGTCGGTTCGCGTGCCTTCGTCGAAATAGATCATCACGTTTCGGCAGAAGATCGCATCGAAGCCATGCCGCATCGGCCAGTCGCGCAACAGGTTCAGCGTGTTGAAGGTGACAAGCTGCTTGGGGCCGGGCGCGATGTCGAACTGGGTTCCATCGGGACTGCGCTGCAGATGCCGATGATAGGCGGGCGGGATATGGGCCAGATGCCGCGCCGCATAACGTCCCGCCCGCGCGCGGGCGATCACGTTGCTGTCGATATCCGTCGCCAGAATGCGCAGGTCCAATTGGGCATAATCGGGCCAGGCCTCGGCCAGCACCAAGGCGATCGAATAGGCCTCCATCCCGTCGGCACAGCCCGCCGACCAAAGCCGGATCGCGCGCCCAGCCCGCGCGGCTTTGGCAAGGCCGGGCAGCACGTCATCGCGCAAGCTGCGGTAATGGTGTGGTTCGCGAAAGAACTGGGTGACATTGGTCGTCAAGGCGCAGACCAGCCGCGACAGGTCGGCCGGGTTCTTGGTCTGGCGCAGATGCGCGCAATAGGTTTCCAGATCGGTTTGGCCCGCCGCACGCATCTGTTTCATCACCCGCGAATAGACCATCGCATTCTTGTTCGCCGGGATCGCCAAGCCCGCTTCGCGCTTGGCCAGACCCGCGATCAAGGCGAACTGACGGTCGGTCAGCCGGGCCGCCGATGTCGCGGCAGGTGGAGGGGCGGCGGTCTTAGGCATCTTGCGGGTCTGCCGGGGCGGAGACACTGTGGGGCGTTTGGTCGGACCCCTCGGCAAGGATCCGGTCCAAGGTGATCAACCGCACCATGTCCGACTTGCGCTGCACAAGCGCTTCGACAAAGCCCGGCGGGTCCGCCGGACCCCGGGACGGCGGTGCCAGCAAATCCGCCCTTTGCACCGACAGAATGTCCGACACGCCCGTGACCAACAGCCCGATCAGCCCAGCCTCGGCTTCGGCGACGATGATGACCGACCGCGCGCTGTGCGGGGCGGGCTGACCGCCCAGCCGAAGCCCAAGGTCCAGAATGGACAGGACCGTTCCACGCAAGTTGATGACGCCGCAGATATGCGGCGGGCTTTGGGGCAGGGGGGTCGGTGGCACCCAACTGCGGATTTCCCGCACGGTCTGGATGTCCAGCCCATAGAGCGCCGGACCCACATGAAAGGTCAGAATGTCCTTGGCGGGATCCGTGTCTTGTTCTTGCATCATGCCATTGCCTGCCCAACCATCCCTGCGGGGGACCGCGCCATGTCGAACAGACCGCCCGGATCAAGGATCAACGATATTTGCCCATCGCCCAGAATCGTGGCCCCACTCAGGAAGGGGCAATGCGTCAAGTGTCCCGGCAAGCCCTTCATGACGACTTGGCGCTGCCCGACAATGTCATCGACCAGCAGGACGAAGGGGTCTTCGGTTTCGCACCGCACCACCATCGCCACGCTGGGCAGGTCGGGCGCCGTGCCGCGACGGTTCGACAAGAGATTTCGAAGCGAGATCAGACGCGTAGGCGTGCCGCGCAGGTTCAGGACCCTCTGCCCCGGGTCAAGATCGACGGCTTGGGCGGCGTCCACCCACAGTGTTTCGACAACCGCGGCCAGCGGCAGGATATAGGTCTGATCGTCGGCGCGCAGCACCATGCCGTCCATGACCGCAAGCGTCAGCGGCAAGGACAAGGTGAAGGTGGTTCCCGCGCCGGGGGTGGTGCGCACCGAAACACGCCCGCCCATCGCTTGAACGGCTTGGTTGACCACATCCAGTCCGACACCGCGCCCCGACAGGTCGGACACATCCCGTGCCGTCGAAAATCCGGGACGCAGCAACAAGGCACAGACGTCTTTCGGGGCCAAGGCCGACGCATCCGCGATCAAGCCGCGTTCCTGTGCAAGCGCGCCGATCCGTTGCAGGTTCAGGCCCGCCCCGTCATCGGCGATTTCGATCACCACGCGCCCCGCCCGGTGCATGGCCGACAGCTGGATTGTTCCGGTTTCGGGCTTGCCCGCCTGTCGGCGGTCGTCCGGGGCTTCCAGACCATGGTCGATGGCGTTTCGGATCATGTGGGTCAGCGGATCGGCCAGCCGTTCCAGCAGCGTCTTGTCGATTTCGGTGTCTTCGCCGCTGACGTGCAATTGCACCTGCTTGCCCGTCGCCTGCGCGGTTTCCCGCGCGATCCGCCGCATCCGCTGGAACAGCGCTTTGACGGATTGCGCCCGGATCGTCATCACCCCGTCCTGAATGTCGCGGGTCAGGATCTTGAAGTCTTCCAGCGCTTCGATCAGGGGCGTGGCCAGCGGTGTGGGCAAGGCCGCGACGTGCTGCGCCAAGACGGATTGGTTGATGACCAATTCCCCGACAAGGTTCATCAGG
>CAZIKH010000099.1:0-7719 GCA_964539755.1 uncultured Dinoroseobacter sp. | reverse complement strand
TTCACCGTGCCCCAGCCGGTGACGACACCGTCCCCGCGGGGCTTGTTCGCCTCCATCCCGAAATCGGTGCAGCGATGGGTGACGAACATGTCGTATTCTTCGAAACTGTCTTCATCCAGCAGCAGGTCGATGCGTTCGCGCGCGGTCAGCTTGCCCTTGGCGTGCTGGCTGTCGATCCGCTTCTGCCCACCCCCCAGACGGGCCTCGGCACGGCGATGTTCCAGTTCCTGAAGAATGTCTTTCATGGCGTCTGTGTCCTTCCTGGGCCCATTGATGCCCGCCCGGTCTAGCGGCTTTGGTCGGTTCTACATATCGGGCGCGATGCCGCAAAGCGCGTTTCGGCAAATTTGCAAAGTCATGCAAACATGATCTTGCAACATTGCAAATCTGCATATCCCCCGACAGCCCCGAATTGTCTGTGCAAGGACGCACGCAACCCTCGGTCATTTGCGATAGACCGCGCCGCGGCGGGGGCCTAAATGGGTGCAATGCAACCCCGCACATATCTCGACCGCAGGTCGCCCCCTCATATCACGACCTTGGTGTTCGTCGCCGGTATCTCGGCGATGACGCTGAACATCTACCTGCCGTCCCTGCCGGGCATGGCCGAGTATTTCCAAGCCGATTACCGCCTCGTGCAATTGTCGGTGTCCTTGTACCTGTTCACGACCGCGATCCTGCAAATCGTCATCGGCCCCCTGTCCGACCGCTATGGCCGTCGCAGCGTGATGTTATGGAGCCTTGGCATCTTTCTTCTGATGACCATCGGCTGTCTCTTGGCCCCCACCTTGGAGGTCTTCTTGGTCTTTCGCATGGGCCAAGCGGTCGTCGCGGCGGGCATCGTCCTAAGCCGCGCCATCGTGCGCGATATGGTCGGGCCCGCGCGCGCGGCGTCGATGATCGGCTATGTCACGATGGGCATGGCGCTGGTGCCCATGATCGCCCCCATGATCGGCGGCGGGCTGGAGGAGGCCTTTGGCTGGCGCGCGTCGTTCTACCTGTTGCTGGTCGTCGGGGCCGCCCTGATGACGCTCGTCTGGGCGGATCTGGGGGAAACGGCCACCACGCGCCCGACCAGTTTCCGCGCGCAAATCTCGGAATATCCCGAACTTCTGACCTCGCGCCGCTTCTGGGGCTATGTCGCCTGCACCGCTTTCTGTTCCGGGGCCTTCTTCGCCTATCTGGGCGGCGCCCCCTATCTGGGCACCGAGGTCTATGGCCTCAGCCCGTCCGTGCTGGGCCTGTGGTTCGGGGCGCCCGCCGTCGGGTATGTCTTGGGCAATTACCTTGCCGGGCGCTATTCGGAACGGGTCGGGCTGAACCGCATGATCCTGCTGGGCTGCGCGACCGCCTGCTTCGGCTTGGTGTTCCCGCCGATCCTGCATGGGCTGGGGTGGGTCACCGCAATGGCCTTCTTCCCGTTCATGGTGTTCGTCGGCATCGGCAATGGCATGACCCTGCCCAATGCCACGGCGGGCCTGCTGTCGGTGCGCCCGCAACTGGCAGGCACCGCCTCGGGTCTGGGCGGGGCGTTCATGATGGGGGGCGGGGCCAGCCTCAGCGCGCTGGCCGCAGCCCTGCTGGTGCCCGGGGCGGGCGCGTGGCCACTGATGTGGATCATGCTGGTGACATCCCTGCTGGCGGTGGGCGCGATCCTGTTCGTGATCCGGCGCGAACGGCAATTGGCCACGCAACCGTTGCGTTAGGGCTTTGCAAACCCCACAATCGGGTTTGCAAACCCTGTTCAAAGGCGGCCGATGCGCACCCAGAAACTCTATGCTGGCACCAAGCTGCGCGAAACGCGCCAGCGCCTTGGGCTGACCCAACGCCTGTTTGCCGACAAGCTGGGCGTGTCCCTGCCCTATCTGAACCAGATGGAAAACAACAACCGTCCGGTCTCGACGACGGTGGTTCTGGCCTTGGCGCGCGAGTTCGGCTTTGACGTCACCGAATTGGCCGAAGGGGATGGCGAACGCATGGTCAGCGACCTGCGCGAGGTTCTCAGCGATCCGGTCTTCACGGACGATCCGCCCGGATTGGCCGATCTGCGTCTGACGGCAGCCAATGCGCCCGCGCTGGCCCGCGCCTTTCTGGACCTGCACCGCGCCTATCGCGACAGCCAGGAACGGCTGGCCAGTCTGGATGCCGCCCTTGGGCGCACCGGCGAAGGCGCCAGTCCTTGGGAGGAAGTGCGCGACTTCTTCCATTATTGCGACAACTATATCGACGCCGTGGACCGCGCCGCCGAAGCGACCGCCGCCAAACTGGGCGACGACCCGGAACAGGGGGCCATCCAGTTGCTGGCCCTGAAAGGCGTCAGCGTCGCCCGCGTCGACGGGCCGGATGCAAGGCGGTACGACCCCGCCAGCAAGACCTTGTATCTGTCGGCCCGCAGCGCCGCCGCGACGCGGCGCTTTCAACTGGCCGTGCAGATCGCCCTTTTGACCCAAGACCCGTTGCTGGAAGTCACGCTGGATCTGGCCCGGTTTCAAACCCCCACCGCGCGCGATATCGCCAAGATCGGGCTGGCCAATTACTTTGCCGGGGCCGTGCTGATGCCCTACGGGGCCTTTCTGGACGAAGCCCGCGCCACCCGGCATGACCTTGAACGTCTGGCGGACCGCTTCGCCTGTTCCATCGAACAGGTCGCGCATCGCCTGTCGACCTTGCAGCGCCCGGGCGCGAAGGGGGTGCCGTTCTTCTTTGTGCGCGTCGATCAGGCCGGCACCATCACGAAACGCCATTCGGCCACGCGGTTGCAGTTCGCCCGCTTCGGCGGCGCCTGTCCGCTGTGGAACGTCCACCGGGCGTTTGAAACCCCCGGGCGGTTCCTGCGGCAATTGGCGGAAACCCCGGATGGGGTGCGGTATTTCTGCCTTGCGCGGGATGTCTCGAAACCCGGCGGGCATTGGGGCGCGCCAACCCGCCGCTATGCCATCGGACTGGGATGCGAGATCGGCCATGCCAAATCGCTGGTCTATGCCGATGGGCTGGACCTGAAAGACGGGGCGTTCGAGCCGATCGGAATTTCCTGCCGGATCTGCGAACGTCCCAATTGCCACCAGCGCAGCGTGCCCCCGATGGAACGCCGCCTGACCGTGGACCCCGCCCGCCGCGGGGTGCTGCCCTATGAAGTGGACAGCCGGGAATGAGGTATGGCGGCATCGTCATCCTTGGAACCTGCGCTGTGGTTCTGGCCTTGCTAAAGCTGTTCGAGCCGCAGCTGACCTATCCCCTCGACCCCACGCCGATCACGCCCGCCGAGGCCGGGGTGCAGATGACCGACATCCGCATGATCGCCGAGGATGGCACAAAGATCGTGCTTTGGCTGTCGCCCCCGCGTCCGGGCCAGCCCTTGGTGCTGTATTTTCCGGGCAATGCAGGCAATCTGGGGCATCGCGCACGCCGCTTCGACATCCTGATCCGAAACGGGATCGGGGTTCTGGCGATGGCCTATCGCGGGTCGAACGGATCGGGCGGGGCCCCGTCCGAACCCGCACTTCGCGGCGATGCCCGCCAGATGGCCGACCTTGCGGCGGCGCGGTTTCCCGAGGTGCCGATCCTTTATTACGGCGAAAGTCTGGGCACCGGGGTGGCCGCCGATCTGGCCTTGACCCGCCCGCCCAGCCGCATGGTTCTGGAAGCGCCCTATACCAGCATTCCCGACGCGGCCTTGCAGACCGAAGCGCCGGATTGGGTGCGTCCGTTCTTTGCCAATCATTGGGATACGAAAACGGCCATCGCGGCCTATACCGGCCCCCTTCTGGTGCTGCACGGCACGCAGGATCGGGTGATTCCGGTGGATCAGGGGCAGGCGGTGTTCGAGGCCGCCGCCAGCCCCCAGAAGCGGTTCGAACGCCTTGACGGGTTGGGCCACCACGATCTGTGGCAGCCCGAGGTACAATCCCGTCTTATCGCATTCTTGAAGGGTTAGACCGCTTCGGCTGACAACATGGCCGAGATTTGGTCTTTCAGCCGAAGCCGTTGCCGCCGCAGGTCTTCTTCGGCGGCATCATCCATCGGCTCGACCCGCGTTTCGGCGCGGTGCACGGCGCGGTTCACCTCGTGATATTCGTCAAACAGTTTGGCGAAATGGGCGTTTTCCAGCTTCAGCTTGTGCATCGCCTCGACGCGGTCCGGGAATTCTTCGGCCAGTTCATGGGGGGTATTGGACATGTCGCGGTTCCTCCTTGTTCGCTTCAGGGGACAGTGTGCGTCGCGGTCGGGCCTGCGCACCTTGACCGGGATCAAACTGCGGCGGAAATCGTCAGCGGCGCGCCGCACGCCAGCCGGCGCGCTCGGCCTCCTGTGTGGTGCAGAACCAGCGTTCCCCCTGTTCGGGGCGGATGCCGGTGCGGTCGTAATGCTGCTGGCCCGGTCGATGATAGATGCGCAGGCCCGAGGACGAGATATTGCCCTTGATGCGGCAGTCCGCATTGGGCGCGGTCCGGCCAATGATGCGCGCCGTGCGGTGTTCCCAAGGCGGACGGGCGTTTTGGGACCAAAGCCCCCGCGCCTTGGTTTCTGCGTCTTCGGCCAAGGCCTGATAGGTCTGTTCAAACCGGGGATCGACCCAGCCATAGCCTTGCGCGACCAGCCAAGCCGACAGATCCTGACCCTGCCAATAGCAGCGCCCCAACATGCGCCCATAGCCGCCATCGCCCAAATCGGTGCAGGACACGACCGCCCCGCGCAGCGCGCTGCGGACCTCTTGGGTCACCCAAGCGCCGCAGGACCAGACGCGGTGATGTTCGGTGCGGCAGGTCTGATCGTTTTCCGGCGCGTCCAGCCCGGCCAGACGCACGCGCGTTCCGGCGATTTCCAGCGTATCGCCGTCGATGACGCGGGCAGGCCCCGACAGATCGGCCATAGCCGGACAAGCGCCCAAACCAAGCGCCAGAACAAGAGCCCAAACCCCACGTCGCATAGGGTTAAGGTGGGGTTAACAGGGGGGCAGCTCAACCCGATGTCGGGCAAATTCTTAAGAAATCGTTAACGCGGGCAAGGTCAGCGCCGATAGATCGGCCCTTGCAGCATCCCCATCTCGGTATAGTCAAACCCGTCCGGGCCCAGATAGGTCAGGATCGCGCAATTCGACCACCCGCTTTCGGGGTCGGACAGGATCATCGCAGGGCCGGTGGCGGCGGTTCCGTCGCAGTTCGGCACCACGCTGAACCGATAGGCGGTGACCTGGGTGTTGTCGTAAAGCTCGAACATCGTGTTGCCGATCACTTCGGCCCGCGCGCGGCTGTCGCGGGGATCGGTGAAAAAGCCCTGCAAGGCGAACCAGACCCGATCCAGATCGCTGGCGGTCGTGATCGCCTCGACCCTTTGCACCGCCACCTCGACCGAGGCATCGTTGAAATTCACGATATCGGCCCACAGGTTCACGCGCTGGCCCGGGGTCAGGAAGGACAGCGAGGTGAAGGTTTCCGAATAATTCGCGTCGGACGGATAGACCAGCCATTCGACGCCATCGCCTTCGAACACGCACCAGTCGCCGCCGCCGTCTTCGTGACAGCCCAGAAACCGCGCTTCGACGTAATTGGGATCGCCATAGGTGCCGGGGGCGAACCCCGCCTGATAGTCGATATACTCCAGCTGGGGCGCTGGCAGGGCCGCAAGGGGCATGGGGGCCGGGCGCGGCACCGGATCGGTCAGGTCAGGTGCTTTGGGGGCGGGGCCTTTCGGGGCGCTGATCGGCGCGCCGGCCAGCGTGATCGTCCAGCGCGTGGCGGTCGGACCGGTGTCTTCCAACACGAACAACTCGCGGGTGTAGCCCCGATTGGCGCAATCGCTGTCCCCCATGATCGTATAGGGGCTGGGTCCGGTGCAGAACGCATAGTCGCCGCCGTAATCATGCCCTTCGGCATGGGCCTTCCAATAGTAATGCTGCCGCGTCAGCGCCCCGCTCAGAACGATGCCGCATTCGCCGGGGGCAAAGGTCCACCAGCCTTCGGATTGCCAATCCGTCTGGCCCTGATAGCCGATGGAAACGCGATGCGGGACGGCGGTGGTGTTGCACACCTCCAATTGCGCGGCCGCTGGCAGGGGCAGCAGCAGGCAGAAAAGGGCAAGGAAAATGCGCATCGGGGGCCTCCGGGCAAAGGGTCAGGGGCCAGCCTACCCCGCCCTGCGCCTGTGGCCTAGCCTTTCGTTTCGGGCACGGCAGGGGTGACTTTGCCCCGGCGCAGCTTGGCCTCGCGCCAGGTGATGAAACTGACCGACGCGATGATCAACCCGCCCCCCAAGACGACAAAGCCGTCGATCGCCTCGCCAAAGGCGAAGGCCCCCAGCAAGGTCGCCCAGACCAATTGCAGGAACGTCACGGGCTGCGTCACCGTCAGCGGGGCCGCCGCGAAGGCCAGCGACATGGTGAAATGGCCCAAGGTCGCAAAGCAGGCAACCCCGAACAGGATGCCCAATTCCCACCATGTCGGGGTCACCCAGACCGCCCAGGCGAAGGGGGCCAGCCCGATGGTCACGGTGATCGACAACATCGCGACCACGACGGTGGCGGACACTTCGCCTGCGAATTTCTTGGCCAGAAGGTAGCTGACCGCAAAGAAGATCGCGGTGAACAGCATGGCGAAATGCCCGTCGTTCAACTCGCGAAAGCCGGGGCGCAGGATCACCAGCGCCCCCAACAGCGCCACGCCAATGGCAAAGATGCGCCGCCCGGCCAGTTTTTCGCCCATGAACAACGCCGCCCCGATGGTGACATAGACCGGGTTCAGGTAATTCATCGCCGTGACTTCCGCGATGGGGATGCGGGTCATGGCATAGAACCACAAGATCACGCCCAAGGTATGCGCCGCCCCCCGCACCCCGAACCATGTCAGCAAAGGCCGCGTGAAGGGCGCGCGCCGCACCGCGCCGATCATCGGGATCAGGAAGACAAGGCCCAGAAAGTATCGCAGGAACGCGGCCTGTGCGGCTGGAATACCATCGCCAAGATACTTCACCAGCGCGGTGACCGCGACGAAACACGCCCCCGTCACCAGCATCCAGAATACACCCAGCAAAGGTCTGTTCGCGCTGTCCATGGCACTTCAGATCACGCCGATGGGGGCGCTGCAAGGGACTGTGGTGTCTGGTTCTTCTAGGTCCAAATACTCAGAACAGCACCAGCTTGGCCGCCAGCGCCCACATCACCACCCCGACACTGACATCGAGGATGCGCCACGCCAGCGGCCGCGCAAAGACCGGGGCCAATGCCCGCGCCCCGTAGCCCAGCGCGAAAAAGAACACGAACGAGGCCAGCGTTGCCCCCACCCCAAACAGCCACGCTTCGGCCCCGTATTCGGTCGAGACCGATCCCACCAGCACCAGCGTGTCCAGATAGACATGCGGGTTCAGCCAGGTCAGCGCCAGCACCGTGCCGATGGCCGCGCGCAAGCTGCCGCCGCCCGTTTCGGCTGCATCCAGATGCTCGCCCCCTTGCCATGCGGCCCAGAACCGCTGCGCGCCATAGACCACAAGGAACGCCGCCCCGCCCCAGACCAGCAAGGGCGCAAACAGCGGCAAGCGGGCCGAGATCGCGGTGAAACTGGTCACACCCAGCGCGATCAGCACCGCGTCCGACAGCGCACAGGTCAGGGCGACCGCAAAGACATGGGCGCGCCGCAAGCCTTGGCGCAGCACGAACGCGTTCTGCGCCCCGATGGCCAGGATCAGGGAAAAGCCAAGGCTAAAGCCAGCGATCAGGGCGGTCATGCG